>DASVCZ010000050.1:0-16076 GCA_036381335.1 Patescibacteria group bacterium | reverse complement strand
GAATTCTAAAGTAATAGACTAAGCTGGCCAAAGCTAAAGATAAGCTCACTAAAATAATTAATAGTAAAGGAGTTTTGAGTGAACGAGGAAAGTGGGAAAGTAGCCGCATTATAAAATTACCGGGGAAGATTCTCCCACCGTTGCCAGAGCGTAAAATGACTGAAATTACTATTGATAATATAATCTTCTGATAAGTACTCTGTCAAACCGGGTAAAGGCACCTCATTTTCCATGATGACCACGTATTTAGGTGAATCTTCTTTGAGGTCGGCTAATGTTTCCGCTTCGGCTTTGAAATCCTTGATATGAAAAGAAACGGTAAAGCGGCCGGTAGGAGATTTCTCAGTTAGCGCATAAAGGAGTGGATTAGTCCCCCAGATGAAAAGATGAGGATCATCGCTGAGAACAATTATTTCGGCCGCCTCATAATTCTCGGTCATTAACCCATCAAAGCTTTGATAGTATGCCTGACGGCTCATTTGACCGGTGACGTATCGAAGTGAGCGGGTATAGTAATTAAAAGTCGGATAAAGTCCAACGTTGAGTAGGTTCATAACCGCAGCCAGGAGTACCAGGGGAATGACGCCAATCACAATCGGCAGAGCGTAGTAACGGACTCGATACCAGAGCTTGGCGGTACTCTGGCGGAGTTGGTAAAGCTTTTGAATTAAAAGACCCACTAATAAGGAAAAGGGTGGTACCAGCTGCAGGAAGTAGTGAGGATAAGGCCGACTGGAGAGCAAACTAGCAAATAAGGCCACCATTGACCAGGCAACTATAAACTGCCAAGCCGGAGTCAGCCACCGTTTAAATGCCATCAACAGGAGGACAACAACCAGAACCACTGTTATCTTACCTGGGAAACTAAAAAACCAGACTAAGGTGGGATCACTAAACGGCAACCCCCACGACTGAATATATCTAAAGTTATACAACAACCCATACTCAAGGTATTCAGGCAAAGAGCCTCTGAGTGCATAATAACCAATCGAGAGTACAATCGGACTCAGGATACCAATGCCGACCAATCCTGCCTGAGTTATAACCTGGACAACTTTTTCTCGCCACAAAGAGAATTTTTTATAACTAAAAGAATCGACCACCACAAACCAGGCCACGGAGAGTAAGCCAGCTGCATCAAAGATGGCTGGGACTTTAGTTAAGACTGCCAAGCCCAACAAAAATCCTGCCCCCAAAAATAAGCTCACATCGCGAGTGTTATGGAGAGAGTTTGTCAGTACTTGCAAGATAGGATGATGATGCTTGCGAGCTTGAACCAAGGTGAAGGACAGCGTAAAAAACTGATAGTACAGCTGAGTATTCATGAGTAAAGCTAAGGCAGTCAGTACAAAACCCATCACGAATAGTTCGCCGTTAGGGATGTTACCTTCTAAGGCAGGTAAGGTGGTCAGTAAGACAAAAATCAAAGTGGAAAAAACGGTTATCTTAAGGCTTTTTAGCAGTCTCAAGGCACTGTAGTAAAAGGCTGTGGTGCTGACCATCATCCAGAGAGTGAGCAACAAGCGGAAGTGAACCTGGCTAGGCACCATGGCCAAGTAGTAAATGAGCGGCGTTTTATGATCAATAATATCTTTGTACAGCAAAGCCCCTTGTTTCATGGCGGTGCCAATGGTCAAGTAAATGGCTTCGTCGCCGTACCAATACGGTTCTAGAAAGTTAGGTAGTCTCAGAACAATTAAAATCAGGAGCAAAATTAAAAGCGGAAATTCATGGTGGAGGTGCCAATCGATTTTCTTGAGCTTACGCAACATATTTTTATTATGAAGTAGTTAGCAGTTGGTGGCTAGTAGCTACTTAGAATCTGTGGCGGGTGTCACCAACCTACTCTTCGGTCCTGGCTCTAGATACCAATACTCGGCGTCAGTGGGCGGTTCGGCAATCGTGACTTCACCAGTCCGAACAAACGAATCCAGCAAACTTTTACCAGAAAACTGAATTAAGCCCTCAGGGGTGACGATAATCTTTTCGGTGGGCCCGGCATAGTACATGACTTCAGCAAACGAAGGCAGCACGGTGTAAATTTCGCCTTCACCTGGTTGTTTGGTCTCATAGATGGTAGCTAATTCTTGGCGCATAGTGTGAGGGTACTGCACGAAGCGAGTCCACGTCAGACTTAGATAGAGCGCTATGACCACTAAGGTGGCGCCCACGCCCACGAACTTGGGCAACGTTCGGAGCCCGTCGACAGTTAGCAGCAGTAGGGGGACCGAACTAAAGATCAAGTAGCGGTAGAAAAAAACAGGTACAAAAAATGAGATCAAGGTTGGGATCAAGGTGGGTACAACGAGCCATAATAACAGGAAACGATAGAAAGGAGTCGTCTTTCTTTGCCAAAAGCGAGCGACTAAACTCACGGCTACGATCAAGGCAATGACTCGGCCCGTCGTTATTTGCAGAGTAATGCCAATGTCACCTGCAGCTACCCGATAAAAGAACTCTAGATGCGTTCGAGCGTTCATGGCGCCAATCCAGTAGCTGTTACTGACCGAATTCACCTGAGAAAAAAGCACGGGCACCCAAGGGAGCTGGATCAAGATGACGCCTACTCCCACCCACCAGATTTTCTTAATCGTTTTCCATTCAAAAAGTAGGGCATAGACTCCGTGTGCAGCCAGAATAAACCAAGCGTAGTAATGGACGTAGACGGTGAAGGCAGACAACAGCATGTATGCTAAGGGTAGTTTCCAGGTTTTGGCAGTCCGACTTTTCCAGAATAAGAAACTGGTTGCCACCGATAAAAAGGTGAGAATAGCATAGGCTCGAGATTCGAAAGCATAGGTAAACAAAATTGGCGAGATAGTAACCAAGGCACTGGTTAAAAGGCGTGAAGATTTTTCCTTAAAGAGAAACCCAGACAAGAAATAGGTCATGAGAGGCGTGGCTGCAAAGAAAATAAACGATAAGCTCCGAATAGCTAACTCACTGAAGCCAAACATCGAGCCCCAGAAATGAACCAGCAAATAGTACATGGGTGGGTGAAAATCTTCGCCGGTCACGCGCAGCATTTCCGGAATCGAACGTTGAGAAATAAGGGCGGTCCAAGCTTCATCACCCCAGAAGCCACGGGTAATGTAATTTTCAGTGAGCAGTTTCATATGCTTAATAGTAGCTGTTTTTTTATAAAGAAGCGAGAGTTATTTTTTGTGACCTTACACCTTTTCTGTCACCTTGTACTCGATATATTTGCCAATCATTAAGCGGGTATGGGCATCCAATCCTGGCAACGCAGAAAAGAAAAACCCAATCACGGGTAATAAAAAGAACTCCAATGGCTGGAGAATATAAGAAAAAAGATTACGCTTATTAGGACGAGGGGGGCGGTTAGCGGCATCAATCATAAAAATGACGATCATCGACACCAGCGACAAAGTCAATAAAAACGAAGTCGTTTGAGGTAACGTCTTCCCCAGTTGAGTCCGAGTAAAATCTTCATTAAGTAAGGGTGGCAAAAAGGCCGCAATAGTAATAGCAAACCAGTTGACTGGCCATAAGAAGTGGTCCTCGATTACTTTTAAGACCCGAATGGTTTTGTCCCAAAAAGGTACGCCCTCCGCCAAGATAAACTGACGAACGATGTAGGCATCATCACTGACGCCCCAAGCCCAGCGCTTGAGTTGTTCGTACTGATTCTTCATAGTGCTCCAGAAGCCACTCGATTCTGCGGCATCGGCATAAATAGGCAGAAAGATGGGTTCCACTTCAAAGTCTCCTTTTTTAGCAAAGTACGATTTAAAGAACATCCGGTAGTCTTCGGGAATAACATCGGTATCCCAGTAATCAATGTCATGGATGTGTTTTAAAGAGGTGGAGTACGTAGAAAAGTTGACCAATCGATCCTTGCGCATCAAGATGTACATTTGGGTGACCGAAAAGATAGCTGCCAACACTCTCACTGGTGAGGGTACCCGCCAAATATTGTTATAAAAGACAATGCCTCCTTGCCAGACTCGATTAAAAGGCTTGGGATTTCTCAGAAAATCGTACGTCAGATAGGCAAAGTAGTGATGATGAAAAAGAGCATCGGCGTCTTCGCTAGTAATAGTGACTTTCTCGATATCAATACCTTGAGTATCGACCAAGAGTTTTTTGGCTTCTCGTGCCCCCCAAGCTGTGTTAGAAGATTTACCTTTAACTTCTCCCTCGATGTCAGGGTGCATCGTCGTCCATAGGTTGCCAAAGAGACTGCCATACATTTTTTTGAGAGCGGTAGCTTTTTCGATAGCATCGGATCCTTCTCGCTCTTCAAAGGACAGCATAATATGGATATTTTTTAAAGGATATGACTGTTGGCTGAGTGCTGTGAGCGTCCGTTCTAAGGTAGACAAGGGCTCTTTATAAGTAGGGATAACAATAATGTGGTGAATGGTATCCCAGGTTTTAGGGAGTTGAATTTTGAGGTCAGTAATCCAGTCAAACTTGGAAGCGGCTCTAATTCTAAAGTGGGCTACTACAGAAAGGATAGCTAAGTTAAAAGACCGATATACCCAATAAACAGCAAAAGTAATTACGTAATAGGCTACAAATTCAGGGACGATAAATGAGCCCCAAAAAGGAAAAAGAATTAGCGACCAGGAAAAGAGACCTGGTAAAATTTCCAGCGCCCGTTGAGTACGGACGGGATGGCGGCGGAAATAGGTTTTGATCATAGAAATACTAGGTGTGATTGCTACTGTGCAGTATAACCTACTGCTTGTCTTATAAGGAAGGACAAGATAAAATACATACTAAGTGTGTAAGATAGCACTGAGGCAGAAATATGCAAGATAAAAATGAAGTCATAAAAGTAGTTATTGATAGACGGGGTGAGCTGGTGGCTATATTACCGGAGTTTAAGGCTTTAGCTGTGGCTGTTTTTGAGCAGTTAAGACAACTCGTAGATGAGACGTTGATCATCAATCAGAATGAAGAATCTAGACTTCTTATTTTTCTCAATGACTTAAACCTACTTTTAGACGCCTACAAGGTGTTGTACCCTAATCCAGCTATATATGAAGAAACTAGGGAGAGGGTTGTATTGCTGACTCAAAAAATTCACGATATCTTAAGTAAACCTGTAAACGACTAAGTGAGCTCCCCTGCCTGCCCGGGGGCTTAAACGGGATGTTTACAACTCTTCATGAAAAGAAAAACCTACGCGTAATAAGTAAGTAGTTACTACTTCACAGATGAAAAGTAATTTCATATAGTGTGGTCATGTCACAGCGATTATTCGAACTTGAAGAACAACGCAAAGTGTATCTTCAGTTCCCTAAATTATTTAGTGATAAAGTAGGCCAAGTAGCCACTACCATTGAAGAAAATTCTACCAAAGAAGAACAGATTTCGATGATCTCTCCAGATCAAATGGCAGGCGCACTTCACATGTTCTTGGCTTTTATAGCTGATGATGAAAAGTGGGCTAAACTAATTAAATTGGCAGAAAATCAAGATACACAATGGCAAATCAACAGGCTCTTCAATAAAATTGGTTTTATGTTCATGGATATGTCCAGTGTGGCTGAAACCTTGACGAACCAGAGTTCATACAGACCATTCCTTAAAAATGAGGAAAAAGACACATATCACCGGCAAGTTCGTGAACTATATTACCTTTTAATAAACTTTATTTCTTTCATTGATGCTTATCAAAAGATAGAAACGCACGAGTTATCTTTAAGTGTCAGTCGCGCTAGTAAAGTTCAACGTATTAAGTACTTGCTTCAAAAGTATCACACTGAAGAGTTTATAGTAGCCATGGACCAAGATTTTGAAGTATATAGTAAGCCAGATACCTGGTTCAAAATGGAGCAGACAAATCTCAATGTGGAAGAAGTGGAAGAAAGGGTCAATACTATTTTGATTGGTTTAGAAGAAATTGATGAAAATGACAGCATCAAAACTAAAAAGATTTCCCAAATAGAGGGTGAGTTAATTGTCCTCTTTTTAAAATTAGATTCCACTTGAATTAATATATTCTCCCGTTTCGCTCACCATCCAAGGCTCGCACTGCTGTCCTCGATATGGATGGGGCGGTAAAAATGGCGCATCAGTTTCTAGAAGCAATCGTGTGCGGGGAACTCTTTTGACAATGTCTCGAATACTCTCGGCAGATTTATAGGTCACATTTCCGGCCACGCCAAAGTATGCTCCAAGTTTCATAGCTTCTTCAATATAGGTCATTGGGCCAGAAATACAATGGAGTACAAAGTCTGTTTGAGGTTGAGTGTTATCTGTTGAATACCTTTCAATAAGGTAATTAGCATTGTCGTACAGCAGTGGTCCCAGATCGTTAGGCGCAGATTCGGAACTTTCTGCAGTGGACGTGTTTTTTTGAGGATAATATTCTTGGAGAATTGCCAGCGCATCCCAGTAGGCATTGCCGATCGTTGGTTCAGTTGGTGTTTGTTGGTCTCGAACGTGGACGATGAGAAAGCGATGATGCTGCAACGCTAATTCAATGTGCATCCGGAAAGCCAGTTGCTGGGCTTCGATGAGTACGTGGCGAGATTCGTCTGTCGGTAACCGAAAATAATCTAAACCTGTTTCTCCTAGGGCTATGATGGAGGGGTTGTTGTCTAGATATGATGTCAGCACTTCTTTAGCTTTTGCAATTTCCTCTTTGGGCTTTGAGGTATAGACGTAGGGGTGTTCGCCAATGGCAGCAAACAAATTCTGGTCGAGGTGTGCTATCTCCACAGCCCGCTGGCTGGTTTCGAGGTTGGTGCCTACCACAATTGATTTCTTTACCCCATGCTCTTGAGCCTTTTGCCAATGAGCACGCCAGTTAGCATACAGAGGATCCATATTGTAGTGGACGTGGGTATCAATAATGTTCATGGTTTGCATGCGGCTTAGTTGGGCAAACGAGGGAACAAAGGTTCCAAGGCCGTAATTTTTTCAGCCGTAAAGTGGCCCAAAATCTTCCGGGCTGTATCTGGCATGAAGGGCTGAAGATGGTAGGCAATGAGCAGAATTTTTTTGACCGCCGTTTTTAAAATATCGGCTTGCTCGGCGCCAGTTTTTTTCCACGGGGTGGTGTCACTTAAATACTGATCTGTTTCAGATACTTGGTTGATCGCCCACGATAAAGCGTCACTTAACTCAAAAGCAGCCAGTAAAGCGGAATACTCAGGAGCGAAGTTGGTCAGAGAACGCTGATCTGCCTCTAAGGTGACGTCGGCTTTTTCGCACAATTTAGCCACCCTGGAACACAAGTTGCCCAGACCATTGGAAAGAGCTGCCGTATAACTGGTATCTAATCGTTCCCAAGTTACATCCATATCATCACCGATAGGACCAAGACTCATCAATAAATATCGGCTGCCGTCGGCACCATAACGCTCAACCATTTCCTGAGGAGAAATAACATTGCCGAGTGACTTACTCATCTTTTGACCAGCCACACTAATGAAGCCATTAATCAAAATTTGTTGAGAATTTTCCACTCCGGCTGACATCAACATAGCTTGCCACATAGCTGACTGTTGGCGAAGATTATCTTTACCAGCTATTTGAACTACGGGCCAATACTTCTCAAAGGTGGCCATGTCTTCAGGCCAACCAATAGTGGAAATATAATTAACGAGTGCATCGAACCAGACATACATCACATGTTCGTTATCATCTGGAACAGCGACTCCCCAGGGCATCTTTTCTTTTAAGCGAGAAATACTAAAATCTTGGAGACCTTGTTCGACAAAACTTTTGATCTCCTTCATTTTTGCATCTGGCTTCACGAAGGTGGGGTTCTTTTGGTAGAGATCTAAAAGGGATTGCTGATATTTAGAGAAGCGGAAAAAATAATTTTCTTCTTCACGAATTTCGAGTTCTTTATTAGGGTGAAGAGGACAACGGCCGTCAACTAATTCACTGTCAGTTTTTTCCAACTCACACCCGATGCAGTATTTGACTGAGTATAATTTTTTATAAATATCACCATTAGCTTGACACCGGCGCCAAAACTCTTGAGCAGCTTTTTTATGATGGTCATCAGTGGTTCTAATAAATCGGTCATAACTTAAGTTAAGTAACTCTTTCAGATGGTTGAATTTAGCTGCGTATTCATCAACATAGTCCTGAGGATCTTTAGCTTCTTCTTGGGCTTTTTGATAAATTTTTTGACCGTGTTCATCGGTACCGGTGTTAAAAGTAACATCTTCTCCCAGTAATCGATGATACCGACTAATGACATCGCCAGCAATTATTTCGAGGGCAAAACCAATGTGGGGTTCAGCGTTAACGTAAGGCAGCGTGGTAGTAAGGTAAAAGGTATTTTTACTCATGACAAGCTATTATACCTGGTCAGGGAACAAAGCTAAAGGTAATAAAAAACCACCATTTAAAGTTAAAACCCTAGCAGCCGATTAAGTTGCTGATCACGCTTAATGAGTTGGAGAGCTTTTTGAGTAATGGGAAGATCTTTGATGGTGGCGATTGATGAAATAGTAGCGCTGGAAACTTTCAGCTCTCGGCTGATTTCTTCATAAGATTTTCCACTGTCGAGCAAAACTAGAATGGTTAACCGCTTGGACAGGACTGATTGTTCAGTTTCGGTCAGAAAGGCAGTCAGGAACGATTCCATCTCTGATGAGGAATGGATGTCAGACAAGAGAGTGATGAGTTGAGAGAATAGTTGAGCTTCAGTCATAGTATTTTAGTCAAGAATTTCATTAGTTACTACTTCGTAGAGGAGGTGATAAGGGTTCACTTTTAAATACGTATCGAGATCATTTTTCAGCCTCTCAACGAGTCGATTCCTTTCCACCACCGTAAATTCAGCAGTGCTTATTTTCACAAAACACATAGCAGTGAATCCTAAATCATCCATGGCCAACTCGATTTCCACTAGTTCCCTTTGCTCCTGCAAGCTGAGGCTGGTTCTTTGTCCCATATAGAAACATTCAAATGAAGTTCCATTTCCCTCTTGTTCAATGGTATGACAAGCCCTTTCAAGGGCACTCAAAAAAAGATACGGTTCGAGCCCAGTCGCTCCGTACTCTATTTGCAAGTCAAGTGGCGAGCCAATCACTAACATTTCAGACATACTCAAGCAGTCAGGGAAGTATACCAAAAATATCAAAGTGGGTCAGGTAGATTTTTTAGAAGCTCCGACATACGTTATTCTTTTGGTCAAAGTAAAAAGGACTTCTAGGAAAATGACAAATAATAAGGAATATGCTACCACCTGCCAGGTGAAAATAACAGCCTGGAGCCGGAAGAAGAGGAAAAGCGTTAAAAGCAGGCTTAAAAAGAACCCACGACGGGCATTTAAGAGTAAAAATGTCATGACCCAGAAGCTAAAAAGAAAAAAAGGGATCAAGAGTAAAAGGTAGGAGTGAGGCACTGGAACGTGAGCAATTCGATCTGGTTGGATTTTAGTCAGGATATAAAAGACAACGGCTCCAAATGGTAAGCTCACAATAAGGGTGGGTAACTGCTTCAGGTATCTGGTGAATAGCCGAGGTTTGTCAGCTGACCGGTGAGGACGAGCAATAGTTTCGACATCTTGACTGCTAGCAGCTTCCCGGACGAGTCTCGATTTGGCTTTGTGCATTGTAATACAGTATACTAGACTTTCTATGACTCTTGATCTTATCTTAATTCTGAGCGTAATAATCCTCGGTTTTGCCAGCCTTTATTTTTTATTGCGTCAACTTGTGACCCAGAAACAGGAAGGAGTAGAAATTGAAGACGTAGTCAATAAAGTATTTGGCATGAGTGTAGGCAAGATTGCTCAACAGAGTAAACAAGTCCTAGAGAGTGAAAAAGAAGCCATTAAAGTTGATTTAGATAACAAGCAAAAGGCGATCGAAAAGTTGGTCAGAGACTTAAAAGACGATTTAAAAACTCGGCAAGATGAAATCCGGATGCTAGAGAAAGATAGAACTCAAAAGTATTCGGAGTTGAGTACTCAGTTAGAGCAGCATCGTGAGTTGGCTAAAGAGTTAAGCGTCTCAACCCAACAGTTGGCCAAAGTCCTCTCGAACAACCAACTGCGGGGTTCCTGGGGAGAGCGGATTATTGAAGATTTATTGGTCAGTAGCGGCATGTTGGAAGGCAAACAGTATGTTCGCCAAACGTACTTGGGTAAGTCCAATCTCAAGCCCGATATTACTTTAATTTTGCCAAATAGCCGGTTTGTGTCGGTTGACGTCAAGTTCCCTTATGCCGAGATTCAAAAAATGTCGACCGCTGAGAGTAAGCAAGCGAGAGAAGCGCACCTCAAGCAGTTTAACCAAGATTTAAAGTTAAAAGTCAACAAAGTAGCTGAATACATTATTCCTGAGGAAAACACCTTAGATTATGCGATTTTGTTTGTGCCCAACGAAATGATTTTTTCCTTTATTAATCAAAAATTCCCCGATATTATTGATCAGGCCATTTCTAAACGGGTGATGATTGTCTCGCCGTTTACGTTCTTGATTGTGGCTCGGACGGTCATGGAAAGCTATCGCAACTTTATGTTGGAAGACCGGTTACACGAGGTGGTTAATCACGTGGGAGGTTTTGTCAAAGAGTGGACGTTATTTAAAGAACAATTTGAAAAGTATGGTCGGTCTTTGGATACCTTAAAGAGTGATTATGATAAGCTAACCAGTACTCGGATCCGACAGATGGAAAAACGAGTCGGCAAAATTGAAGAGGCGCAGTTAGGGACGGGGGAGCAGCTGAAGTTGGGGGAGTAAAGATGTGTTTTGACTAGAGATTTTGATTATAAAACTGGAGATTTCGTTGTACCACGGTGTCCCAGCCCGGCTGGAGGTTGTGGTTAGCTCCCGGATATCTAAAGTAATCGATAGCGATGGGTGACAACTGTTCTTCGTTATCATCCAGCTCAGCTTGCGCGGCCGAGTCGGTGGCGGCTCGCGTCTCTAATTCTGCTCTGACTGTGGCGCGTCGCTCATTTTCTCGTTCCACTTTCTCCATAAACTCATCGCTCCAGACAATAGGCGCAGCTTCATCAGCTGTCCCATGGTGGAGTTGGATAGGGGCCGTTAACCGATCCAGATGCTGAGTGATAGTAAAGTCAAAGACATCATAGTCTTCTTCAAGCATGGTCACAATCTTCCGGGTAGCTTTGCCTTCATCGTACTCTTCGTCGCTAAAGTACAAGATTGAGTAAGGGAAGGGCGCCAGGACTGGCGCCCATAAGACAGTGGGCATCGGTTCGCCGGTGATTTCTAAGACCGACATGGCAATTTGCCCGCCATTACTATGACCCCAGAGACCGACGCTGGCAATTGGCTGAAGGGTGCTTGCCTCTGATGTAGCTGGCGCGGTTGGCACTCCTTTTTGCTGGACACCTTTAATCAGTTCGATAACGTGAATGGGCCGAATGAAGCGCGAGCCCCACTCATCGTCAACTTCCGGATCACTCTCGCCATGGCCTAGAAAGTCGGGAGCCAAGGTCACGTAGCCATTGCGAGCCAAGACGGCCGCTGCATTCTCTGTGCCCATCCCGGAATAATAACTTTCTTTCGGCACCCAACCGCGGATCATAACAATGGCGGAGAGTGTTTCGCTGGCAGGAGCGTTGGTTGGTACATTGAGGACCCCGGTAATTTTTCGGTCAGTGGTCATATATGAAAATAAATAGGAAGTGAAGTCATCTCTAGTCTCCAGCGTCCGTTCAATCTTAATATCTGCAGGCAGATACTCTCGATTAGCCAGGTTTGTAAAGGAATATTGTTGTAGCGGCTTTTCTCTAATCTGTTTTTGATCAATAAAAGGGTTTTGGAGGGCAATTCGGGAGTTACCAAGATGTGCATTGGCAAACCAACCTAAAGCAAAGACAATTCCGAAGGCTAAAATTCCTGAAAAAAAGAGTCCAACTCTTTTACTAGTTAACATAGGTTGTATTATCTCGAAAGGCTGTGAGGAGCGCAAGCGTCCAGAAATTGATACTCCTGATTATGGCATTTTTGAAATGCTTAATATATACTTAACATGTTAAGTATATTGAAAAACCGACTTTTTTAGACTGTGGAAATTGTCAAAAGCATATGAAAAAGAAAGTCTTATCTGAAAAATTGGAGTTTTTCGTTCTTTTATCTTCCACTAGAAATAGGTGCGTACACCACTTCGAGGGGATATTCAGCAATACTCATTTCAATGAGTTTTTAATTTTATATTTCTTGTACCAGTCTTTTGAGTATAAATCTAAGCGGGTAGATTTGGCAAAGAAGCTAGGTATAACCCAGTCAGGGATAGTCAGGATTCTAAAAAAGATGGAAGGGAATAATCTTGTGACTACAGACCCTCCTTCCCTAGCAATATTTCAGGATGCACGGACAAAATACGTTAAGCTTACCACTGAGGGAGAACAATTACTTCATACATATCTGGAACGAGCAGAGGCCCACGCAGAATATCTCAATCATAACGTAAATATAAAAACCATTAAAAAATTCAACCAAATTCTGAAAATCATTAGTTCTAACACTTTATATTAGGCACCCTTCCGTCTAATTTTGCTATAATACGACCATGTTTGATCGAGAAAGCATATTCTATAAGCGCAATTCCCAAGGGGACGTGGTGATTAATCTAAATCTATCGGCCTTCAAGTACCTGGGGTGGTGGGTGATACTTACTCTCATAGCTCGACCTTTTGTCTCTACTATCAATCTTCTTCACTCGAGTATTAATGTTGTCACTAACCACCGACCTTTACTTTTTGTTTTATCTGGTTTAGGTCTCGGCTTTGGCATGGGTCTAGTTATTTTCCAACGCCCCATGACCACTTTAGCTTCACCTTTTCCTGTCTATGCCCAACAGTCTGCGATCACCATTAAAGAAGTCTCATTAGCTGATGTGTCTTTTTCAGTGGCTTTGCCGGACAAGGAAAAAACAGAGGTCACTGATATTCGGCACTTAACTACCTCTGCAACCTTAAGTCAAAACGGCACCATCGTTTTAAAAGTGGGTGGGCTGAGTCAAGCTAAAAATTATCTCGAGAATGTAAGCTTAAATGATCCTATCGCTTTACTAGGCAGTAATAACGGTCGATATACCTATCAAGTGATCGAAATAAAAGAGGTCGATAACGAAACGTTACCGACCCTTTTTAGTCAAAATGGAAAAGCCTTACTCCTCTATACTCCGGTTAACGTACTGCAAACCAAGTACTTGGTAGTCATAGCTAAGTAATTACTTTTTGTACTCTCGTTTCATCTCAAACAAGATATAGAATCCAATTAGAGTCCCGATAATAACTCCCACAATATTGCCAAAATTAAAGGCAATAGCAACTACGGATTGAACTACTCCCAGCATGGTAGTCCAGAAGACAAGCATCCAGCCTCTGAGAGCTCTTTCCCGCAATGGGTTAAAAGCTGCCAAAGAAATGACACCGACGATAATTTGCAGGACGCCAGTAATCACAAAGTAGGCTGGGCTGACTTGGACCAAGGGGGCAACCCACCCAAACATGCCCATATTGCCACTATTTAAAATACTACTTAAACCGCTAACTATGTTTAGCAAACCACCTAAGCCAACTAACCAAGGAGCAATAGTAGCAAAAAAGTTAGTAATACCTTCGGGTAAGTGAGGCAATTTTTTGAAAGGTTCTTCAATTTTAGCCGCAAAAGCTTGGGCCTGAGCATCCGTTAAACGATCAAAATAGTGTTGCATACGATCCTTTTGGTAATTGGTTACTAAAGTATGATACCAAAAACAAGATAACAAGGCAGTGACCAAAAGATACACATCTCAGCCTTACTTCCGACCAAACATTTTTTCTAATTCGGTAAGTGAAATGATGATTTTTGTTGGTCGGCCATGAGGACAGGTACCATTATGAGGCGTCTGCTCCAGTTTTTCGATTAAGCCGGTCATGTCTGCTAACGATAACGGGTCACCGGCCATAATGGCACTCCGGCAGGCCAAGTAGGCGATGGTTCGGAGCGCGACGTCATCGATGGCGGAACGTAGAGGATTGGCATCCAGATCAGCTAGCAGCTCGTCGAAAAGTCGCTTGAGGTTTCGGTCGGCCAATAAAGACGGTACCGCCACGATCTTGAAAGTTGAGTCGTCAAAGGCTTCTATCTCAAATCCTAGTTCTGCTAGTAAAGGCATTTGTTGCTCCAAGAGAGTAGCTTGGGCGGGCGGCAGTTCTATTAACAGAGCTTGATCGAGAGGTTGGCGGTGAGATTGAGCTTGTAATTGATGATAAGAGCTCAAAAATTGCTCATAGAGAATCCGTTCGTGAGCGGCGTGTTGGTCGATTAAAATCAGGCCTTGATCGGTCGGGATACTAATGTAGGTGTGGTGTATCTGACTGATCTGTGGTGGGCTGGTTTTGGTGGTCCAAGTTTCAAGATGAGCTTTCAATAATTGACTGGTGAGGTCCGAAGCTTTGTGGGTGAGTGGGTAGGCATAGGAAAAGGCTTGTTCGCCGAGAGTTAAGGCAGAGTGTTGACTGACGTGATAAGAACTGGGAGCCGCTTTAAGCTGGTCACTGACGACTCGTCGGATGTGAGCCAGGAGCGTGGCCTCATCATTAAAGCGGACGGTTTCTTTACGGGGGTGGATGTGAACATCATACAGCTGAGGGTCGATGGTGAGATGGACCACAAAAAACGGAAACCGATTCCGCGGCAGATTCGTATAGGCAGCGGTCAGCGCTTGAGCCAGCTTGGGATGGCGTACTGGGCGCTGATTCACAATCAGAACCTGATTTTTGGTGGGAAGAGAGGTAACCGGAGAACCCAAAATTCCGGACAGAGAAAAGGCTGGCGCATCGACATTCATCTCATAGCTATTGGTAGCCCAGTCATGGCCGTAAAGGGAAAACACCCGTTCCGCCAGCGACTGGTTTTCTGGCAAGTCAATTTTTATTTTTTGATCATTGGTCAGCATCATGCCGACGTGGGGGTGAGCCAAAGCTAGTTGTGTGACAGTCGTTAAGACTTGCTGTAGTTCAGCTGGAGCAGATTTTAAAAATTTTTTGCGAGCTGGTAGGTGCCGAAAAAGCTCTTCTACAATAATAGTCGTTCCATAGGGCATACCAACTGGCTGTAGTTCTCCAGCTTCGCCATCAATAGTTATTTGATAGCCGCTGGTCAAGTGGGCGGGTTTACTTTGGATAATGACCTTAGCTGCACTGACAATGCTGGCTAAGGCTTCGCCTCTAAAGCCTAAGGTCCGGATATTTTCTAGGTCCTCAAACTGGCTAATTTTACTGGTGGCATGGGGTTGAAACGATAGTGGCAAATCATCTTGGTCCATGCCGTGGCCGTTATCGGTAATCACGATCCGATCAATACCGGCGTTGGTGAGGGCGATCTTAACGAAACTAGCGCCGGCATCAATGGAGTTCTCCACCAACTCTTTAATGACAGACGCTGGACGTTCTACCACTTCACCAGCGGCAATAGCGTTGACGATATGGCTAGGCAAATGCTTAATGGTGGCCATTTTTCTCTTTCCACTTGGCAAGTATATTGAGTGCTGCCAGTGGCGTCAGTTGATTAATATTCAGGTGTTGGAGTTCTTTTAAGATGGCCGAGTTGCCGCTTGGTGTGTCTTCATTTTTCTTGGCCAATTTCGGCGCTGCTGGCGTGTGGTTCTGCTCCAACTCTTCCAACAAACTCTCTGCTCGTTGTACCACACTCTCCGGCAACTTAGCTAGCTTAGCCACCGCGACCCCGAAACTATGAGGCGCTGGACCTGGTTGTAAGGTGTACAAAAACACTGGTTGATCCTGATACTGTTCAACGGCTAAGTGCATATTGACGATCTTGTGGGGAAAACGTAAAGCCAAGTCCTGCAGTTCGTGATAGTGGGTGGCAAATAACGTTTTGGGGCCGTTTTTTTCTCGGACTAAAAATTCCGCAATGGCCGAAGCAATACTAATCCCATCGTAGGTACTAGTGCCGCGACCAATTTCATCCATGATAATAAAACTTTTGGCAGTTGCATGCTCTAGGATATAGGCAGTCTCGCTCATTTCTACCATAAAGGTAGACATACCAGCGGTGATGGCGTCTTGAGCGCCACTCCGGACAAAGATGCGGTCGGTCAGACTAATGGTAGCCGACTTGGCGGGCACAAAGCAGCCCAAGTGCGCCATC
>DASVCZ010000049.1:0-39745 GCA_036381335.1 Patescibacteria group bacterium | reverse complement strand
AAATCGAATCTGATCTAAGACAGGGACCAGAGTTTTGGCGGTGGCAATGGCTTCGGTCATGGGCAGGGCTGCAGCAAAATTCTCTTGGTAAAAACGATAGAGCTGGCCCAGTTTTTCGGGGTTAGCCAGCAGTTTTTTGTCCAGCAACGACCGCATGAGTGACTGGATCACTAACTGTTGGCGATGACTACGAGCCACGTCCGAACCTTCTTCACCTTCAGCGTGGCGGGAGCGAATGAATTGTAACGCTCGTTCTCCGGTCATATGTTCAGTTCCTTGCTCAAAGCTGACCGTTTGATAGAGTTTGGCCGGATCCCTTTCGACTGTCACATCTACTTCTGGGCGAGGAAATTGCGGGTCGGTGAATGACTGAGGCACTTCCACCTCTATGCCACCAATTAAATCAATCAGGAGACCTACTTGCTCCATAGATAGTACCAACGTGTGGTGCAACTGGACTCCGGTTAGTTCTTGAATAACTTCGGTCGGAAAAGCTGCGGGTTCATTGGGATTACGTTCCTGGCCGTAAAAGTAAAGAGCGTTAATTTTAGTCTGGTACTCGGCGCTCCAAAGATCCCGAGGTAAACTGATCGTCCGAACATGACCAGACTTAAGATCCAGGGAAGCGATAATCATAGTGTCAGTCAGCGGCTGACTAGTGCCGCGAGTTTCTAAAGCATCTACTCCCAAAAGTAAAATATTTTTGTGATTGTTAGTATGAGTGGGGGAGGCGGCCAGTCCCGACCGGATAGTGGAGAAAAGTTCTGGAGGTGTGATGCCGGCGGTAGAAGTGAAGGTTAATAGCTGACGATACGCAAAGATGCTCAGACTGGTCAGGGTTAAGAAGATAAATAAGCCAAGAAAAAGGAGAGTCAGCAAGATTGTCTTCAAAAATATACGAGCAGGTGAAGAGCTTTCATTTACCATTCTCTTATTATGCCATACAATGAGACTGATGATTAAAAAGTATTTTCTTTTTTGGCTATTAGCATTTATTTTCTTGGCGTCCAGCTGGAGTTTATTTCACCCCGGATTTTTTAGGGTCCATGATTACGTCCACGGAGCCCGGATTGCTGAAATGTATCGTGGCTTGGCTGAAGGGCAGTTTCCCGTCCGGTGGAGTGAAAACTTTGGCTATGGCTACGGGATGCCACTTTATCTTTTTTACGCGCCGCTCCCTTACTATGTCGGCGCGCTCTTTTACTGGCTCAGTTTTGATCTGGTATTAAGCGTGCGGCTGCTTTTTCTTTTAGCTAATGGCGGCACGATCATTGGTGGCTACCTTCTTGGGCGCAAGTTATTTGGGACCACTGGGGGAGTTTTAGTCAGTGCAGCCATTGCTTTGGCACCCTATCGAGCAGTTAATCTCTTTGTCCGCGGAGCAGTCAGTGAAGCCTGGGCCATTATGTTCATGCCATTTATTTTGTACTTTGGAATGGAGCTTTTAAGTCAAAAACCAACTGCCAAAAAATCGAGTCTGTTTGCAGGCTTGGTCTTAAGCGTAGCTGGGCTGATGCTGAGTCACAATTTAACGACTCTGATGTTTGTGCCCCTTAGCTTTATCTTCTTGGCTATGTATAGTGTGTTGATCAAACGCCAAGCTACCTTATTGGACAGTTTTAAAAGAGTGGCCGTAGTCACTTTCGGGTACCTGCTTGCGGGCGGCCTCTCGGCCTTCTATATGGTTCCAGCTGTCATGGAAAAGGATTTGACGCAGATTGAATCTATTCTCTCGGGCTACTTTCACTACTCGCACCATTTCCTTTATATTCGACAATTTTTTAATCCTACATGGGGGTATGGCGGTTCGGAATGGGGTCCTGACGACGGAATTTCATTTTTCTTAGGTTGGGGCCAGTGGCTTGGATTAGTTGTTGTTACCGTGTTGGTGACTCAGACTTGCTTTCATTATCTAAAAAAGAAGACCTCATTCAAATCCCTTCGTCTCCAGCTGGTACTTTTTAGTTTAAGTTCGTTGGTGGTAGGAGTAAGCCTCTATCTGAGTTTACTCAAATCAAAATGGCTCTGGGATATTTTCCCCTTATTGCCTTTTATCCAGTTCCCATGGCGTTGGTTAAGCGTGACCATCATTTTTGTGGCGCTGCTGACTGGTTTAGCCACCCAATTTTTAAATACTAAGAAAAGCCGCTGGCTCTATGGTGGAGTCTTGTTGCTGACTCTGGTTTTCAACGCCCAGTATTTTCGACCAGAGCGCTACTTGGATGATGCCGCCGGTTACTATTACGCCGATGAGCAACGGATTCGCGAACAAATGAGTGATATTTTACCGGATTATTTACCCAAGGATCTCAAAGTAAGGACAGACCCAACTCAGCCGGAGGCTTCTTACTTAGCACCTCGACAAGAAGAGGAATTGGTAAGGGAAGCAGACGAAGTTAAAACCAAAATCAAGAGTATTTTAGTTGACAAAGGCCATCAAAAGATGCTTAGTATAGATCTGCCCGAAGCCACACCTTTGACGTTTGCGGTGGCCTACTTTCCCGGCTGGCAGGCTGAAGTTGATGGCCAAGCAGTAGATGTTTCCGCTTCTGCCACCGGCTTAGTTGAAGTCTGGGTGCCTGCTGAGGAACATACAGTGGCCATTTTCTTTGGACGAACTCCAGTCAGGGTTCTGGCAGATATTATGAGCTTGGTTTCATTGCTACTTTTTATATTCATACTGCTACCTATATCCAGGTTTAACAAAAACCAATTATGAGTCAAGCTACTCCCGCCACCTCTACCGATACCACCCTCGATCTAGACGATGCCTTAGGTGAAAGTGAGGTTCAGGAATTTAAAAAACGCTCGGTTAGCGGGGCTATTTCCTATACGGTTCGGAGCTTGTTTCTGTATGGCATTGGCTTGGTCACGTCGTTATTACTTGCGGCATATCTTGACGCCGAGGCCTTTGGCATTTATGGTTTAGTCACTCAAATTGTGAGTTTATTGCAGTTTTTTTCTGACGTTGGTTTAGGTCCGACGCTGATTCAAAAGAAAGCCCAACCCACTGTTCAAGAATTCCGAGTTGTCTTTACAGTCCAGCAACTACTATCTTGGTTTATCTTTGCCTGCACTGTTTTACTGGCAGTTTCTGGAGTCTTGAACGCCAAGTTGACCGAGGCTGGCATCTGGGTGTTGTTGGCACTGGGCGCTTCTTTTCCTCTAAGTTCACTTAAAACGATTCCAGCTATTATTCTGGAGCGTAAACTTGATTTTTCCCGGTTAGTTATTCCCAGCATTTTTGAACACTTGGTCTATAGCACTGTCTTAATGGTGATGGTTATTTCCGGTATCGGGGTCAAAGCGTATGCCTATGCGGTTCTCTTACGAGCGATAGTGGGAGTGATAGTCATGTACTGGCTCCAGGGCTGGCCCATGGGGCTGCATCTAGATAGAAGTATTATCAAAACGGTCATTGGCACCGGGGTGAAATTTCAAGCCGCCGACTTGCTTGCCAAAATCAAAGACAATGTCTTTTATTTGGTCTTGGGATGGTTTTTACCGTTGCAACAATTTGGCTACATTACCTTTGCCAAACAATGGTCACAAGTGCCGTACATGTTAACAGTTCAAAACGTGATTGCCATTACTTTCCCGGCGTATTCCCGCTTGCAGCACGATAAAGAGCGGTTAAAAAAGGCGATTGAAAAGAGCATCTTCTTTATTACGTTGACCATCTTCCCAATTTTAGTGGGCATGTCGCTGTTCATTATTCCTGTAACAGAATTAGTTGAGCGCTATGCCAAATGGCAACCGGCTATTCCGACCTTTATTTTCTTCACTTTAAGTATTGCCTGGGCTGCTGTCTCGACACCATTGACGAACGCCCTAAATGCCATTGGTAAAATTAATGTTACGCTGAAACTAATGATCATGTGGACAGTTCTAACCTGGGGACTGACCCCAGTCCTGATGTGGTTCTATGGCTTTAACGGGGTGGCGCTAGCGGCGTTCGTGATTTCCTTCACGTCAGTTCTGCCGATTTACTATATGGAGCAGTACGTTAATCTGGATATTGTCAGTAATACCTGGAGACAATTGTTGGCTGCTCTCTTGATGACGGCAGTGGGGTACTTCGGCCTCCCGTATTGGCAGCAAAGCTTTGCTTGGTTGGTGGCGGGCATGGTGATCGTGGGTTCAACGTACATTTTAACGTTCCTGGTTATAGGCTGGCGGAAAATTACCACTGAACTAAAAAGCCTCCGCTGAGAAACCACTAACAGCTCGCACTTTATTTGTGTACAATGAACGCATGCCTCTTTCCGTCGTCATCAACACTAAGAACTCCGCCTCAACATTAGGTCTCACCCTCAAGAGCATTAAGAATCTGGCGGATGAAATTGTAATTGTCGACATGATGAGCACAGACAACACTAAAGAACTGGCCGAAGCTCACACAGACAAGGTTTTTTCTCACCCAGACGTCGGTTACGTCGAACCAGCACGGAACTACGCTATCCAGAAAGCTTCACACGATTGGATACTGATTGTGGATGCCGATGAAGAAGTGCCACCAGCTTTACAAGAAATGATCACCCATATTACCAGTGGCAACGCCGAAGCTGACTGCTACTATCTACCTCGCAAAAACATGATTTTTAACAAATGGATTGCTCACACCGGTTGGTGGCCAGATTATGTGCTGCGCCTGTTTAAGAAAGGCTACGTCAACTGGGACAATGAAATCCATTCTATTCCCATCACCAAAGGAGTGGTGGTAGAACTCCCCGCTCAGGAGGAGTTGGCCCTCATTCATCACAATTACCAGAATGTGAGCCAGTACTTAGCTCGCCTTAATCGTTACACCACGATTCAAGCGGCCGAGGCCAAAGAAGAACCAGTCTTCAAGAGGTCTTTGTTTGCTACGTGGAGCAACCAGTTTTTAGCCCGCTTTTTCGCTCAAGAGGGGCATAAAGATGGTCAGCACGGCTTGGCTTTAGCTCTTTTGCAGGCTTTTTACGAAGTGGCTGTGGAGCTTAAAATCTGGGAAAATGATAACTTTAACCAGAACTCTACCTCAAGTACACAAGCAATTCGAGATCTGCGCCAGTTTCAGCGAGATGTAAATTATTGGATCGCCGACTACCAAATTCATCGTACATCTGGGCTTAATAACCTCTGGTGGCGGCTTCGTCGTAAATTCAAGATATAGAACCTATTTTAGGTTATAATGGTTGCATGGATCACATTTCCATCGTTATCGTTCACTATAATACCGACAAAGATACTCGAGAGTGCCTAGACTCACTCGAGGAATTAGAGGCCAAAAACTTCAAGTATCACATTATTGTCGTCGATAACGCCTCCAAAGAACCGCTAAAACTAACCCATAAGCAGCTGGAAAATAACGTGGAGTTACTCAGATCAGAGTCTAACTTGGGTTTTACTGGTGGCAATAACATTGGCATTCGCCACGCCATTAATACTCACAACTCGGACTATATTTTACTCTTAAATAGCGACACGGTGGTAACGCCTGACTTCTTAGAAAAACTTTATAAATATGCCGAAACTGAGCCGGAAATTGGTTTAGTTAACCCCAAGATCTACTTTGCTAAAGGCTACGAATACCACAAAAATTCATATGCTAAAGCTGAACTTGGTTCTGTCCTTTGGTATGTAGGTGGAAGTATAGATTGGCTGCACTTGTTAAGTTTCCATCGTGGCATTGACGAGGTAGACCGAGGTCACTTTGACTCTATTCAAGAAACAGATTTTGCCACCGGTTGTTGTGTGTTAATTAAACGTGAGGTTTTTGAGCATATAGGTCCACTCAATGAACGATTGTTTTTATATTCCGAAGATGTCGATGTAAGTTTACGAGCTCAACGGGCAGGTTTTAAAACCATGTTGTGTCCCAGCGCGGTTATTTGGCATAAAAATGCGGGTTCTTCTCAGGGAGCTGGTTCAAATATTTCCGTCTATTACCAAACCCGTAACCGTCTCTATATTGGTCTCAAGTATGGTACTTGGCGAGCCAAATGGTCTGCCTTGAGGTTGATTGGGGATAAGCTGCTCAATGGGACCAAAATTGAAAGAAAAGCTGTTCAAGATTTGCTGACTAGAAACTTAGGAAAACAACCAATTATATGATTGAAACACATCAAAAGCCTTCCATATCCGCCGTTATCATTGCCAAAAATGAAGATCAAATGATTGCCAACTGCATTGAAACTCTCCGTTGGTGTGATGAGATTGTAGTTATAGATAACGGATCGGAGGACGCCACAGCCAGCCTAGCAGAAAGTTTGGGAGCGAGAGTTGTCAACTTCAAATCTCCTCACTTTGACAAGTTAAGGGAAGAGGGGTTAAAGCGAACTAAAACCGACTGGATATTTTATGTAGATGCAGATGAACGAGTCACTCCTATCTTGGCTAAAGAAATTATGGTTCAGCTTGAGACGTCTCCTGCGTCTGCGATTCGGATGCGACGCCAAAACGTACTTTATGGATCTCATTTCCATCACGGTGGTTGGCAGAACGAGTATGTCACCCGAGTATTTAAGCGTAAAGATTTAAAAAATTGGCAGGGGGTAATCCATGAAAGTCCAGTCTTTGAAGGAGAGTTAATTACGGTTCATTCGCCTTTAACTCACTTTACGCATCGAAGCGTGATTCAAGGATTGTCCAAGACCATCGCTTGGACGCCACTGGAGGCTAAGCTTTTATACGAAGCCAACGTCTCCCCGGTCACAGTTATGACCTTACTCCGTAAAGGCATCATGGAATTTATTCGTCGGGCTTACTTCCAAAAAGGGTATCAAGACGGCATGCCGGGCATGATTGAAGCGTTGACTCAAGGTATCAATCGGATGTTAGTTTATATGCAAGTCTGGGAATTGCAGCAAAATCCTTCGATCGAAGATCTTTATAAAAAAGAAGAAGTCGAGATTGCCAACCTCTGGCAAAAGGAACCGGTCCAAAAAGGGATGGCGCTCTGAAATGAAAATCTGCCTCTACTCACCGTATATTCCTAAGCACTTCGGGGGCGGAGAAAAATATCTTCTTGATTGCGCGGCCGTTTTATCTCAAGAGCATCAAGTTTTTGTGGCCGTTTCGGGCGTAGACGCCCGACAAAGCAAGCAGGCGTACCAACAGTACTTTGGGATTGATCTTAGTCGAGTAACGTTCATTTCTTCTCCCTTAGGTACCTCAGCCAACTTCATTCAAAAGCTCTGGTGGACCAGACAATGGGATGTTCTTTACTATTTGACCGATGGCAGCCTCTTTTTTAGTTTGGCCAGCCAGAATATTCTCCATATCCAAGTGCCTCTGTCTCTCAACAAGTCATCTTGGTGGGAACAATTAAAGTTGAGCAATTGGCAGATTAAAAATACTAATTCCTACTTTACTAAAGAGGTGGTCGAAAAAAAGTGGCCGACCAAGATTGACGTAGTCCATTGGCCATTAATTGAAACTGCGGCTGCGCCTTCTACTCCAACTGAAGGCAAGAAAGAAAAGATTATTTTAAATGTGGGCAGATTTTTTAGACAGCTTCACTCTAAACGACAGGATATTTTAGTTGAGGTCTTTCGCCAACTGGTAACCCAAAATAAAGAACTCACAAAAGGCTGGAAGTTAGTCTTAATAGGGGCAGTCGAGGATAAGGATTACTTTGATCAAATCAAGGTCCAAGCCGCCGATTTACCGGTCGAGTTTCAGACAGATCTAGATCGAGTGGCCTTAGAATCCTGGTATCAGCGAGCCAGCATTTATTGGCATGCTACAGGGTATCAAGTGGATGAAACCCTCCACCCAGAGAAGGTAGAACACTTTGGGATTAGTACCGCCGAAGCCATGTCATATGGCTGTGTGCCTGTGGTTATCAATAAAGGAGGCCAAAAAGAAATCTTGGCCGATGAATTGTCTCATTTACTCTGGGAAACTAAAGCAGAATGCATCAAGAAAACATTGTCAGTAATGACGGATAAAAAGGTACTTGCTCAAGAGAGTCAGCGCGCCCGTCAACGAGCAGAAATCTTTGGCCGGGATAGGTTTGAATCGCAATTGGCAGCCATGGTGGGCGCAGTCTCCGAGAGTAAGCCCAGTAAGCCCACTCAACCAGGGAAAGTTTCGGCGGTTATTCCTACGTATAACGGTCTCCATTTGCTCCAAAAAAACTTGCCGGCGGTGGTTGCTAGTTTGCGGACAGGTGATGAATTAGTCATTGTTGATGATGCCAGTAGCGACGGCACTGTCAGCTGGTTGAAAGAGGAATTCAAACCCCAGAAGCGCATTACCGTGACCATACTTTCCAATCCCAAAAATCTCCGATTTGCAGGGGCCGTGAATCGAGGAGTGGCAGCAGCCAGGGGCGAATTTATTTTCTTGCTTAATAATGATGTCAGACCGCAGGCTGATGTGTTGGCGCATCTGCTTCCGGCCTTTGAAAATGAAAATGTCTTTGCCGTTGGTTGTATGGAAATCGAAAAGCAAGCTGATGGCTCTGTGATCAAGGGCGGGAAAAATAAACTCTGGTTCCAACGAGGGATGTTTATCCACTCCCGGGCGGACAATTTCACCAGTGGAGCAACGGCTTGGGTCAGTGGTGGTAGTGGCTTATTTGACCGCCAAAAATGGTTAGCTTTAGGCGGATTTGACTCACTTTTTTACCCAGCTTACTGGGAAGATATAGACCTTTCTATCCGAGCTCGCCACAAAGGTTGGCAGGTATTATTTGAAGAAATGGCAGTCGTAGAACATGTTCATGAAACTACCAATGAGACCGTTTTCGGCCAAAAAAAGATCGATGCTATGAGTTGGAAAAATGCTCGGAAGTTTGTCTGGAAAAACGGTAACTGGTGGCAGCGGGTTCAGTATCTACTTTGGCAACCCTACTGGTGGCTTAAACGCAAGGCGTGATATCATAAAATGGTGCGAATTACTTACTTCACCACTCGACGTTGGTATGGCCTGGTATTTATTTGCATTCTTGTGATCGCTGTTTTTCTCCGTTTTTACAAGTTAGGACAAGTCCCAGCCGGTATGACTTGGGACGAAGCCGCCATTGGGTATAATGGTTTTGCGATCTGGGAAACCCGACGTGACGAATGGTTACAGCTGCTACCGGTTTCGTTTCGCTCTTTTGGTGATTACAAAGCGCCCTTGGCTATTTATGTCAACGGCTTATTTACTTTGTTGTTTGGATTAAACTTGACTGCTATTCGAATTCCCTTTGCCTTAGCCGGGAGCTTAGCTGTGGCTGGATTTGGATTATTGATCCGGACTCTGTGGAGGGAAACATCCTCCAAAAATTCCTTAATTAGTGCTGAAGCCGCCAGTCTAGTGGGCATGAGTGTCATAGCTTTATCACCTTGGCATCTTCATTTTTCCCGAGTGGGCTTTGAATCAGGAATGGCGCTGGCAGAAATCCTCTGGGCCGTCTACTTTTTGCTTTCCTTTTTCTTAATTAAACACTCCAAAATGGTTAAAAACGCTTCTTTACTGTTATCGGTGCTACTATTTGCGCTCAGTTTTTATACCTATCATAGTGCTAAGATTGTTACTCCCTTGCTAGTTGTCATGTTTGCAGTGCGCTACCGAGAACAAATGTGGCAAGAAGCCAAGAGTATGCTGGCAGGGGGCATCTTAGGCTGTCTCCTTCTTTTACCATTGATTAAAGATAGCCTCTTTGACGCGGGAGCTGAACGTTTTCAACAGGCATCTTTGTTTGGGATGGATATACCTGCAACTGAACTGCTGGCCATCATCGGCCAAAACTTTTTACTTCATTTTTCACCTCACTTTCTCATCCTAGGTGCTACCGAAACCTTACGCCATGGTTCAGGTGCTTGGGGTGTTTTACTGCCTACTACTTTTGTTTTAGTAGTCTTGAGCCTGCTTTCCGTCATCAATCATCGTCACAACCCCACGCATCTCAGATTATGGCAAATGGCATTTTGGTGGCTAGTGATAGGTATTATTCCCGCAGCTATTGGCAGAGATGTGCCACACAGCAACCGAGCACTTTTGGCTTTGCCTGGATTTATTTTGTTAGCGCTAGAAGGAGCTGAGTGGTGTTTGCAATGGATAAAAAATACGGCTATCAACCTCAGAGTGCTGGGTAACCACGGAGAGAAAAATGTCATTTTAAAGCTAGTGATTGGGTACTTAATCTTACTTCACTGTTTCTTTTTCTTTAAATATAGTACCCACTATTATTCTGTCTTTGCTCAGGCATCAACTCAAGATTTTCAAGAAGGGTACCAAGCCATGCTGGAGTATGTGATACCCTATGAAAATGGCGAACAAGGACGACCCGAAGTCTCCAAAATCCGTATTAGCGACGAGTATGGTCAACCCTACATTTATGCCTTATTGGCGCGCCAGACGAATCCTATTTGGTATCAAGGTGGGTCTCTGATTAAATATGAATTTGCTGACGTGGAAATTGGTGACCTGCTGCGGGAAAACGCAATTATCGTAGGCAGTGCCAGAGATAAAGATGACTTGCCTTTTGAGCGGGCAGATAAGTTGATTTATGGGTCTGATGGTTCGATTAGATTTGCCATTTTTGTAACGGATAACAGTGAGTAAGTACAAATGAAAACACCTACTTTCTGGTTTTACTTTGGTATAGTAGCAATCTTGTTAGGGGCGCTCTTCTTACGACTTTATAAGGTGACCCACTTACCTCAGTATTGGGAAGAAGTAGCATTGGGGTACGATGCCTATGCCATTGCTAAAACTGGTCGAGATCATCATGGTCACTCCTGGCCCATAGTAGCTTTTGAATCATTTGGCGACTGGAAACCCAGTCTTTATTTTTACTCAATAGTGCCATTTATCCACCTGCTGGGCTTAAATGTACTAGCGGTGCGCTTGCCTTCTATTCTCAGCGGGGTAGCGATAGTGGGTGGCGTAGGAGCGCTGGCATACTCTGTCAGCTCACCATCAACTATTAAAAATAAAAGAATATTGGCATTGATAGCTATGACAGTGACTGCCCTTTCCCCGTGGGCTGTTATGTTTTCTCGTGCAGGGTGGGAAGTTAACTTAGCCAGCGCGCTGATGCTGTGGGGAGTGGTCGCCGGCCTTTGGAGTCAAAAGAGAGTGCTCTTACTTGGTATTTCGGCTCTGCTCCTGGTACTCTCAATGTACACGTATCACGCAGCCAGGATAGTAGCTCCTTTATTAGGAATAGGTGTGGTGGGACTTTATTTTCTTAATCAGCAGCCCGCAGCACTTTTCACTCGTTTGAAAAGTGTATCCTTGTCGGCTCTTTTTGCCTTACTGCTCCTAAGTCCTCTCATTTTTTCTTTAGGCTCTCAGAGCGTTAGACAGCGATTTGCCGAAACCAGTATTTTCAATGACTTGAGTATTATTGAAGAGAGCAATGCATTAAAAGAAAGTGCCGGTTCCACTTTTTGGGCTCGGTTACTTTATCACCGTTACCTGCTTTTTGGTCGAGAAGTAATGATCAACTATCTCGAACACTTTAGACTTGATTTTCTCTTTCTTAACGGTGATAGCAATCCTCGTCACTCCATTCAGTATTTTGGGCATCTGTACCATATCGAACTTCTTTTTCTACTATCTGGCGTGTATTACCTCTGTCAGCGCGGAAATAAATATCATGTTTTTCTTATGGCTTGGCTTTTTATGGGCATCATCCCGGCAGCTATTACTCAAGCTTCACCTCATGCTTTACGCATTTTGCCTACCTTACCTGTCTGGATGATAGTTATCAGCTATGGCATTTTCTTTTTGGCTTCAGAATCATGTGCGTTCGTCAGACGAGTTATTCCGAGCAACTCGTTTTATTTTAAATACCTGATCCCGATCATGATTGGTCTTATCTACCTCGCCGAATTTACCGCTTTCTGGCGTTACTACACGCTGGTTTATCCTACAGTCCAGGCCTATGAGTGGCAGTATGGGTATCAGCAACTAGTTCACAGCATAGAAGAGAAAAAAGACGAGTATGAGCAGGTCTACATTACTCGTGAATACGGCCGACCAGCTATGTACTACTGGTTTTATACTGCCGCTGATCCGGAAGCAGTTCAAGCCAGCGACGTCCAAGCTCCAAAAGATCAGGCCGAAGTACTCGCTTACGAAAATATTAAGTTTATTCGGTCAGTAGCAGACATAGACCAGACACCGGCTTTAGTCGCCTCTTCAGCTGAAGCCTTGGCTCAAATTCAGAAAACGCATCAAACCACCGTGGTAGAAACCATTACCTATCCCACAGGCGAAACCGTGTGGATAATATATGAAGTAAAGGAATAAATGTCACTTTCTCTTAAAAATTCCCTTGTTTACTTACTTTTAGGCGGCTTTTTTTTAGCTGGCTTTTTCCTGAGAACATACCGCTTGGATAGCTTACCCAGCGAGATGCACAGAGATGAAGTTTCCATTGGCTATAACGCATACTCAATTCTTAAAACGGGCAAAGACGAGTATGGCGTACCTTGGCCACTGGTATATGAATCATTTGGGGATTACAAGCTTCCTGGTATGTTGTATTCGGTAGTCTTAAGCCAAAAATTCTTGGGCTTGAATACGTTAGCTGTTCGTTTTCCGACTGCCCTTGTGGCATCACTATTAATTCCGGTCAGTTATTTTCTAGCGCAAGAACTGTGGGCAGATAAACGTCGCAGTTTGCTAGTCAGTGCTATGGTTACATTTGCCCAATGGCATACCTTTTTGGCCAGAACAACCTATGAGCCAATGATGGCCCTGACTCTATTTGTGACGGCTGTGACGTTGCTTTTAAAAGCCAGAAAATCTCCACTTTGGTTTATCCCGTCATTCTTTTTCTTTGGCTTTAGCTTCTTAACGTACAATGTGCCGCTCTTGATTGCCCCATTGATCGTAGGGGGCGTGATAGTTATCTTTAGAAAAGGTTTTATGAGTCATCCCCGATGGTTAGGTAGCTTCTTAATCGCTCTAACTTTGCTATGTGGAGGTATCTACGTCCTGACCAGCTCTGCTACCGGTGGTAAGCTGAAGACAACCATTTTTGCCTACCAAAAAACTCAAAATCAAGCCCGCCTTTTTTCAGAGGGCATGATGCTGGGTGGAGTGCCTTTTAAAGTGACGCAGTTATTTGTCTCGCCGACCATTTTTATAGCCCAATCATTAGTCAAAAATTACTTAGCTGCTTTTGATCCAGGCTACCTGTTTTTTGACGGTGGAAGTAATCCCTGGCATAGCTTAGGCGCGATTGGAATTGGTAACTTTAATGTCTTTACTTTGCCATTACTATTACTGACTGGGTACTTGCTCAGTCGCCGGAAAGTCACTTTAGATAATGGTACACGTTTTGTCTTGTTTTATCTGTTAATCTCACCGTTGCCTGACGCCATGACCATAGATGCACCCGTTACTAATCGACTACTAGATTTTCATTTCGCTCTTTTGCTCCTAGCTTCCATTGGTGGTTGGTGGTTACTTGAGCGGAGTCGTTTTTCGCGAATAAGCCGAGCAGCATCTTTAGTGCTCATAGGCAGTATGGTAGGTTACTATCTTTTATTTTGGTCACGTTATGTGACCCTCCATCCCAAGACCTTGAACTCGCTATGGTATGAAGGCATTAGTCAAACTGCTCAAATGACAGCAGCTTTGCGACCTGAGGTTGATAGAATTTACATTGATTTGAATCATATCGACGCTCATCAGCTGACGCATCTATACTTCGCTTTTTACTCTGCTTACGATCCGGCTGCCTATCATCGACATGCTGAGTACTCTCTTGATGGCCAATTTTCAACAACTCTCTCATTCGAACCCTACTACTTCGTTGATGTGCCAGAAAAATTAGATTTTGGTTCAGGCTGGGAACGCTTTTTTCCAGAGGGTGTAGAAACAGCTCTTTTTGTGGTGCGGCTAGTTAATGAGCCGCCGCATGCGTATGCCCAAGAGGTTATCTATGATAATTGGCATAAGCAACCACTATGGCAGATCATAAAAGTAAGCAAAAGTGATTTGAAGCTAGGAAAAGAGTGAACATCTCTAATTTTGGATGAGAAATGATCGGCAAAAGTCCTCAGTAGATAATTCTTCTACAGCGAAAACATTTTTATCCACGTGTGCAAAAGCATCTAAGCCATACCCTTGGCACAAGCGGTCATTGTAAATGGTGAAAATGGCGCCACTATCGAGTAAAGAAGGTACAGCTATCGGTGATTGAGTGAGAGCAGCTGGGGTATCTTCTTGACAGAAGGCCACGCTGTTCCCAGCAATGATGACTTTGCCCGCTTGAATATCTTCTGCTTGGATGCAATCAGTAGAGATGCGGACATTTCCTAGTTCATAGGTCTGGTTAAGGGTTTGCTTGTTAATTTCTGCCAAGTTCTGCTTAGTGATTGAACCTGAGTAAAACAGATACTCTTCCCACAAGAAACGGGATTCATCTCCCAAAATAACTACCGGTTGGTCCTCTCCTAGTCGAGTGGTGTAACTAGTAATCACTCGCTCTGCGAAATAGCTACCTTGAGTCCCATACAGCGGATAACGATAGAAATACTGGTAGAAAAAATTAAGCACACACAGAGAATAGATCAGAACCAGAAAAACTCGACCCATTTTTGGTAACCAATGCCACAGCTTGGAAAAACCAATGGCCGCCAAAATCAGCAGCAACGGAAAGAGAAAACTAGAACGGAACATGATCCAGGTGTCTTTAATATTGATGGCCGAAGGTAAGGGGGCAATGACTATCAGGGCCACTAACAGCCAGCCGATTTCTTTGCCTCGTAATAAATTCCAAACCGTAATTAATCCTATCAAGATCAAAAGCGCATCAGCGGGATGAAAAATGCCATAATCCCAGACAGAGAAAGGATTTCGTAACGGTTCACCTTTGATAAAAAGTTGAGTCGGATTAAATGAGTGGAGGTAACGAGCTATCAGTTCTTCCGTGACGACGGTAAATTTATTGACAAAGTATTCCTGATAAGGATTAGCTAAGCCTTGCTGGCGTTTAAGATTAACTTGCGCAGAAATATAGTTGTCATTAAAGAAAATCATATCCTGAAGACGGCTGGCCGAATTGCTTGGCAACCTCAAGAAAAATCCCACCACCAAAGCTGCGTTTATCAAGAGGAAAAAAAGAGCCGGCAGATTTTTCTGGAAAGTCTGTGTCCAAGACTGGTGATGACTGGTAATTACTTGGTAGGCTGTCAAAATAATGACTAGAGGTGGAAGAACAACTTTAAGCCCTTGGTATTGGAGGAAGCCCAGCATAAGCAGGAGTGAAGCAAGGAAGTACTTTTTCCAATCGTGAAAATGCAAGAATACATAGCAGGCCAAAAAGTAGAAAAATAAACTCAGGAGTGAGTCAAAGCCCATCCGAGAGAACTGAAACAACCAAGGGTTAACCGTAGCTAAAATGAGGGTAATGAGCGCTGTGGGACGATGTTTGGTTAACTCTAAAACAATGCCGGCTAGAACAAGTGGGAGTAATGTGCCCGCTAACAAGTATACAAACTTGGCAGCCATAAAAGGGGCATTTGGAAAGAGAATAAACCCTGCAGACATAACAGTACCTGGTAGTTCGGCGAACAAAGGATGGGAAGGAGTCAAATGCCAGGGGTGCCACTGCCCAGATAAATCTGATCCCGATAAAGCAACCGTTTGAGCTTCATTAACGTAATATATTTCATCATGACTAATCACCGGCGGAATAGAATCGATCATATATGATCTGAAAAAGAAAGAAACGACGCAGAAAAAGAGCAAGAATAAAAAAGTACTAGAAGGCCTAGGAAGTCTTTGGTCACGGAGAAGCGCAATGGCGAGCATATGAACTTTAGTATACAATTTATACATGCAAAAATGGTATTCAAAAATAATCTTAGCCTTAATTGTGGCTTTGGCTTTCATGATTAGAATCTTCATGATCACCCAGGCTCCTCAAGGTGCCTTCATCGATGAAGCTCACTTCGGCTATCTAGCTTACTCCTTAAATGAAACCGGAGCGGACGAGCATGGAACGCCATATCCTTTGCTGTTTAAAGGTTTTGGTGATCAAAAATTGCCCATGGGGGCCTATTTAATGATGCCGGTGGTAAAACTATTTGGCTTAAGCAATGCCACCATCCGTTACCCCTCAATCTTAGCGGGGACGTTACTGGTTTTAGGCATGTACTGGCTAACTCGAGAGTTGGGTTTCAAAGAAAAGTGGGGGTTACTCGCTGCTTTTATAACTGCCATTTCACCCTGGTCATTCTTCTTAAGCAGATTTGGATTTGAATCAAACTTAGCTTTACTGTGGTTTGTGTGGGGATTGGTTTTTCTGATGAAAGTACCACATTCAAAAAACTGGTACTGGCCAGTGCTGGCCGGCCTTTCTCTGGGGCTAACGTGGTATTCTTACATTGCCTATCGTCCAGTTACTGTGCTCTTAGCTATAGTCTGGCTTGGATATTGGTGGTTGATGAGAGCTAAAAACAAATCGCTATCAAACTTACCTCGCCAGACTGCGTATTTTGCGCTGCCATTTTTGTTACTAATTTCTGTCTGGTTCCATCCCGCTATTTCCAAAGCTAATACCGCTCGTCTTGAGCAAGTTGGTATTTTAGAGGATCCAGGCATTGTGCTTTTGATCGATGAGAACAGAGCCTTTTGCGATTGGCGTTTCCCTCGTCAGCTTTGTTATGCCATCTGGAATAAACCAACGGTTATCGGTAGAATGCTCTTTTCTCGCTATCTCCACACTTTCTCTCCTGAATTTCTAGCCACTCGGGGTGAAGCTGTTGAGGAGTTTTTGACAGTCGAGCATTATGGTCAGTTCTTTCACCTGCTCTATCCCTTCTTCATCATCGGTCTAGCTTTTCTAATTTTTAGCTCACAAAAGGAAATTGCGCCGTCTACCAAAGTCTTACTGATAGCGGGATTACTGTTGGCTGCTCTACCCGGACTCATCGTCGGTGAACCTCAAAAGGTGCGTATTTCGGCCCTCTTTCCTTTCATCGTTATGGTGATGGTATTGGGAGTCAGAGCGCTCTCTCAATGGTTGGTTCCCTTCAGACTTCAGACGTTAGTTATAGTTGTCGTCGTCGCTGGTTCTTTAGCCCAATCGGCGATGTATTTGATTGACTATTATGGCGTTCATACCGTTAAAGCCGAGTTCTCTTATCAATCATACATGCCAGAATTAATGGCGTACGTCGATGAACAGGTAAATGAGAACACGCTTATTAATATAGTGCCGTTCTTCTCTGATCCGCTGATGTTTTATGCTTATTACACTCACATGAATCCCGCTGCCTATCAAGAACAAGCTGTTTTGGGTGAACTAGAAGTGAGTGGTTTTCAACACACCGTGGAAATTGATGGGCTATGGGCTAAAAAGATGACACCTGAAGAATTTAGTTGTCAGGGGTCAAAAAAGAGCAAAGAAAAGCTGCTGTATATCACCGATCAAACACTGGCGGGGTACTCTTTAATCAAAGAGATTAAAGCCACTAATGGGGTGCACACCTACGTTAAGATTTATGAAGTGCCGGTGCAGGCGTGCGAGTGAGAAAGTACGTTAGTGCTCCCAGCATCGGAATATATCTAAAAATATCCCTGATGACGTTGGGTTCAAACCCTACTCCTTGGTTAGCTAACCAATGCCTAAACCAGAGTGGATAGGCCAGCCATGAAGTTAAATCAAGGATGTACATGAGAGCAATGGCAGCGATGATTTTAGGCCAGATTCTTCTATCAAAAGGATAGAGTGCGATGAGCGGCAAGTACCATAAATGGTAAGGTTGGGAAAAGATTTTGGCTGTAAAGAAAGTCACAAACAGATAGAGAGCATGGGTACGCAGCATGAGATAAAAGCGATCATCAGGAGCTAAGTTGGTGGGTTGAAATATCCACTTGCATAAGCGTATCAAGCCGGCGGGTGTGTATCTCAGCTCCTCATCGGGATGCTGATTTTTCCAGGCCATAAGTGCGCTCAGCGCCAACACATACAAAATTGATAAAGGATAAAGTATTTTTACGATTTGGCTGACATTATTAGAGACAGGCCCAATAAACTCAAAGTCGGGGGCTAAAGTACTTTGAATTTCACTCTCAGTAAAAACATTAGCCACTTGTACCATGTAAGAGGGGAATGAAGAGTATTTAAGAGGGCGACCAGCATTATAAATAAAGCTAACACTCAGTGCCGATCGGAAGTAAAGAATTGGTCCGCCCCAAATAAGTAAGAATCCTATCAGGACTGCGACTAAATCTTTTTTGAAATCGGTTTTTGTCAGTAAATAGAGAGGCACCATTAAAGGTAGTGTTAAAAATTTAATTGACGTTGATAGCCAAAAGAGAGTCCAAAAAACAACTTTACTCGCAAATTTTTTGGGTTCAAGCCAAAGTATCGACAGATAACTTAAGAAAATAGTGGTTGTGAAAGTCAGGTCAATGCCTTCGTAAAGCCAGTCACTGGCCAGTAAACTTAAACCAATGTACACTAGTAGTGACTTGCGTTTTACCTCTTGCCGGGGCCAGAATTTTTTGACAGTAAAAAACATGGCAACAAATAAAAGGCTCTCGATTAGAAATGTCTCCACCCGGTAGTTGAGGTAGTACTTCCCCCAACCTCTTTGGTCAAGTTCCAAAGGCAGATAGAGAACGGGCACACTGGCTGGTGGGTATTCATATAAGTGTTCGAAGTATGGCTCCATGCCATACCGCCAGAAGTTGGCGTAGCGCTCATAGTAATGAGTTACATCAGAGTACTCTGTGGTAGGAAAAAAAACTATGAAAAGACGTGTAAGCAAGAACAAGCCAACTATAAATGCCCAATAGTGAGTTTCAATCCAGGTAACGATGTGTTTAAAATTACTCATAATGGACCTCGACAACAGCTATTTCCTGAGTTTGTAAGGCATCGATAGAGAGAGGAATCAACCACTTTAAATTCGCCATCACATTACTGGGCAGTTGGCTTACTGGGAACCAGGCAACCTTTTCATCAGTCAGTGATTTGACTTCATTCACCGATCCAGACCAAATAGCAGCTAGGACTTTAGCTTCCCATTCTTGCCAGTGAAGAGTGGCTATTTCTCGCCATTTGGCTGGTGGAATTAGCACATTGGCTTCTTCTTTCACTTCTCTGGAAATACACTCTTCAAAACTTTCGTTAGCTTCGCATTTTCCACCCACGCCATTAATTTTACCCACCTGCCATTGAGGTCGATTTTTGCCAATAAGAAGCACCTGCTTGAAATCAGGAGTAAAAATAAAGCCAAGAGCTGTTTTAATCATTTAAAGTATTTTCCACCAGTAATTAGATGTAAACCTAGATCACGTAGAATTGATAGCCCGTAGACGACCGATCTCATAAAGTTAATTGAAGATGCTTCTTCAAAGTACCGGACGGGGACTGCAATTTCGCCAATTCTAGCTCCATGAGCCAGAGCCCCAAAGACAAGGTGTTGGTCAAAAACAAAGTCATCAGAGTATCTGTGGAAGGGGATTTTTTTAAGGATTTGACGACTGTAGGCGCGGTAACCCGTATGGTATTCAGATAAGTTTTGACCGAGGATAATATTTTCCAGGAATGTTAAAAATCGATTGCCGGCATATTTATATGCGGGCATACCGCCGGCCAGAGCTTCGGCACGACTACGGATCCGCGAGCCAAACATAATGTCAAAGCGGTTCTCGAGAATGGGTTGAACCATTTCTCGCGCCAGCGAGCTGTCGTATTGATAATCAGGATGAATCATGACCACGACATCAGCGCCCTCGTTAAGAGCCATGGTATAACACGTCTTTTGGTTACCGCCGTAGCCGCGATTTTGTGGGTGGCGATACACCTGCAAGCCGTACTTTTTAGCCAGGTCTGCGGTATCGTCCCGGCTGTTATCATCTACCAGAATCACTTTATCGATGACACCTTTGGGGATATCATCCAAGGTTTTTTTCAAGGTTTTAGCCGCGTTATACGCTGGCATGACAGCGATGACAGTTGGTTTATTTGGCATAGGTTTTATTAAGTAATAAAAATAAGACTGCCAGTAAAGATACTCCACTGACTATTAACGCCACTGTAAAAATAATCGGTTTTTGATATCGTACCACGGCTTGGTGCGCGCCGGGTTCAACCATAGCAGAAATTAATCCTTGTCCATCGGTGGTGTACTCAATTAGTTGGTCATCAAGATAAAGCGTCTGACCTGGGAAGGCAAATTGATGGAAACTGACCATGGTCGCTTCTGCCAAGGAAAAGGCAAAAACGGTCTCGGTAGTAGTCTGAGATATCATTTCAGCGTCAATAGTTTCAGGAAGGACAGCAGCTGTATTCTCTTCATTAAGCAGGCTAGAGTCTGCCTGGCTGGGCAAGTATTCATGGAAGGTATTGGTAGTTTTTTCGGACCTGACATACAGATCCAGTGGTACCTCTGTGTACTGATTAACCCTAACGTGATTGCGATTTGTGTAGAGGGCGATCAAGATTAAGCAGGCCGCTAGCGGATATTTAATCAGCGGCACGCGGAGCGCTTTCATGACCCAACCGGCAATCAAGGAACCAAAAAAGACGGACACGACCAGTAGGCGAAATGGATAATCAAGTGCAACTAGAGTGTTGCCAAAGTCCCACAGTGGTTGAGAATAATCAAGCATCAGAAAAGCTGACACCGCAAAGGAAAAGACTGTTAACCCTCCCTTGGCCAGCCCCGCTTCCTTTTTAAAAAAAGGAGAATTCAGCCAAAAATTAGCAGACCAGAAACTTCTCAGCCAGTAACTCACCACCAGGATGCCGCTCAGCTCCAAAGCTACCCACTGGGCAATGCCCACTTGAAAAGAAATTTCTCCATCTTTTGCATTGCTAATGATGGGGCCAAAGCCCCAGGGAGAGTACACCAACTGCTTAAAAGCGACAAAATTACTGACATAGATCTGAGCGAAACCAGCCTCACTAGTGGTAGCTTGAATAAGCGGCAAGAATTTTAACAAAGGAAGTAAGTAGAAGGCACTCAGGAAAATACTGAGTCCTACCGCTCCCATAAAAGAAGCTCCTCTACGCAGGAGGATGGGTACCTTTCGATCTATGACAAAACTAATGGCTAACAGCCCACTAAAAAATAAAATCACAAAAGGCAATAAGAGAGCAAACGAAATTAAGTGAGACAAAATGATCCCAGCTAATCCCAAAGCCATGTAGCCAATGCCCCGTTGAGGCTTACTCAGTAACAAATGAGCACCTAGAAAAACAAGCGGCAGCAAGGTGAAAATAAAAGCGGTGCCAATAGCTGCACTGACGTAATTGGTTAAAAAGTGGTAGGGCGCCCACATGTAAATAATGGCAGCCAGCAGGCCGGCTAGTGGGGAGTTTAAAAAACGAGTCGTAAAAAAGTACATTGAGTAACCAGAGAGAAGAAAAGTAATCACAAATAAGGCTTTAATTGAGGTGAAGACTGATGCTCCAGCCGTCGTCAGCAGTGAGCCACACATCCACGGTAAATGATAGGAAAAAACAAATAAGGGGTATCCATAGCCATTGGCTAGAGTGCTAATCCAGGCTGGAAATAACTGACCTTGGGTTAAAGCTTGGGAGTAGTGATAGTGACGTGCTACCTGATGCCAAATATCATGAGCTGTGTAAAGCCCAGAGTGAAAAAATGGCAGAGACCCCAAAAGAGCTAGGAAGGTAATAATCAAGAGATTGAAAAAATGCCAATTAAAAACCAAGCGCTTTAGATAATCAAGCATAACAGAATGATACCATCCTCTAACAACTGCCGTCTAATCTTGTTATGATAGCTGTATGTCTATGTCGAAACGAGTTTTTTGGCTAATTCTGAGTCTGATTATCGTAGTTGCTAGTTTTTTTCGTTTCTATCAGCTAGGTCAAATTCCGGTAGCTCTCTATTGGGATGAGGTGGCAATGCTGGTTGATGCTCGGTCTTTAGCAGAGACGGGACAAGATATGCATGGCAATTCTTGGCTGCAAGCTCTTTTTCCTTCGTACGGTGACTATAAACAGCCAGTCTATATTTGGTTGGCTGCTTTGAGTGTAAAGTTTTTTGGGGCCACAGCTTGGGCTTTACGTCTTCCCAGCGCTTTGGCTGGCGTGGGGACGGTGATTGTGAGTGGGTGGCTGGCAAAGCGGTTGCTATTCAATCCCGAAAAACCCCTCTCTGATGCCAGCACTTCACATTTACTGCAGTTGGCCACCATGGTCATAGTGGCTATCGCTCCTTGGTCCATCACATTTTCACGAGCAGCTTTTGAAGGCCATGTGGGTCAGTTTTTAGTGGCTCTTTCTTTATTGATGGTTACCTACCAAAAGAAAAATAGATGGTGGCTGTTACCGGCGGTGGTAATTGCCGCTTTGGCCACCTATACCTATTTTTCAGTCCGTTTCGTTTGGCCCCTTGTTTTCATTGCTTACCAAGTAGTTACCTGGGAATGGTCGCGGGCGTGGGGACGTACCATAGGCATAAGCCTGTTGGTTCCCCTGATGCTGTACGGTCTGTTGTTACTTCCTATGTTTCACTCTCCTTATTATGCAGCCAGTAATCAGTTCCGACTCAGCACGGAATCGATCTTCAATAGTCAAAACTATGCACTCCAATCCAACACGTATCGTCAAATGGGGGGCAATACACTGCTAGACAGGGTTTTCTTTCACCGCCATCTACTCATGGTGCGTGAGCTAGTGATTAATATGGCTGATACTTTTTCCTGGCAGTTCCTATTTTTAAGTGGAGATCCCAATCTTCGGCATGGCACTGGTACTCATGGTCTCTTTCTTGTGCCTTTCTTACCGCTGTTCTTAGTTGGTGTATTTGAGTTTTTAAACAGGTATAAAAAATTGTTATTCGTGCTAACGGTCTGGGTTTTGGCAGCAGCTTTACCAGCCTCAATCCCTGAAACTACACCCCATGCACTCCGTTTTCTCAATGGTTTAGTGCCTATGGCACTTATTTTAGGCGTGGGTGCTACTTGGCTCATCCGCTATTCTTCTCGATTGGCTTTAATTTTCTCAGGAGCGCTCTTGCTCTCCTTACTGCACTTTACGCATTATTATTTTGTGCTGTATCCTGCGTTATCTGCCAGTTGGTGGTTGGCTGGCTACCAGGAGGCAGCTGTCAGCTATTATGAAAACAAGGATAGAATCGATGAGTTTTATTGGGAATTGGCAGACGATAAGTTTTATTTATGGCTCTTAGCATATGGGAACTTGCCCACCCAACAAATTCAACAACTCAAAACTAATTCCTTTCTAGTGGATGTGACACAATTTGAAAAATATCGTCAACAGAATTTTCCCGGCTGGGATCGAGTAGGAGGCAATGTTAATCGCATCCTCATAGCAGGTCAACCAGGAAGGGAAACTGAGCTAGCTCATCAAAATGAGGGGATAATCATCGATGTGCAACAACTCGGCCATACTAACCTCGTCTTAATTCTTTTGGAGCGAAAAAATGAATAAAAAATGGTTTGCTTCTATTATTTTTTGGTTAGCTTTGCTCACCTTGGGCGGCTTCTTGCTTCGGTTTTACTCAGTAGGCAGTAATCCTTCAATTTTAAATCGAGACGAAGCGGCATTGGCCTACAACGCGTATTTACTGAAAGAAGCGGGTCAGGACGAATGGGGTAGAAGTTGGCCCCTGGCCCTCGAATCTTTTGGTGATTATAAATTACCAGGATATCCCTTACTGCTGCTAACTTTCTTCACTTTCTTGCCTTTGGAAGATTGGGTGGTTCGTCTGCCATCAGTTATAGCTGGCACACTCTTGATTCCTCTCAGTTTCTTTTTCGCCAAGAGATTCAAGTTCTCTGACAGTTTGAGCTTACTCTTTGCCTTCATCATTGCTTTAGCCCCAGTCTTTTTCTTTTACTCGCGCATCGCCTTTGAAGCCAATGTGGGGTTGGCTTTATTGGTGGGGGCATTAGTTCTGCTGCTAAGTAGAAATAGAAATCAACTTTTTATGGATGCAATTGCTTTAATTTTGATGGTAGTAGCTGTTTTCACCTACAACACCCCCCTACTTTTAGTGCCCTTTGTGGTGCCGGCAGTCATTTTCTTTCGAGGTTGGGGGAACTTGCGAAGCTGGTTCATTCCTGTCATCGGATTATCTACTATCTTCGTTGTTGTTATGTCGTTGCTGTGGCCTCTCACCTCACAAAAAAGTGGCATTACCATTTTCACGGATGAAAGTACTTGGAGCCAGTGGGTAAGTTTTCGAGAATCATTGCCAGCTAGTGCTCAATCAAGTATTGGGAGTCGTTACTTTTATTGGCTAGGTGTAATGTTAGTGAACTTCGGTCAAAGTTTCTCTCCGCGATTTTTGATTACCGAAGGAGGGACCCACCCCTGGCATTCATTACCAAATTATGGACACACCTACTTCACTGTGTATATTTTAGGCATCTTTGGTCTACTAACTCTGTTCCCTTCATTTTTCACTTTGTTTAAATGTTGGGTAACTAATTTTGACGCCGGAATGAAAGTCGCTGCCACCAGGTGTGCTGCTACTCTGGAGCTAATCAAGCCGGAAATGATGCTCCTTTATTTATTAATAGTCTCTCTAGCTCCATCGGTAATTACTGTTGATTCACCTCACACTACTCGTAGCTTATTTTTCATCTATATCTTTTATTTGCTCTCCATCCGAGGCCTTGCCATTGCAATCGAACACTTGGGGAAAAGTAAAAAAGCTGCAACTATACTTATAGTTCTCTTTATGGGAGTGATGCTTTTGGAGACTTCAAAATATTTTTACAGATACTTCTATACATTTCCCACACAGCAAAAGAAATGGTTTCCAGGTTTTCAAGATGCAATCCAAGAATTAGAACGTAGGTTTCCTCATGAAGAAGTTGCTGTTGTCGACGGAGGAGGCTTCCATTACATTTTAACGGCTTGGTATCTCAAGATTCCGGCCGATCAGTATTTGCAGACTAATGTCCGTCAGTTGCCAGATAGAATTGGTTTTCGTTATGGAGAACGGGTGACTCACTACCACTTTATAGGTCACCCCGAAGACAGGAGTCATGAAAAAGCCATGCTACTCTGGGAAGGCACCTCGTGGAGGATAGAACCATGAGAAAAAGATCATTTGTTTGCTAAAATAGTAGCAGTAGGACTAGCGATCATGGGTGTGGTATTAATTAACCTCTAGTAACATGCAAAAATACCAAAAAGTAGCTGAGTTAGTTCAAGAAGCATACACCAAGTCGAAGGAACCTTTTGCTAAATGGATGTGGCAACACCATGTACCAGTAGTAGCTAAAAACGCAGAAAAATTGAGCGATCGCTTTAAAGCTAATAAAGATGTGGCCATTGCTGGCGCATATTTACATGATTTTGGAGATGCATTCGTTGATCGATATGCTGTTAACTTTGATGAGATTAGTGGAGAGCAAATGAAAAATGTGCTAGTCAAGGCTGGTTATGATCAAGAAGAAATTACTTTCATTGAAGCCGAAGTCATAGCTCCTCACTCGTGTAAAGCCGGGCATCTTCCTACCAGCTTAGAAGGTAAAGTTCTGGCCACCGCCGACGCCTTAGCGCATCTGACCACCGATTTTTACCTCCAATTTTGCTGGATGCACTTACCTGAAGGAAAGACTTATGATGAATATCTAGCCTGGGTCAAAGAAAAATTACACCGAGATTATGAGATTAAAATTTTTTGGCCGGAAGTAAAAAAAGAAGTCGATGATCGTTACCAGGCTTTAAAAGAAGTTTTTGAAAGTAAAAATTAGAAATCCCTTATGCTCTCAGTAGTTCTCGCAGTCCACAATGAAGAAAAAAACCTGGCTCGCTGTTTAGAGGCGGTTAAAGATATTGCTGACGAAATCATCGTGGTCGATGGCGAGTCGACTGACGATACCGTCAAAATTGCCAAACAATTTAAAGCCAAAGTCATTAAAACAACCAATAAAGCCAACTTTCATATTAATAAACAAATGGCCATGGATGCTGCCAAAGGCGATCTCGTTCTTCAGCTTGATGCCGACGAAGTGGTTGATGACGAACTGAAGGCTTTTATCAAGAAGCTGAAAAGTGCAGTATCTGAGACGCTGGCATCGGACATTAAAGCGTGGAACATTAAACGAAAAAATCTCTTTCTCGGTCGTTGGCTAGCCAAAGGCGGCCAATATCCTGATCCTAGTATTCGACTTTATGTAAATGGCTTTGCCAAACTCCCTCAAAAAGACGTCCATGAAGTAATGACTGTCGATGGTCAAGTAGGCTGGGCTGACGGCCACTTGCTCCATTATGCTAATCCAACTTTTACCGATTACCTGCGAAAGTGGAACACCTATACCAGCTTTAAAGCCTCTCAGTTGCAAGAATCAAAAGTTAAGATTAGTTTTTTCAGTGCTGTGGAGTATTTATTTTGGAAGCCATTAACTACCTTTTTTGGGCTCTACATACGACACCGAGGGTATGTGGATGGTTTAGCGGGGTTTATCTTTGCTATGATGAGTGGGCTTCACCACCCGATGGCTTATCTGAAACTCTGGGAACAGTATCGGCTAAAGACTAAAAGCGAAGACTAATAATTAACGACAAATAATCAAAAACTCAGACTATGATTAACGTCCTATTTGACACTTCACCCCTGGGCAATGCGCACGCACATCGTGGGATTGGCATGTACACTCGCTTTTTGACAGAGTACTTAGAAAAAGAGGGAAAAGTGACAATTCTTCGCCCTTCAGCAGATGATCAGGGGGTGAAACCTGATGTCGTTCATTATCCTTACTTTGATTTATTTTTTTCGACGCTCCCTTTCTTTCACAAAGCTAAAAAAGCAGTGGTCACCATTCATGACGTCATTCCGCTCAAGTTTAAACAGTATTATCGCCCGGGAATTAAAGGTAGTTTGCGCTATCGCAAGCAGCGCTTGGCTCTGAGAAAAATTTCTGCCATTATCACTGACTCTCAGGCGTCTAAGTCAGATATCATCAATGAGCTAGGTATTCCTGAACATAAAATCCATGTAGTCTATTTAGCTGCCAATCCGGAGTTGCAAAAAGTTGACGAAAAAACATTTGCTAAAGTCAAGAAGCTCCATAGACTTCCCAAGAAATATCTGCTTTACGTGGGCGATATCAACTACAATAAAAATATTCCCCAACTCATTAAAGCACTTAAGTTTTTGCCAGATGATTTGCACTTAGTCTTAGCAGGTAAAAACTTCACTCCTCAGGACATTCCTGAATGGCAGTGGCTAGAAACGCAAATGGCACTCAGTAATGTGGCTGAACGGGTACACTTTGTGAGTGACTTTCAAGGCGAAGCCACAGAAGAAATTTCAGCTCTCTACACTGGAGCCGAAGTCTATGTCCAACCGTCTCTGGCTGAAGGCTTTGGTTTACCGGTTCTGGAAGCCATGCAGTGTCGGGCGCCGGTTGTGTGTAGCCGCACGTCTTCCTTGATAGAAGTCGGAGGCGAACACGTTGTTTTTGCAGAACCTACGGCTGAATCATTGGCGGAGAGCATCACTCAAGTACTGGAGTGGTCCCAAACTAAGCGAGACCAGTGGCTTCGAGATGCCTATAAATGGAGTCAAACCTTTTCGTGGCAGAAAACAGCCAGGGAAACAATTAAGGTGTACCATGAAATATTATCTTAACGCCATAATCCTGACTTCAGTTACTGTGCTGTTAGCGCTCATAGTAGGAAAAGTATACTTTCATACTGGATTTCCTTACACTCACGATGGTGAGAATCACCTCGCTCGCTTTGCTAACTATAAAACTGCTCTTAAGGAAGGTCAAATTCCGCCTCGCTTCGCCCCCAATTTGATGAACCACTATGGATATCCAGTGTTTAATTATAATTACCCTCTAGCAAATATTATTTCCCTTCCTTTTTCACTCCTCAAAATTAATTACGAAGTAACTTTTAAAGTAATCGCCGTCGCCTTTTTAATTATAGGTTTGTTAGGGGTCCACCGATGGCTGGCAATGCTCAATTTCTCACTTTTGGCTCAACTATTTGGGATGTCAGTGTTTGCTACCAACCCTTATTTGATAAACGTTATTTACTATCGAGGAAACATTGGTGAATTGATAGCAATCTGCCTTTTGCCTTGGATATTTCTTATTATTGAACATGTACATAAGAGCAACAAAAGTGTTTTTTTTCATTATCGACAGACGAATCTCTTAACTCTGTGTTATACAAGTATCTATGCAGCTTTTTTCCTTTCTCATAACTTAGCAGTTATTTTTGGAATGCCTTTGATCCTTGCCTACGCTGCACTCCGGCTCAAGTTAAATAAAGAGAAGTGGATCTATTACTTTGCTATCCTGGTGTCGGCTTCGTTGCTCACTCTCTGGTTTTGGTTACCGGCAATTACCGAAAAGAATCAGGTGATTTTGGGTAGTGGCAAACTCACAAGCAATTTCCTCCAACACTTTCCCACAATTTCACAGTTATTTTTTGATGCTTTTTCTTTTGGTTTTTCTTATCCAGGAAAAGTAGATAGCCTTAGCTTTTGGTTGGGAGGGGTTCAACTCTTGAGTTTAATTTTAGCTTCTTTCTATTCCATTAAGAATGATTGGTATTGGAGAGCTCTTGTCATCTTAGCTTGGCTATTACTTTTTTTTCAACTTTCTCCCACTTCACCGCTATGGCAATTATTTTCCTTCGCTCGCTTTATTCAATTCCCGTGGCGACTAAGTATGTTTTTCTCACTCATAATTATACCTATTGGCGCTTTTACTTGGGAAAATAGCTCAAAAACTTTGAAAGCGTTGTTTTTGGTGCTACTTGCGTTCCAACTCATAAGTGTAGTCAGGCTTACGCCCGTTGATTACTTTCATAAAGAAAACGTAGACTATGACGCTTATCCCCAAAGTACTTCTACTTTAAATGAAAATTTACCTCTAGGTTTTATGTACATTAATCTTGGTGATTGGCAACCAGGGCCACATATTTTAGAAGGAGCAGGTCAGGTAGCTGTTAATTATTGGACAGGTTCAGATCGTAGTTATCAGCTTACACTAACCCAACCATCTTTGATTGTAGAACCGACTATGAAATTCCTGGGCTGGCAGACAAGTTCCGACGCGCAAACTGTCCAGTATGTTGATAACGAGGATATTGATGGCCGAATTGCCTACCGACTCGAGCCAGGCGAATACCAGATCAGAACCCGCTTTACCCAGTGGACGTGGGCTCGCATAGTTGGCAACACTGTCTCTTTAGTGGCTTTAGTTGGTTTGGTTTCACTGGCTGGATATCAGTTTGTAAAAAAGTACCAAAGATGATCCATACTTCTTTAAAAGCTACTTTTCTCAAGCTATTTGTTCTGGTCACAGGGTGGAGAATAGCTTTAGTGGTGATCGGAGCGGGGGCGAGTTTTTTCTTTAACTACCAGCCGTCATTTCCTTACGCCTATACGCTTCTGCCAAGCTATGGCTTACCGCAGTGGATATATTCCTGGGCTAATTTTGATGGGGTGCATTACTTAACGATTGTCCAGAAAGGATACGTGGGCACAGGCTTGATTCAAGCTTTTTTTCCGGGGTATCCTTTGCTGGTTTTTCTCGTCAACGCCTTGATCGCCCATCCTCTGATCAGCGGTTTATTCGTCAGTAATCTGTTTTTATCCATCAGCGTAATGCTTTGGTGGTTGCTTCTGAAAAAGGAAGGCAGCAGCAACCAGGCCAGTTGGATAGGTATTTTCACTTTACTCTTATTTCCTACGTTTTTCTTCATGGGAGCACTTTATTCTGAGTCCCTCTTTTTAACCTTGATATTTGCTTCATTTTTAGCGGCGCGTAATCAAAAATGGTGGTTAGCTGGCATCTTGGCTGGATTCGCTTCCGGCACCCGAGTGGTAGGAGTACTTTTAGTGCCTGCCCTCATTATTGAGTACTGCCTTCACATGTCTGAAAGATTGGATTTGAAGTGGCAGGCCTCCTCTTGGCTCACTAATGGAGTTGCCTTGGTAAAATTGTTAAAAAAAAGCGATTATGTCAAGCTGTTAGGCTTGGTAGTATTTGGTAGCACGGGCTTAGTAGCTTATATGGCCTACTTAGCAGGCGAGTTTAACGACCCTTTGTACTTCCTTCATGTTCAGTCTGAGTTCGGAGCGGGACGATCGGAGACGTTTATCCTTTATCCTCAAGTGGTTTGGCGCTACCTCAAGATCCTAGGTACTTATCAAACGTGGGATTGGCGGTACTTTGCTTACTTCCAAGAGTTTGTAATCGGGGTGGGAGGCTTTCTGGCTTTGCTGGCTTCTTTCAAGTATGTGCGTTTCTCGTACGCTTTCTTTAGCCTAGCCGTCTTTTTGGTTCCTACTTTAACTGGCACCTTCTCCAGCATGCCTCGCTATATGCTAGCTAGCTTTGCGTTCTTTTTATTATTAAGCCGAGTTCTTCATTCTCGTCGTTGGCTGACCTTGATTTATTTGCTAGGATCACTAGTGCTACTCATTATTAACACCATGCTATTTATTCAAGGCTATTGGGTGGCTTAAAGGAAAGCATATGAAAATACTCGTTACAGGCGGAGCTGGGTTCATCGCCTCACATGTGGTTGATGCCTATGTGGCTCAAGGCCACCAAGTGGTAGTCGTTGACAACCTCTCTTCTGGCAACCAATCGTACGTAAATTCCCAGGCAAGCTTTATTAAAGCTGATATCACAGACCGCGATCATATCCAAGCAATTATCCGTGATCTCCAACCTGAAATCATAAATCACCACGCTGCCCATATTCAAGTTGGGTATTCGGTTAAAAACCCTCAGTTTGATGCAGAAAATAACATTATTGGCCTTCTTAATATCATGGAAGTGGCTAAAGAAGTGCCGGTCAAAAAGGTGATTATGGCCTCCACTGGTGGAGCTATGTACGGTAATAAACCCACCCCTTTTACCGAAGAGATGAAAGAAGAACCTTTATCACCTTATGGTATATCCAAGCGCTCTGGGGAACTTTATCTCAACTTTTACTACACGCAGTACCGCATTCCTTATCTAGTGCTTCGATATTCTAACGTCTATGGACCTCGCCAAAACCCTCATGGTGAGTCTGGAGTCATTGCTATTTTCAGTGAGATGATAAACCAAGGAAAAGCCCCTGTCATTAATGGGGATGGCACTCACACTCGTGACTACGTATATATCAATGATGTGGTGCAAGCCAATCTAGCATCTCTAACTAGTTCCTATGTAGGGGAACTTAATATAGGCACTGGCGTTGAAATAAGTACCAACGACGTCTTTCGAAAAGTGGTAGCTGAATTTGATGTACGTGTAGAAGAAACACATGGCCCAGAGCGACCTGGTGAACAAGAAAGAAGCGCTTTGTCGTATACTAAAGCTCACGCAGTTTTAGGCTGGGAACCGACAGTTTCTTTTGACGAAGGAGTTAAACGTGTTGTAGAGTGGTATAAATCTCAAAAACAATAAGAATTGAACCTGCCTCGTTCTTTTCTCAACATGCAAAAATCATCCAAGCTTCAGCATAGCTATTGGGTAGTTGTGCCAGCATATAATGAAGAAAAATATTTAGCCAAGGTTTTAAAAAAAATTGGCCACTACACTTCTCACATCATTGTGGTGGATGATGGATCATCCGATCAAACAGCTACTATTGCTTCCCAATATACAGCACACGTTTTAAAGCATAGAGTCAACCTGGGGAAAGGTGCTGCTCTGACTACAGGGTGTGAGTACGCATTTTCAGTTCAAGATGCTCAGGCTGTTTTTTTCTTAGATAGTGATGATCAACATGATCCTCATGAGCTAATTTTATTTCAGGAGCAATTACTCAAAGGCTATGATATTGTTTTTGGCATTCGAGGTTTAACTAAGGACATGCCTTTAGTTAAAAGAATGGGCAACATTTTTATTTCTATCTTCATTTATATCCTATTTGGCAAATACTTTAGCGATGTGTTGTCTGGTTACAAAGCATTTACTAAAGAGGCCTACCACACTATTCGTTGGGAAACTCATGACTATGCCGTAGAGTTGGAAATTGCGGTCCGAGTAGCCCGCAGTTTGCTGAAACGAAAAGGAGTTATAATCAAAACAATCTACCACGATCATGACCGGGGAATGACGTTACTAGATGCGATGCATTTTATAACTTTATTAATTAATTGGAGGCTCAGCATATGAGTATTTTTCAGGTTATATCTGTCCTATTTGCCTTGTTTATGATGTATGTGGTTAGCATCCAATCAAAGAAGAAAACATTGACCGTTTTAGAAACTAATTTTTGGTATACCACTTGGATTTCATTTATGGTTATTAGTATTTTTCCATTTTTGCTCCAAGGAATTGCCGGTGTGCTCCGCTTTTCTCGAGTTTTTGACTTACTGGTGGTACTGGCGCTGATGGTCTTAACCTTTGTGATTATTACTAGTTACTTTGCCCAGAAAGAAAATACACGCAAGTTGGAACAGTTGGTCCGACAGATTGCTTTGAATGACCATGAAAAAAAGACTAAATAAAAAACCGTTACTGTCCGTGGTGATGCCAGTATATAACGAAGCTGAAACAATTTTAACAGTCATAAAAGCTATCAAAAAATCGAGTGTCAGAAACAAAGAGATTATAGTTGTAGACGACGGATCTACCGATGGCACATCTCAGCTGTTGAAAAAACACAAATTGTTAATTGATACTTTAATCATCAAATCTAAAAATGGAGGCAAAGGTGCAGCACTTAAAGCTGGCTTTGCAGCCGCCAAAGGAGAAATTATTATCATTCAGGATGCTGATCTAGAATATGACCCGCGCGAGTATGAGACAATTATTTCTCCCATTCTGGAAAAGAGAGCCGACGTTGTCTATGGATCCCGCTTTGTAGGTTCTAAGCCACATCGGGTAGTCTACTTTGTTCACTATCTGGGAAATCTACTTCTAACGTTCTTATCTAACCTATTTACAAATCTTAATCTCACAGACATGGAGACTGGTTACAAAGCTTTTAAAAAAGAAATTTTAAATCAAATAGTCATTACTGAGAACAGCTTTGGTATTGAGCCAGAAATCACGGCTAAAGTAGCTGCACTTAAAATTCGCATGTATGAAGTGGGTATTTCTTATCATGGTCGAACCTACGAAGAGGGTAAAAAAATTGGACTGAAGGATTTTTTTCGAGCAGTCTGGGTGATTATCAAGTGGGGAGTCAAACTTCGGTTTCTGCCTTATGTGAAACTCCAACTCGGATTATAATTTGATATGCCTCGCTTTCACTTCTGCATTGTAGTACCGTCTTACAATCAGGCCCAGTTTATTTCACACACCCTCTCTTCCTTAGTCAGCCAAAAAGGGGACTTTAGTCTATCGGTACTGGTGAGAGATGGCAAATCTACTGATGGGACTCTCGAAATTCTAAAATCTTATGGCTCCAGCATCGAGTGGGTGTCTCAACCAGATGACGGCCAAACAGATGCTATTAATCAAGGAATTGCTTACTTTCAGCAACAAAGTAAAAAGCTCAGAAAGAGGAACCTCATTTTTGCTTATCTGAACTCGGATGATTATTATTTGCCAGATGCTTTAGCTAACGTCTGTCAGGCATTTACCAACCATCCACATCAGCAATGGCTGGTGGGGGATGCCGTAATCGTAGATGAAAGCGGCCAAGAAATCCATAAGAGTATTCGGTTTTACAAGCAGCTATGGAGAGCTCTTTTATCGTGGCGAACACTCCTTGTTCTTAATCCTATTCCCCAACCCGCCACCTTCATCCGTTGGACTGCAGTTGAAAAAACAGGCCCGTTTAATGTTAACTTGCAGTACGTTATGGATTATCAGTATTGGCTTAGACTTTACCAAGTATGCGGTCGACCACTCCTTCTTCAACAGTCACTAGCAGCTTTTCGAATTCACACTCAATCTAAGGGGGGCAGCCAGTTCATTAAACAGTTTACCGAAGAGTTTCACATTGCTCAAAAGTACACCTCTAATCCTATATTGTTGACTCTTCATCGACTTCATTCATTCTTGATTGTTACCGCATATAAGTGGCTTAAATCTACAGAATAAGGTATTATACTTTTTATGGATAAAGCATTTTGGCAGGGAAAACGAGTAGTAGTGACCGGCGGAGCCGGTTTTTTAGGTTCACACATCGTAGGTCTGTTAAAAACACTTAAGCCCCAAGAAATCATTATTCCTCGTTCTACGGAGTATGACCTACGTCAACCTCAGGCATGTGCTCAAGTGGTAGAAGGAGCAGATGTAGTTATTCACCTGGCTGCTAACGTTGGCGGCATTGGTTATAACCAAGAATTCCCCGGCACTCTTTTTTATGACAATTTGCTTATGGGTGTCCACTTAATCGAAGAGGCCAGGAAAGCTGAAGTGGAAAAATTTGTAGCCATTGGCACTATTTGTGCCTACCCCAAACATACACCAGTTCCTTTTAAAGAAGATGACTTGTGGAACGGTTATCCCGAAGAAACGAATGCTCCCTATGGGCTCGCTAAAAAGATGATGTTGGTCCAAGGACAGGCGTATCGACAACAGTATGGCTTCAATACCATTTATTTACTGCCCGTGAATCTCTATGGTCCTCGAGACAACTTTAACCCTGATTCATCCCACGTTATCCCCGCGCTGATCAAGAAGTTTGTTGAAGCTAAAGCCAATCATGACTCAGAAGTTATTGTGTGGGGAACTGGTAAGCCAACTCGTGAATTTCTCTTTGTGGAAGATGCTGCCAGAGGCATCATACTAGCTGCCGAAAAATACAATGGAGCTGAACCAGTTAATTTAGGCTCCAGCTTTGAAATATCAATTGCAGATCTAGCTGATACCATTAAAAAGATTGTTGGCTATCAAGGCACCATTGTCTTTGACACATCCAAACCAGATGGGCAACCACGTCGCAAGCTCGATGTAAGCAGAGCCAAAAATGAGTTTGGATTCGAGTCGAAAGTTACTTTTGAAGAAGGTTTGCAAAAGACTATTGACTGGTATCGTCAGAGTGTTTCACAATATTCTTCGTAGGTTTTAGTTGGTCTATGTACAACCTCCCAAAATACATGCTTAAAAGTCGCTTGCAATTGAGGCTTTTATACATTCTCCCTTATCTCGATCCCAGTTTTGGTGGGCCTGTGAGTACCACTCTTGCCTTAGCTAAAGAAATGGTTACTCGAAAACACCATGTCACGGTTTTGGCCACCAACCTGAGTGAAGGGGGGAAAAGTTTGTTTCAGGTACCAAAGCTATATCCATTTAAAATAGTGGTAGTTCCAACGTTATTGCCACTGTTGGCCTGGAGATTTCGTCTCTTTTTTTCGTGGGAACAAATATGGTGGTTTTGGCTACATCACTCTCAATTTGACATCGTCCACTTTCAAGACTACTACGTTCTCACTTATATAGTCATTGGTTTACTCTGCAAGTGGTATCACATACCATTTTTTATTACTCCACACGGCTCATTTGATTTTTCTCCAGCTAGAGGGAAGGTCCTGCTTAAAAAACTTTACTATCACCTAGGAATTGGCTGGTTGTCTCAGGCTGCTAACGGCATTCATGCTATCTCTGAACCTGAAAAAATAAATATAAAAAAGCTTCTTCCTCGCGGCATCGTTATCTGGTTGCCCAATCTAGTCCCAGCCATCTCTCCAACTTCAATCAGTTGGAAGAAAAAACTACACCTGTCTCCCAGGAGTCGATGTATTATCTTTTTAGGTCGTCTTTATTCACTTAAAGGTGTGGAAGAGTTGGTAGACGGATTCATCTTTTTTGTAAATGCTACTAAAGACAAAACAACACATCTTTTACTGGCTGGCCCTGATGCAGGCCTGCAATCGGTCTTAGAACTCAAACGAGTAGCCTCATCTATTTCTTCGCGCATTCACTTTACTGGCACAGTGACTGGACGCTCAAAAGCAGCTTTAATTCGAGATGCAATCTGTTTATGCCTACTTTCCAAATCTGAAGGTTTTCCTACAGTAGTGGTAGAAGCTGCCAGTGCTGGTGTACCCAGTTTGTGTACTCAAGAATGTAATGTTAACAGTTTGTTTCAAACTCGAGGGGCTTTTCTCACAACCAGGGACACGCCTAGCGTGGCAGATGCTCTAGCCACCATCTTGAGACCAAAAGTCTATCGTCAAATGGGTAAACAGGCTAAGCGTTGGTATCAATCAATGTACTCACCAAGTATACTTGCTCTGCGATATGAAAAAATGTATTACCAGTTGGGACGACGGACATCCTCTCGATATTAAGCTAGCTACCATTCTGTTGAGATTTAATATTCCGGCCATCTTTTATATTCCACTTCGAAATCGAGAAGGCAAACCTATACTTCGACCTAACCATATCAGATGGTTATCACAGTACTTTGATATTGGCGGCCATACATATCACCATGTCGACTTAACCACTGTCCCTTTACCTCAAGCTCATCTGGAAATTAAAACAGGCAAAGATGCCCTAGAACAAATCATTGGCCGCTCGGTCACCAGTTTCTGCTACCCAAGAGGACACTTTACCCTTGAACATCAGCAACTTGTAAGAGAATTAGGATTTCACGATGCTCGAACTGCTCGAATAGCTGCAGTACACACTGGCTTCAATTCTTTTGCTCGCCATCCTAATTGGCATTTTTATCCCCATCCGCCATGGGTGAGAGCAGCACATTGCATTAAACAGCGGGACAGATCTTCACTCACTGCTCTTCCGTTTCAGCACCTTGGATCTTTAACCTACAGCACCCAAGCTTTTGCGAAGCGGATAGAAAGCAATACTTTTCATATCTGGGGTCATAGTTGGGAATTAGAACAGTATGACCTTTGGCAACCATTAACAAGTGTGCTAGAGCACTTTTCTAAACATGAAGATTAAGCAGATCATTACAACCTACTTTAACTGCCCTGATTGTCATAACCAACTTAACAGTAAAAGACAGATCGTGGTTTGCTCCAACTGCAAACGAAAGATTTACTTTGAAGAGAACTTTGTTGACTTGCTACCTTTAAAACCTTTACCTATTACTTGTCCTTTTTCAACCAAAGCGTATGCCTATTATTGCCAACAGTTTCTGATACCAGCCAATAGTCAATGGTCACAACCAACAGCTTTTAACGCCGAAACACATAGCTCAGCCTATCGAGCTTTCATTGATGCTGAGTATCAATTACTGCGGCAGTTGCTTCCTGACAACCGGCAAGTAGCTGTTGATATATCTGGAGGAGCAGGAACGTACTCACGATCACTCACCACAGATTTCAACTTGGTTTTTCACTGTGATATTAGCATTGAATCACTCCGTTATGCACAGAAAAAGGCGAATAAAATGAAAATTCATAATTGTGTTTTTATTAGAGCTGATTATTTGCGACTACCTTTTAAACCGAAAGTTCTAGATTTTTGTCTGAGTACCGACAGTTTTATTTACTACGGCCCAAAGTGGGATATCTTCACTCTACGCCAACTAAAAGCAGCCTTATCCACCAATGGAAAAATATTCTTTGACGTCCACTATCGCAAGTGGTATTACCCTGACTCACACATTTTTGAGTACACTTGGACTCACTTAAAAATACTTCAACATTTTTTCCCCACTTTAGAATTAATTCCTTTTGGTCGTGTGCCAGAGTTATTCATACTACACCCAACCTTCTTTGTATGGTTTAATCGTCTTACTTTCTTGCCACCAATTCGGTACCTAGGAGTTATCTCAAAACAATCATGAAGATCCTGCAGCTCTGCCCATATCTTTACCCGGCGTTAGCATATGGTGGGCCAGCTAAAGTAGTCTGGCAACTGTCACAAGAGTTAGCCAAACATCATCAGGTTACTATTTATACTTCTGACTCATTCAATAAACACCAACGGCTGATTCCATCTCAGCTAGTAACAGCAACCAATCCTAAGGTACTGTACTTTAAAAATATCTGGAATAGCTTAGCATACAATCAGAGACTTTTTACTCACTTTGCACTTATTGGTGAGTACTGGAAACATCGCCATACATTTGATATCGTTCATATTCACGATGTGTTTGTGTTACCTCAGTTGATAACTGCCCTTGTAGCCAGGATTTTCCGTCATAAGTACTTTATTTCACCCCATGGTGTCCTCAACACCACCAGATTAGAACACAAATCTTTCATCAAATGGTTACTCTTCACGTTACTCGTTAAGCCTGTTTTAACAGGGGCAACTACTATCGTTGCTACCAGCCAAGCTGAAGCTGATGAACTGAGAGCCAATGGGTTTGCCCAAGTGAGTGTGGTTCCAAATGGCGTGATTGCCAACCAAGTTCAGCCAACTCACCAGTTCCAAACGGTGGAGCAGACCAATCAACCTACATTACTTTACATTGGGCGGCTTCATCCTCAAAAGGGACTGATGGAACTCCTTCAAGCTATAAAAGAAATCAAGACCCCTTGCCTATTATTAATTGCAGGACCTGATGACGGAATCAAGGAAAGGATGATTCGTTATATCGAGGACCACCAACTAGCAAATAAGGTCAAGCTCCTTGGGTTAGTTAATCCAGCGCAAAAAAAGGAACTATATCAATTAGCTGATATTTTTGTCTATCCTTCTTATAATGAAGGCTTTTCTATCAGCATTTTGGAAGCCTTAGCTGAGGGTCTGCCAGTCTTGATCACTGACGGATGTCATTTCCCAGATGTAAAGACATATCATGTGGGGAAAATAGTGTCGATCAACAACCTGGCAGCAGAACTCACTCAAGCTATCCCTCAACTTCTAGCTGACAAAGCCAGTTTAAAATTGTACAGTAAAAATGCCAAGCAACTAGTGGCACAAAAATACTCGATTGAACACATGGCTCAGAGAATAAGCTCGCTTTATGAAAAATAAGTATCATTTTTTTCACTACGGCAAAAAAGTGGACGTCCACACTGATTCAAATTTTTTTCAACACCTCATCGACCAAAAGTTTTCTCAATTTAAAGCTGATGCTACCTACCCCTTAGTAGCCGGAGAATGCCAGATTAAATGGGTGACAAGTTCCCCTCCACCTCTCAGTGACATAGTTATTTTAAGTAGTATGGCACAACGTTCATCAACTACCTTAAGAATAACCCATTCCTACTTAACCACTACCACTACTATTGATTTTGATTTTGCCTCATCCACTTCCCTCACTTGCACTCAAATCACGCTTTATTATCAGGAATCACTCCTATTTACATTAGCTGCTTTTGGCTTTTCTTTTTTGAGACGACAATTGTTTCAAGTGTTAATCAAAAAATATATTGAACAAAGTCTACTTTGGTTGCTAGTTCAAGAAAAGAAATTGATCTGCCTTCATGCAGCGGCTGTCGAAAAAGAGGGTCGAGTAGTAGTTTTGGCTGGCTTAAATGGAGTAGGGAAGAGTACTTTGGCAAGCAAGTACATTTCAAACCAAAGCTTCAGTTATTTCGGCGACAACTATCTCTTACTTGACACTAAGAATGCATACTACTCACCCGATGTCGTTAGATTAGATCAGCAATCCTTAACCCATCTTCAACTCACATCGCAAACTGAGTATGGCTTTGGGAAGAAAGTCATCGCACCTCTTAAGAAAAGCCCCCTTCATCGCGCTCCAGTTAAAGCCATCGCTTGGACACAGCGCGGTTCAATTGGGCATAAAAAAAGAATGAGTGCTCAAGAATTCTGGCAGATGCTGGAACACTACCAAATATTGGAAGGGGAAGCAATTTCCGCTGCACCTATCAGTTATTGGCAGCCAGGATTCTCATCATCATCAAAATATCCATCTGTACCCACCTATGTGCTTACCCTAGGACCCTTTGGTTCTCAGGAGCTACCTCCGTTATGACCATGACCTACTCTCTTCCTTTCATTTCATTGACACTTATTAATGCTACTC
>DASVCZ010000048.1:0-11381 GCA_036381335.1 Patescibacteria group bacterium | reverse complement strand
TATGGGGGTAGTGTGACGCCTGATAATGTGGCTAAATATATAGAGATTTCTGACGGGGTATTAGTTGGCACAGCTAGCTTAGATGTTTCCACTTTTTTGGAGCTAATTAATAGCTGTAAAAGTTGAAAAGAGTGAGAAAATACCAGAGCATGAAAAAGCTATCTTCACTCTCGGTCTTCTTGCCTTGCTATAACGAAGCTAAAAATATTCCTCATTTAGTTAAAGATTTAACCACTGTTCTACCTCAAATTACCAAGAAGTTTGAAGTTATTGTGGTCAATGATGGCAGTCACGACCACACAATCGGAACGACTCATAGATTGCAGAAAAAGTATCCCTTTCTGCGTCTAGTGTCGCATGAAAAAAATATGGGCTATGGAGCAGCTGTTCACTCTGGGTTAATGGCAGCCACATACGACTGGGTTTTCTTAACCGATGGTGATGGTCAATTTGATGTCAGAGAATTGATTGATTTTTTGCCTTGGACCACCAAGTATAACGCCGTTATTGGCTACCGGAAAAACCGGGCAGAAGGATGGAAAAGACATTTTAATGCTCAGTTATTTAAACTCTATATTCAATTGCTTTTCCGAATTAAAGTTAAAGATATTGATTGTGCTTTTAAATTACTTAAAAAAGAAAAAATTCCTTTGACTAAATTAAAATCACGGGGTGCCATGATTAGTACCGAACTTCTTTATTACTTAAGAAAGAGAAAAGTAGCTCTTAAAGAGCTCCCGGTAAGTCATTATCCTCGTAAATTTGGAGTGCCAACGGGTAATCATCCGCGGGTGATAGTTAAGGCATTGCGAGAATCACTTCAGTTAAGAATAAGACTTCTCACGTCATAGACGCGATAGTGGGGACTACTATAGACAATTGGAAACTGTGAGGAAAAGAAACCTTCATTTGCTTTCTGAGACCGGAGTTCTCCTGATCCGACCACTACGTACTCTATTTGATAGTGACGCAGTAACTCCAACGCTGCCGATCCTCCTTGGTACATCCGTGGTATATCAGCCTCTCGCTGGTGATACAAGAAGCCAAAGTTCCAGGCCCAACCCGGATACCCTAAGAGAATTGGTCTGGTGCCCCACATCATGACGGGGTGGTTGTGAGTCGGCTCTGTCAGAAAACGAGCGCTCTCTGGAGTGTGATTGCGCACAAACTCGCCTAAGTGAATGTCTTCTACTGAACTCATCATGATTCTATTTTGGTCAAACTGGTAGAGTCGGGCGATCTCTAGTAAACCAGAACTGACCAACATCAGACACAGGAAAACGCCCATAAGTTTAGGCAGCCATTTGCGATCAAAGTACGTAATAATCAGATAAGCTGCCGCCGCCGAAAAACCAAAATATGACCACAAAAATAACTTGGAGTTGTCCCAAGCAATTGGTTGGAATTGAATGATATTACCCAGGCCAAAAATAACAAAAAAGCTAGTTATAAAACTGATTTTGTACCACGGCATTCGATCTTTAATCATCAATCCAACACTCAACATTGCCAGCGGGATCATGACTCCATAAATTCTCCACCACATATAAAACCAGCCGAGGATCGTATCGGGTGCTGTCCAGCCAATCCTTATCTGCATAAAGTTGGGATTTTCTATGCCGCCGGCCACAAAGCTGAAGTAAAGGATGGTAGATATGATTCCGGCTGGGATGACATACCAGGCCAGTGACTGCCATTTCTTCCACCACGGCAGACAGGTCAGACCAGCAACGATGACTAAGGCGATAAAGCTATGCATGTGGGTAATGGGGAGGATGGCAGCCAGCACTCCACCCAGCAGCAATATGCGCTGCTGATGCCGAAAGCGCACCTTTGTTTCCCAAAAACTCATGACGTAGAGTAAGCACACTAGCGAGCCGGCAGCCAAAACCATACCGATGAGAAATGCTCGTTGAGGCATGAGCATGCCATTAATGAAGTTCCCCGCCAACCACTGGTACTCCTTTTCAAGGCGAGTAATGTCATACTTGGGTATGACGTCTGCCCAAGCAGCGCCCGAACTGAACCAGTGATATAGCCAATTAATAAAGCCTGGCCCAGAAGCCAAAAGAAAAAAATTGACAGCTAGTAGTGCGCCTTTTTGGGATCGTAGGACTAAATAATAAACTCCATACATGACCAGTAATAAGGCTAGAGAAAATACGATAGACGGAATAATAAAGGCTAGGTCGAGTGACATGCCAACTCTGACCAGCAAGCCAGAAATCATATTGGCTAAAAAGGGATATGTTAATTTGCCACCGGCATAGTAGGGATGATTAATAAACCATTCGCCAGGTGATTTGTAGGCAAAAATATGTGCCAAACTTACGTGTAAAGACCAGTCGCCCCAGACATGAACGTGCCCGGCGTAAAGTCCTTCCGGGGTGAGTTCAATTATTTTAGAAAATAAGATAGTGAAAAATAATCCCCAGGTGGAAAGTAAGAGGCCAATTGAAGCGCGATGACGTTGCCACATATATTATTCCGAAAGCGTAGCGTACTGACCACTGACCCAGCCAGTTAAGGTGCCGATTTGAATTTTATACCAGCCGTTTTCAGTTTCTCCTAAATAGACATAACTTTTGCTGCTTTCTGCGAAACCGATTTCTTTACCAGCGGGACTGGCTTGATCTCGGACTCGCAGTCCCTCTACTCCATTTTGAAAGTAGTTGGTTGGCTCAATGGTAACGGTCGGCCCGGTTAGGGTAGGATTACTGACGGCTGTCCGTAACGGTTGAGCAGAGGGTGTAGCAGTAGTTGCAGAGATGGTGGCAGTAGGAGCTGCCGGTGAGGCTGCAGGCGTGGGGGTTGCTCCATTGCGCTCACTCTTGGCGAGTTTGACGGTAATGTGAAGTCGATGTCCTTGGACAGCATTAATAGTATGCTGTTGAGTTTCGTACGATGGCAAACTAGCTTCAAATTCGTGATTACCAGGTGTGAGTTCGGTCATCAGGGTGGGGGCAAACTCTTTGGTCCCTTGATCTAAACTAATAATTGCCCCGTCTGGCAAAGACACGACCGAAACCTCTGTCTTACTACTGTCAGCAATTTCTTCAAGTTCGTAAATGACCCCGCCACTCGTCTCAGGAGTAGTTCCCGGTTTCCAGGTGACCACTGTCAGTAGACCCTTCCGCAAGGTAACTTGAGTTTCGTAGGGAACTAAAGTGGCATCGTCTGGTTGGATCTCTAGCGTATAGGTGCCTGGCTTTAAGTCTTTAACGATTAAAGGAGATTTATCAAGATATTGATCATTTAAAAATACTGATACCGGCACATCATTAGTAATCACTTGTAGACCGGCCACATTTCTGCGGTTAAGGAGATTACAGCCGCTTAAAATAAAAGAGCTAACAACTAAGAAGAAAGCTAGGCTTAAATAACGTAGCTTGAACATAGGTATAGTGTACCAGGGAACACTACTTCTTTGTATGTTCTTTGCATGACTGCAAAGTTATTTGAGCGCAATACCCACCACTTGATCCATATGACTGACTGGCTTGAAAGTAATTGTCTTTTTAACGGAATCAGGAACTTCTATCAAGTCACGTTCGTTGTCTTTAGGAATAATGATGACTTTGCTGCCTGCTCGATGAGCGGCAATACTCTTCTCTTTCAGACCTCCGATGCGCAGAATTCGGCCGCGAAGCGTCACTTCACCGGTCATGGCCACTTCTCTATTGACTGGCCGTTTAGTAAAGGCAGAAATAATAGCGGTGGTCATGGTAATACCAGCTGAGGGACCATCTTTGGGCACTGCCCCTTCAGGGACATGGATGTGAATATTGTGTTTTTCAATATCTTTTTGATCAATGCCGAGTTTCTTGGCGTTTGCTTTAACGTAGGTCAGCGCCGCTTGAGCAGACTCCTTCATCACGTCACCCAGTTTACCAGTTAACTTGATTTCACCTTTCCCCGGAGTTAGGGCCACCTCAATAAAGAGAACATCTCCTCCGACGCTGGTCCAAGCTAGACCAGTGGCCAACCCAACCAAGTCTTTTTCTTCAGTCAAGGTTACGTCAAACTTTTCGGGTCCCAGATATTCGACAACTTTGCGGGGATTAACTTGAATTTTTTGCTTAGTGCCTTCTACCAGTTTTCGCGCCACTTTTCGCATCAGTTTGCCTAAGTTCCGTTCCAGATCACGGACTCCGGCCTCTCGAGTATATTCTTGGATAACTTTTTCTACAGCCGGACTGGTAATACTCACCCGAGCTGACGTTAAGCCGTTGGCTTCCAAGGTTTTCTTAATCAAGTATTGTTGAGCAATCTTAAACTTCTCTTCCGTGGTGTAACCCGAATAAGTAATAATTTCTAACCGGTCACGCAGAGCTGGGGGGATTGTTTCCAAAGTGTTAGCGGTGGTAATAAAGAGTACTTTAGACAAGTCAAAAGCTGCATCTAAGTAATGGTCTTCAAAGTGGTCATTTTGCTCTGGATCCAAGGCCTCTAACAAAGCAGCCGAAGGGTCGCCTCGGAAGTCAGCGCCGACTTTATCAATTTCATCGAGCATGAAAACGGGATTCATGGTCCCGGCTTGACGCATGCCATTGATAATTCGACCGGGCATGGCTCCGACATAGGTCCGACGGTGGCCACGAATTTCAGCTTCATCCCGAATGCCTCCCAGAGAAACTTTAACGAATTTTCGACCTAGGGCTTCAGCTACTGATCGGCCGATACTGGTTTTACCGACACCCGGAGGTCCCACAAAACATAAGATAGTAGGGATTTCGTTACTTCTGGCTGCTTTTTTGTTGACGGCAGGAGGAGTGTTAGTTTTCTGCTTTAGTTGTAACACAGCGATCAGTTCCAAGATACGATTTTTAACTTCTTCCAGGCCGTAATGATTTTTCTCTAGAATTTTTTCCGCTTTTTGCAAGTCAAAATTGCCTTTACTGTACTCACCCCAAGGCAGTTCAAACATGGTGTCGAGCCAGGTACGAATGTATCCACCCTCAGGATTATTGACCGACAGCTGTTTCAGGCGTTTCATTTCTTTACTAATCTTATCCTTAACCTCTTTGGGAGCAGTTAGTTTTTTGAACTTTCCTTCGTACTCGCCCATCACCTCTTCTTCATCTTCCAGTTCTCCGAGTTCTTTTTGAATGGTTTTAAGTCGTTCCCGGAGTACGCTCTCGCGCATACTTTTGTCGAACTTGGCTTGAGTTTTATGGGCTACGTCTTTTTCGATTTCCAGGACTTTTAGTTCATGTGACAGGTGTTGAGTTACTTTTTGGAGACGGACTTTAACTTCCAGTGTCTCCAATAACTCTTGTTTTTCTTTAGTTTTAATGGTCAAGCTACTGGCAATTTGGTCAGCCAGCTCGCTTTCAGTCCCTCCACTCATTAGCTTCATGAAATTAAGGAATTCCACTGGTTTACCCATTTGGACCAATTTTCGGAATTCTTTTTGAAGGTGTTTGACCATCACTCCCAGCTCTTCATCGTGAATGAGCGTGTCTTCCAACTTGGTTACTTGAGCTAATAAACTGGGTTCCGTTCGGATGTATCGGTTAATCCTAATCCGACCTAAACCACGAACCAGGGCATTCAGTTGATCATCAGTCTTGAGAGTGCGTTCCACTACCGCCAGCGTCCCGATTTCATATAAGTGCTGAGGTTCAGGCTTGTCGACGTTAGCATCTTTTTGGGTGACCAAGACAATCAGTTTTCGGCTTTTGAGGGAGGCTTTAATGGCGTTAATGGAGACTTCTCGACCAAAGGTTAACACAGACTCAGTACTGGGGAAAAGGACACCTTCTCTAATAGGGACCACCGGCAATACCAGCTGGTTGGCTGGCAGCTGACGATCTTGTTCTTGGAGTTTCTTGGCTAGTTCATTATCGACCATGTTTAGCATTCTAGCGTGAAGACTGCTAATTGGCAAGAGTTGAAACAAAGGAGGGTGGGTGATCATGGACTCGAACCATGGACCTGTCCGATTCATCGGACCGCTCTAACCACCCGCCAATAACTCTTCGATAACTTTTCGACTCTTTTGTTTCTTCAAGGAATGTTCAAATTGTCTTGCTGCCTTTAAAGTAGCAAATTCTTTTGAAAAGACCAATTTCCAGGGTCTTGTGGAAGCAGTATAAGGGGATTTACCTCGATTATGTTCTGCTAGTCTTCGTTCAATATCATTTGAAGAACCAATGTAATACCTATCATTTTTTTGACTTTGCAAGATATAAATCCAATACATGGTGGGTGATCATGGACTCGAACCATGGACCTGTCCGATTTATCGGACCGCTCTAACCAATATAGCGTCTAACTAATCTGAAAGAGTGGGTGATCATGGACTCGAACCATGGACCTCTGTCTTATCAGGACAGCGCTCTAACCACCTGAGCTAATCACCCAAGGGGAATATTGTACCATACCTAGTTCTTTTTTCTGAGAGAGCCACCAAAGAAAACTACAGCCAAGAAAATTAACACCAGCATTAAAAATGTCAGCCAACTATTGAAAAAAGTAGTAACGTCCATATTAGGTGTATTCTAACAACTTAATACTAAAAATTGTACAACATATTGCGATAACTAAAGATTTCATTGCAATAAAAATTTCAGAATGGGTGGCAAATAAAGGAACTGCTAATGTCGCAATAAAAAGTGATTTGGCAATGTCTAAAAGTAACTCACTCAGTTTCTCTAGCTGGGTTTCACTTAGGGTCAATTTTAAAGTCATATCTCGAGTATAACAGGAAAAGGTGGCAAGAAGGTGGCAAAACGCGAGCAATTTTAAATGAGGAGCTGGGTAAATTGTTCGGGAGTCAGATAATCTTGAAAACAGCTAATAAAATCATAATAAAGCTCAGCAACATTCTCGTAGGCTTGGGTTTCATCGTCGCTGAGAGCTTTTGTTAAAACTACGTTTAATGTAGTAGTTAAGTTTTGAGCAGCTTGCTCATCACCATTTGTAATATAAAGTAGATCCTGAGTAGTAAATTGAACTCCGTGATTATGGGAGATTACTCTAGCCAGCCAATCGTTAACCGACATATTTTCTGGCTTTTGTTCTTTAGTTCGTTGTGAATTAGTCAAGAGATCATAGAAGTTTAAAGCGAGAGCAAAAATGTCAGCTTTAAGTAAAGTAGCCACAGAAATTCCTTCATTAAATTTATAGAGAGGGAGATACCGGGGACTACCGACTACATTTATTCCAGGTTCTTGATCTTGAGACTCGAAATTACCGAAATCGAAACGTTTAAGAGTTAGACCATTTTCATAATCAATGCCAAAATTTTCTAGTTTAAGATCGTTATCTATATACTTTTCACTGTGAACAAATGTTAAATACATAGACATTTGCTGAGCAATTGATAGCAAGTTTGGTAAACCTTGAGCTCTAATAAAGTTAAGGTGCAGCTCTAAAGGTTGAAGGCGTTCAAGATAAAGTTCTTTTACGTCTCCATTAGGGTCAGTAGAACTGTCTATAAGTTTTACAAAATATGGGCAAGCATAAGCATATTCTTCGAGAATTTTTTTTTCTTTTTTTAAGTTATTGATGGCGTCAAAATAATCTAAAATTGAGCGGAAATGTTCATGCCCTTTTAAACTCTTTATGGCTAAAGGGACACCAGGTTCATTGCCTTTGTGTAGATAACCAGGAGTTACAGAAGTTCCTCTTTTACTCCATTCTATGGGAGATCCATCTTGACGGTAAAAACGCTGAATAATTTGCTCAGGCCCTACATACATATATAGTATGTATTATAAGCCACCTTAAACAAAACTACAATCAAATGGAATCATTCAGAATTAAACAAGTCAGCTGGAAATGGAGACTGGATTATTTCTTGATAACTATCCTCTTATCCTGGAAGTCGACTTTGACCTTATCCCCTTCTTTAATCTTGCCTTCAATAATTTGCTTGGAGAGCTCATTAAGGATCTCTTTTTGCATCAGGCGTTTGAGTGGCCGGGCGCCAAAGACAATATCGTAACCAGCGCTGGCAAAATGGTTGATGGCTGCATCGGTAATCTGGATTTGAATGTCTTTTTGTGCGACGCGTTTTTGCACTTCAGCTACCTGAAGTGTGACGATTTCTTTGATTTCGGCCTCACTCAGAGGTTGGAAGATAATGGTTTCATCGAGCCGGTTGAGAAACTCTGGTCGGAAGTGTTGAGATAGTAAAGGTTCGAGAGCAATCTCTTGAGCTTTGGCGTCACCAGCATGTTCCATGATTACGTCACTGCCTAAGTTAGAGGTCATGATAATAATGGTATTTTTGAAGTCAACCGTGCGGCCCTTACTATCAGTTAAGCGCCCATCATCGAGGATCTGCAGCAGAATGTTAAAGACTTCAGGATGTGCTTTTTCAATCTCGTCGAGGAGAAGGACACTGTAGGGGTGACGGCGGACGGCTTCCGTTAGTTGTCCCCCCTCTTCATAGCCCACGTAACCGGGGGGCGATCCGATTAAACGAGCCACCGCATGACGCTCCATGTACTCACTCATATCGATTCGAATCATCAAGTTTTCGTCGTTGAAGAGAAACTCAGCCAGGGCTTTGGCCAGTTCAGTTTTACCCACCCCAGTCGGCCCCAGGAAGAGGAATGAACCGATAGGCTTACTGGCTTCGGCAATGCCAGCTCGTGCCCGGCGGACGGCGTCAGAGACAGCCTGGATGGCCCGTTCTTGACCTACCACTCGTTTACCGAGCTCGACTTCCATTTCCAGCAATTTTTCGCTTTCACTTTTGAGCATTTTGGAGACCGGGATTCCCGTCCAACGGGAAACGACTTTAGCAATGTCCTCTTCAGTCACTTCTTCGCTGAGGATGGAGCGATCTTTTTGAATCTGATTGAGCTTAGTTTGCAGCTCTGTCATTTGCTGCTCTAGTTTCGGCAGTTCGCCATACTTAATTTCCGCTGCTCGTTGGAGGTTAACCTCCCGCTCTGCCCGTTCGGCTTCAGCACGGAGGTCGTCGCTTTTCTGACTCGTTTCTTTTAGCTGATCAATAATGTCCTTTTCACTGCGCCATTGGAGTTCCAACTCTTGGTACTTTTCTTTGAGTTCACTCAACTCTTTTTCAATTTCTTGGAGGCGTTTTTGAGAAGCGTCGTCTTTTTCCTTTTTTAATGCTTCCTTTTCAATTTCTAACTGGCGGATGCGACGCTCTAGTTGGTCCAGTTCGGTAGGTTTACTGTCAATTTCAATTTTGATAGAACTGGCCGCCTCATCCATCAGGTCGATGGCTTTATCTGGCAAGAAACGGTCGGAAATATAGCGATTAGACAGCTCCACTGCCGCTACCAAGGCGTTATCGCGAATCCGCACACCATGGTGGGTTTCGTACTTGTCTTTGATGCCACGCAAGATCGAAATGGCATCTTCTACACTCGGTTCTTCTACCATCACCGGTTGGAAGCGGCGCTCCAGCGCCGCGTCTTTTTCAATGTATTTGCGATACTCTTTGAGAGTGGTGGCGCCGATGGTACGGAGAGCACCGCGTGCTAATGCTGGTTTAAGTAAGTTGCCGGCATCAGTGGAACCTTCTTGCGCGCCTGCGCCCACGATGGTGTGTAACTCATCAATGAACAGAATAATCTGACCCTCACTGCCCTCGATATCTTTGATAACTGCTTTCAATCGGTCCTCGAACTCGCCTCGGTATTTGGAGCCCGCAATCAAAGATCCTAAGTCTAGCGATAAGATTTTTTTATTTTTTAACGCATCCGGTACGTCATTATCAATGATTTTCTTGGCCAAGCCTTCGATAATGGCAGTTTTACCAGTTCCCGGCTCACCCACTAAGACGGGATTATTTTTAGTCCGGCGCGATAGGATTTGGGTCACTCTTCTGATTTCCTCATCCCGACCAATGACAGGGTCAATTTTGCCCTCTTGAGCTAAGACAGTGAAATCGGTAGTGTACTTCTCCAGCGCTTGATACTTCCCTTCAGGATCCGGGTCAGTTACCCTTTGGCTACCACGAACGTCTTTGAGGACTTTTAAGACATCATTTTTAGAAATGCTCAAAAGTTCTTGAGTTACTTTAGTTTCCAAAAGTGCCAAAAAAAGGTGCTCAGTACTAATGTATTCATCATTTAATTTGCCAGCTTCGCTTTCAGCTTGTTCCAGAGCTCGGCGCAAGTCGTCCGAAAGTACTGCTTGGGTTGGCCCGCTAATGGTAGGCAAGGTACTGAGCTGGGTTTGAATACGGATAGAAATATTTTCAGGATCTTGGTCCAGTTTTTGAAGCAATGAAGGCACGATGCCTCCTGGTTGTTTCACTAACACCTGCAACAAATGTAGTGGCTCCAGTTGAGGATTTTTTAACTTCCCTGCCAACTGCATAGCTCCTTGAATAGCTTCGGCAGATTTAGTAGTAAAGCGGTTAAAGTCCATACTTCCTCCTACATGAATAGCTACATTTTAATGAGAAAGGGACAATTTGTGAAGGATCAAATTAGCAGCCATCTGTATCAACTGCTAAGAGGCAGCCTGGTACACCACACCTCTTGTTTTTCCAAGTTTGATGACTACATTCTCTTTGATCAGCTGTTGAACATCGTATTGAATGGTCCGTTTGGGAATGGTGGGAAATCTTCGACAAATGAAGTCAAGCGAAGACTGAGGGTGATCTTTGATAATTTCTAAGATTTCTTGGCGTCTAGGAAGTAAGCGTAACTGGTACTTTTCAGTCACCAGCGCTTTAGCATCTTCTAAAATTTTGGTCATAGCCCAACTGAGTCCTTCGAGGAAAAAACTTATCCACCCTTCAATTTGACGAGTGTTTTTTTCTAGATAGTAGTAATACTCTGCTTTATTTAGATTGAAGTACTCATCAATTGGTAAGATAAAGCTATTAAATAATTGGCTTTGGCGGAGCTGGTATTGGATTAATATCCGGCCTACTCGCCCGTTGCCATCCAAGAAAGGGTGCGTTTTCTCAAAATAATAATGGCAGGCTGCAATGGTCAGTAAGTAGCGGTCACTGGGGGCGATGGGTGCGTTAATTTGCTCTAGCAAGACTGTGACCATGTTTTTCATCTCGGAAGGACTGGGAGTTAAATAGACAATATTGCCTACGCCATCAAAAATGGCTGAGGATTCATGGCGAAAAGAGCCAGCATTTGGTGATAATCCTTTGAGAACAATAGTATGTAACTCTAGCAACTGTTTTTCGGTGAGTGGGATAACTAATTTTTTAAGGTGTGCTTCGGCTTTGAGTAAATTACTGACTTCCAGTTGCGAGACATCTTTGGGGTGCGATAAATCGATATCTTTAGCTTTAATTAACGACAAGGTATTGCCTTCAATCCTGGCTGAAAAGAGAGAGCTTTTGAGTGTTTGGAGGTGGTGTAAGTGCTGCTTGTGGTCGTCAGTGATGGGAAGACTTCGGAGAGCAGTTGCTAAAGCAGTCACGT
>DASVCZ010000047.1:0-10316 GCA_036381335.1 Patescibacteria group bacterium | reverse complement strand
GTGTAAACCACGCCTCGTTCGTACTCGTTGATCTGTTTGAGCGAAAGTAATAACAAAATGAAGGCAATGGTAATAATAATCAAAAATGTCATATAACTCCTTTAAAAGTGAGTGGTAATAGGCTGATTATAGCAAGCCGTTTCCAGAGTGAGTTATAATGGTGGCATGGACTCCCGCTACGATCACACCCTTCACGAAGAAAAAACCTATCAACTGTGGGCAGGCGCTGACGCCTTTAATCCCGACAGTCGCCCATCTCGCACCGGCAGGCGTTTTTCGATTGCCATGCCGCCTCCTAACGCCAACGACCCTTTGCACATCGGTCACGCCATGTTTATCGCTTTGGAAGATATCTTGATTCGTTATCACCGGATGTTGGGGGATGACACGTTGTGGCAACCAGGTACTGATCACGCCGGCATTGAGACGCAGTTCGTCTTTGAAAAGAAATTGGCTAAACAGGGTCAAAGCCGGTTTAATTTTGACCGTGAGACACTCTACCAAATGATCTGGGAATATGTCCAAGAGAACTCAGGCATTGCCGTCAACCAAATGAAGAAACTGGGAGCCAGTGCCGATTGGTCGCGCTTTCATTTCATGTTGGAGCCGGAGTTAGTGGAGACGGTTCTTGAGACTTTTAAGAAGTTACACGAAGCGGGCATGGTCTACCGCGATCTCAAATTAGTTAATTTCTGTACCCGCTGCGGCACCAGTTTTTCGGAGCTGGAAGTGAATTATATTGATCAGCAAACTCCTCTCTACTACGTGCGCTACCCTTTGGCCGATAATCCGCGTGATCACCTAGTACTTGCTACCACTCGGCCGGAACCTATATTTGTTGACACTCACTTAGCTGTCCATCCTGATAACCCTAAAACCAAGCATTTAATTGGTAAAAAGGTCTTAAATCCTTTAACCCAGAGCGAGATGGAAATAATCGCCGATGAGTTTGTCGATCCTGAGTTCGGAACTGGAATTGTAAAACTAACTCCAGCTCATGACCCCAACGACTTCGAAGTCGCTCAGCGCCACCATTTGCCCATTATTTCAGCGATCGACACTCGTGGTCGAATGACAGAAAACGGCGGTAAGTACGCTGGACTTAAGGTTAAAAAGGCCCGGGAAGAAGTTGTGAAAGACCTTCAGGCAGCTGGTTTAATTGAAAAAATTGACGAGAAGTATGCTCATCGTATCGGTACCTGCTACCGCTGTGGCACGGTCATTGAGCCACTACCGCTCCCCCAATTCTTTATCAAGGTCAAACCCTTAGTCGAGCCAGTTCTATCTGCCTTAGATAATGACGAAATTACTATTCACGGAGCCGGTCACGATAAAATCCTCAGACACTGGTTAGAAAATCTCAAAGATTGGAACGTATCGCGACAGATAGTTTGGGGCGTCAGACTCCCGGTGTGGTACCAAATTGACGGCCATGAGCGAGATATAATAATCAGCGCTGCAGCACGTGAAAGTGGCCAAATCAGCGACAATTTGTACTCTATTTTAAAAAGATTTAGTCTAACTGAGATCCTGGAAAATATTCAAAAAATTACTGTAGGACCCAATGTGCCCTACGTTATCTCCGCGACTAAGCCGGCAGGTAATTACATTCAAGAAACTGACACGTTCGACACCTGGTTTTCGTCAGCTCAATGGCCATTTTCTACTTTACTTGCCAACGAAAAAAAGCATGATCGTGATACTGCTACCTCCCGCACCGACTTTGATCGCTTTTATCCCACTTCAGTCATGGAAACGGGCTACGACATTCTTCCCTTCTGGGTGATGAGGATGTTGATGATCGGCAAGTTTGCTACAGGACGTTTCCCTTTTCATACCGTCTACCTACACGGGCTGGTTCGTGATCCTAAAGGTCAGAAAATGAGTAAGAGCAAAGGCAACGTTATTAACCCACTGGACATGATTGCTAAGTACGGCGCTGATGCCCTCAGAATGGCCTTAGTTATTCGTTCCTCTCCTGGTTTAGATAAATCAGTCGGTGAAACCGATTTTAGAGCCATGAGGAACCTAGGAAACAAGATTTGGAACGCGGCGCGGTACGTGATGAATGCTCAACATCAGCCAAAGACTGACCGTTCTCTGGACGAAAAAGTAGCAAGCAAAATGCCGAAAGGTGACCCTCAATTTACCGACAAAATATCGCGTCTAGTGGATACCATCACCCAGCAACTTAATGACTACAAAATTGGCTTGGCCGCCGAAACGGTCTACAACGAATTCTGGCACTGGTTCTGCGATGAGTGTATCGAGCAAAACAAAGCTGGTGAGTTGAGTGATGAACAACTGTTACAAGGCTTACTTACTTTTCTTAAACTCCTCCACCCGTTCGTGCCTTTCGTCACGGAAGCAGTCTGGCAAGAGCTGCGTCAGCAAGGAGTAATTAGCCAGGATGAGAAACTCTTAATTCTTTCCTCGTGGCCAGCTGGTAAAATGAAGTAATGCGCCGTTTGTTACTGCCATTTTTTATTGCTCGGCTTGTAATTTCTTTGGTACCTTTTTTAGTGGTGGCAGTGACCACGCTCCTCTCCCCTTTTCGCAGTTTCTTGATCACCCTTTTCTTTTTTGTCTATTTTCTACTGGTACTTTCCAAGAGTATGACCCAGAAACCGTCCCCAGTAGTGACGGTGCTCAATGCTGAACTAGAAACAGAACTAACCAAGTGGCAAGCCCTCTACGAACAACAACCCACCCACAGAGATGTGCTCATTAATATGGCTCGCCTCTACTCGGCTATGGGCGATGAAAACAACGCACGGAAATACGTTAAAAAAGCTCAGGCAATTGATCCAAATAATGAGATTACTCTTTAGCTGGCTCAGCGGGAGCTTCAGCCGCAGGTGCAGCTTCAGCAGCAGGAGTCTCCCCTTCAGCTGGCTCGACGGGGGCTTCTTCAACTTCTTCTTTAACTTCCTGAACCATGACTAAGGTCACCGATTCGGGAGTTTGCTCCTCGTCTAAAACGAGAGCTACTTTCTCTTTGTCAAAAGTTAATTCTGCCAAAGTAATAGTCTCCCCAATTTCTTTCAGACCTGAAACATCAATTACAAATTTCTCTGGTAAGTCAGTTGGTAACGCTTCCACTTCCACAGCGTCTTTCATAGTCAACAAGACACCACCAGAAACCTTAAATTCACCTGTCATTTCCACCGGCACTTCAGCTGTCACTTTTTCCTTCAAGTTGACTTGCTTAAACTGTAAATGCAAGATGTCACCACTGACTGGATGGAACTGAACTTCTTCAATCAGGACAGGGCGTTCAGCCTTTTCACCAGCCACTTGGAGATACAACAAGGCACTCTCGCCTGCTTCCTGAAGCAGGTGCTGGAGTTCTTTGGTATCAAGTTGCAAGGCCGTTGAAGTCCCCTCTTGAGTAGAGACGGAAGCAATAGAAAAACCTTGATTTCTCAATCTTTTTACTTGTTTCCCCATGATTTCTCTGGGTTGAGCTGCTAAGTTGTGTCGAGTGGACATACGTTCCTTTGGGATTAGATTTCACTTTCTAAAAGCGCACTAGGTTGAGTATTTTATCGCACTCAAGGAAGAAAGGGAAGAGCTAGCAGGGGAATGAGGCAGTTACTCTCAAAAAGACACCCCCACAAAGACGTGGTCATCCTCAAACTCATTAAAGGTGATCGTGCCTAGCTGCACATTGGCTTGGGGAGCGATAATACGAGGCGTTAGGGTAGGGGAGTGTGTCAGAGAGACGGTGGTTAACGGAATTTCTAGGCCGGCTTGTTTTTGATAAAAGAAAGCATAGGCTGAGTTGGGCGTTTGTGCCAAGGGAGTAGAGTAGGTGATATCGACCGTAGTTTGTTGTTGAATGGGCGTTTGGGTAACCACCCCTACCACCGTGAACGCTTGATACTCTGTTTGGACAATGTCTTTAGCAGCCATAGCTTGATTATTTACTTTAACTTGGGTTAGTTGGGCGCCCTCGGGCAAGTAAAACCTCAAATACGAACTATAGGGCCCTTGCGGCCAAGCGTTGGTTTGAGAAGTATTTTCTAAAAGCACAGTGTGGGTATGAGTAGCGTTGGTTTCGCTGAGCGTAATATGATGGCTTTCGCTCCGCTGAAGGTGATAATTAGCCTTGTTTACTCCAATATTGGCATCCACCACCGCCAATGTATCCACCACGCACTCAGTGGCGGTGCTTAATTGAGTGGGACACTGGGGAACCAACAAGCCTCCCGACCAGCCAAGGGCTTGGATAGTAGCTTGCTCGCCGGCGTCACTGACATTTAAAAACATCTGTTTGCGCTGCAGTTGATCGTGCAACACTTGGGCAATTTTATGGCCGTTGTCGGGAGTGGTGGTCTGCAGCTTTTGCAACAACCGCTGGAGCAAAAGTTCAGCGTACTCTTGAGTATCGTTTTGACCAGTCAGTTGGACTTCTGAGTGAAATTCTAGCCGTTCAGCCAAGTTGCGGTCGGTAATGACTTCGTTGTACTCGGGAATATCTAGGGGGCCTACCACTTTTAAAAGCGCTTCTAAAGCGGGGACAGTGAATGCCAGAACGCCGTCCAGTTGTTGGTTGGTCTCATGCTCTATAAACCAGCGGATGCTTTCACCTGACTGAGTAAAGTCGGGATTCCAGTTGCTATCGCGGAGGTACCATTGGTGCTCGCCTAAGAGTTGGGTGACTTCTGTGGGCGGAGTCACACTTGCTTGCAGCCGTTCGTCCAGCTCGTACACGTTATATACCTGGGTGTCGATTAATTGATTATTGGCAAAGGTTAAAATACCCACACTTTGGATGAAGCCGCCAGTGGGCCGGAGTTCCTGATTGTTTTGAAAGACGATGGCGTATTTTCTTTTACCTTCTGCGCCTAAGAGGGGGCCTAAAATCGGTTGTAATCGTTGGTAAGCAGTAAGTTCATTGCTGCGCTGTTGCAACCAGTTTTTGGCACTTTTTAACAGCTGTTGTTTTTCTGGATCGATTACTTCATCTTCAAATTGAGAAACTACGCTCACCAATAAACTAATGTGTTGATACTTTTCTTCTAAGGCCAGCGGGGTAGGACTGAGCGTGACAGCGGGATTAAAAACCGAGGCCACTGCTTGCGAAATCAATCCTTCCACTTGCTGGACATCTTTTTGGGCAGCCACCAGATTCTTTCCCAGCTCAACCCAGGAAGTAGCTTCACCAAAGAGGGCAAGCGGCAAAATATGCGAGTACCAATTGGTTTGGGCCACCGTCATCGAGACTCTTTGTTCCAATGCGGGAGAAATAACAAGTTCTTGGGTGGAGCTCTGTTTTAAGTCTGCTAAAGTACCCCACAAGGCTTGTTTCATTAAAAAGATAGACAGCAAATACCCCAAGGATACTAGAACCAACCCGCTGCCTAAGCTGATAAAACCAACCGCCGTATAAAACAACCAGCGGCGGTGTTGTTTACGACCACGGGCCTTGAGATCGGCTTTGGCTAATTCAGCCACCACTTCTTTTTTCTCGGTAGTACGTTTTTCCGAAAAGACTGCTTGGACTTTTTCGACAATTTCTTGGTTGGGCGTAATTATTGGTTTTGGTGGTAGAGACACTTTCGAGGGGGGTGTGGAAGAGGCCTTAGAAGCAGCTTTCTTTTTAGTTCCTGGAGTGGAGTGACGTTGGGGCAGAGGCAAGGTGTTTCTAGTTGTTTTGGATGTGGACATTGCCGGCACCGAAGCAGCCAAGAGAGGAGCGACCAGATCAGGCACCGAATCAGTGTCGTGACTGAGTTTCTGATCAACCTCAATCGGCAACTCCAGTGTGGTAGCTGGTAAATCGAGAATTTCCACGGGTTGGGAGTGAAGTGTTTCTTGTTGACGTTTGACTTCTTTTAAGAGGGCTGTCGATTCGTGTTTTTTGCCCTGAACCAAGAGGCTTTGCGCCTGTGGGCTAAAGAAGTAGGGTTTACATGCCTGCCAAAAACCAGTCACACTTTGGACATACAAAGGCAGATGAGGGTCGTAGACCACACTTTTGGAGGCAAAGGGCCACCAATGGTCTCCGGTGTAGACATCTTGACCAAAGAACAGCGTCGCTTGGCCTGCCAATTGGCGATATCGGGTTAAGAGCGTCAGCGCTAACTGGGAGACTTGACTCCAAGTATCGTATTCCGGCATGCGGGTGTCGATGGGCGTAGGGAAAGTACAGATGCTAATTCGTTGCGAAGAGGGAAGTGACAAAAACGCTTGCCAAACCTGATCAAACCCCATTTGATCAAATGTAGGAGTAATTTCGACTATCAAGACCACTTTATACCAATTATTTTTAGCGATTTCTGATGCTGCTTGATGAAAGGAACAACTCTCCACTGCCATTTGTTGTCGACGGCAATAGGCTACCACTTCTTGTTGAAGTGGCGAAACGCTCCCAATCACCACCACTTTTGGCTCGTCTTCGGCTAGTTGAGTTATCAAGCGGGACATTATAAATTCTTAATTTTTAATTCTTAATTTCCAAGAATTTCCTGGTTTAAACATCCTAGTTTAAAAATTTGAGATTAGAAACTAAAAATTAATATTGCTCATTGTAACCTAGATTGGGGAGAGAGAGGAATATTTAAGGCCGATGCGCATCCAGCGCTTGATTGACTAGGGCGTCGGCATCTTTATTTTCGGCTCGAGGCACGTGGCCAATGGTGTAGGGAATCTGCAACTGGTCAAGTTTTTGCCAAATCTGGTCGGCTAAAAGTTTTAGATGCGGTTCTTTTATTTTCCAATGCCGTTGCAGTTGTTCCACCACCAACATTGAGTCGAGTTTCCACGAAATATGCGTGGCTTGATCCAAGTGAGTAGAGGAGAGGAGCCAGTCTAAAGAAGCTTGAAAGGCTCGATACTCGGCTTCGTTGTTAGTGGCTTTGCCTAGATAAGCTGAATGTTCAAAAACGACGTGCGCTAGCTCGTCCAGGACGACTACGCCAATCCCTGCCGGGCCAGGATTGCCGCGGGCGCCACCGTCGGTGAAAATAGTGAGTTTCATAGTGATTTTAATGATTATTTTTCTATTTTAAGACTTCAGTCGCACCACCAGCCGTCGTTGGCGGTCTTCGCCCTCAGAAAAGCTTTCCACTTGGTCGGCTTGGTCTGAGTTGCTAATAGCACTGTGGACAATGAATCTTTCATAGGAAGACAAGTAGGGGAAGCGGTACTCACCAGCTCCGCCCACCACCTCTTCCACAATTCGGTGGGCCCAATCTTCTAAATACTGTTGGCGCTCCTGGCGATAACTATTGACATCAATCGCCAGTTTCCGATCACCATACTCTTCTTGAAAAACTAATCTCACTAAGCGTTGAATCGAAGCCAAGGTTTCACCTCGGTGACCAATAAAGACCCCCACATCCTCTTCCGGGACGTGCAGGGAAATAGTAACTACTTCATCACCTTCGTCAACTTCCAAGCTGACTTGGTCTTCTAACAACCCACAGTGTTGAGTTAAACGCATGACGTAATCGTGAACGGTCATTTTTGCTCCTTTCGACTTTGAGGCAGATTAACAAGAAATTGATAGGCACGTTGTGAATACGTAATTAGACCACCCCACCCAGAGATGTAATATTGTTGGGCGATGCTAAAGAAAGTCGTGATGACCCAGTAAAGTGCAATGCCGGCCGGGAAACGCGCGGCAAAAAAGCCCGTCATCACCGGCATTAAGAACAACATCTGTTGTTGCATACTGGCCGCCATTTCCGCCATGTCTTCTTCTTTTTCGTTCTTGGCTTTCACCTTTTTACTGGTGGCTTTATTCGGCACAATATCTGGGGTTTCTGCTCCAGGAGCAATCATTAAGGACATGATTAATTGAGACACTGCGGCTACCACGGGCAAGACATAGGTAGGGTCTGGTTGAGTTAAGTTAAGCCATAAAAAGGTGGGGTCAATACTAATACCGTTGACCTCAGTTTGGCCCAGGAATTTAAGCATCGCTTGATATAAGACAATCAAAATTCCAATTTGAATCAATTGCGGTAAGCAACCAGCCAGGGGATTAACGTTGTATTTTTTGTACATGTCCATGGTAGCTTGTTGGAGTTTTTGTTTATCACCGGCATGCTTTTGCTTCAGTTTTTTTAGTTCTGGCTGCAGCTCCTTCATTTTTTGTTGGGCGCGCAAAGAGGGGAGCGTCAGAGGTATCAGTAAAGCCCGCAAAGCCAGAGTGAAGGCAATGATGGCGATACCCAAATCACCAGTCACTTGGTAGAGCTGAGCTAAGATACTTAAAATAATTTGAGCTAGAGGAGCGAGAAAATTCATAGACAGGTTTTTCTAAAAACAAGTAAGCAGGCGGTAAAATCCGCGCCATAACCCTACGATTGTACCATTGGTTTCCATTTCGTGGAGCGTGTACAGACTGCACGTCGGTCGATGCTTGCAGACACTAGAGTAACCAAAGACCGTAAAGAGAATCTGGTGTTTGATGCCATCGAGTGCTTGGTACAAACGAATAAGAAACATGTTAATTTTTAATATTAAATTTTTAATATTAAATTTTTAATTTTTAAATGTAAGACTCTATGTTTTAATTTTCCCCAGGTTTTGGGCTAGATCGGCGGCTAGTTCTTGGTAACTGGCCATAAAAGGCGCTTTGTAATAGACCACGATTTCTTTAGTTGGTAGTTGATCTTTCATTTGATAGAGGAGCGAATAAAGCTGGCGTTTGAGTTTATTTCTATGCACTGTTTTAGCAATTTTTCTTTTGGGAATAATGACCGCTACTTGAGGGACATTAGTCGGCCTTCGATGATAGATAACGAATAAACGAGTCGAAAACCGTTGCGCTTGCGCAAAAAACTCTTGTTCGGAGCGTAATTTCAACCGATAAGGTGTGGGAATCATGATTCAGTATACTACTTGCCCGAAGCCACCACACTTAAGCGAGCGCGGCCTTTGGCTCGACGGCGCTTCAGCACGGCCCGACCAGCCACTGTCGCTAAGCGGTGTAAGAAGCCATGTTTTTTCATGCGTTTGTGTTTTTTGGGTTGCCACACTCGTTTTGCCATACTGTTCCTTACTATTTCCTTTAACTAAGTAAGAAGGAGTATTTTACCTTACCTGGATAGAAATTAAAAGTTTGAAAACGAATCTTTAAGAAGCTATCAGAAGCTATGAATTCGTCCGGAACGGCATGACGAGGTAGGAGAGGTCTGGCTTGTCGGCATCTTTAAAGACAGCCGGCTTCAGCGGTTCGGTCATTTCTAGGGTAACGTTATGAGGCTTAACATGCGAAATATAGTCGAGTAAATAACTCGCATTAAAGGCAATTGTAATCGGCTCACCGGTAAAAGAAATAACTGGCATCGTGCCTTGATAGGTGCCAGAGACACTTGATTGAGCCAGAATTTTCATTTCTTCGGGCGTGAACTCTAGGGTAACAATGTTCGACACATCTCGGGCAACAACGAGAGCTCGTTTAACTTGGCTGACAAACTCACTGGCTTCAAAGGCAGCTGTAATGCTGGCAGTGGCCGGCATAATTTTTTCATACGGCGGGTAATCACCTTCAATTAAGCGGATAAAGATATGAGTCGAACCAATTTTAACCACCGCTTGCTTGTCAGCTGCCGAGTACATAATTTCAACCTGTTCTTGATCGAGTTGCTTAGCAATCCGGACAATTTCTATGATGGCTTTCGCCCCCAAGAGGAGAGGTTCAGTTAAGGAGTGTTCCGTTTTTAAAGAGTAAAGACTCAACCTGAAACCGTCGGTAGCGACTATTTCTAGAGTTTCCCCTCGAGGAGCGAAGGAAACTGAAGTCAAGACTAACCGAGCTTGATCAGTCGAGGCGCTGTATGCCACCCACTCAGTAATCTGCTCTAGCTGTTGACGAGTAAAGGTCAATGACTGGCCTTGAATTTCAGGAAACTCGGGGTATTCATCAGCTGAAGCCAACGCGATTTTGGTATCAGAGTTAGCCGAGTGAATAGTCAAAGAAGACTCATCTAAATCGAGTTCCAACTTGCCTGCGGGCAAGGAGTGAACAATGTCAAAAAAGACTTTAGCCGGCACAGTTTTCTTGATCTCTTCACTGGCCTTGACGGGGACAGCACTGGTGATGCCTAGATAGAGATCTGTGGCAGACAACGTCATTTCTTGCTCAGTCACGTTAAGGCACAACGAAGACAGAATGGGTAACTGAGGGTTACTAGGAACTGCTTTGTATACTGCTTGTAACGCGGCGTGGAGATTTTCTTGTAATACGGAAATTGTCATCTTAAAGGAAAATGCTTTTTTTACTTTTTTATAGTGTGTTGATCATACTCCATATTTCTTAATTCTTTTATATATATTAATTAGTAATAGCAGTAGTAGGG
>DASVCZ010000046.1:0-19958 GCA_036381335.1 Patescibacteria group bacterium | reverse complement strand
GCGAAATTTCATTAAGTTCATACTTTTTTACCTGAAGCCAAAAATATTCTCATAAAAGTCCTTGTTACTACCACCCCGGTAAATAAACTAATTAAGACCCCAATTAACAACGTGACTCCAAAGCCCCGAACCAAGCCACTGGTGTTAAGAAAACTGAAATCGAGTGGGTTTATCAAGACTAAGGCCGTCATAATAGTAGCAATATTAGCATCTTTAATGGAATCCCAAGCTCGACCAAAACCCAGTTCCATAGCTCGCTCAAAAGGCTTATCCAGTAATAATTCTTCCTTCATCCGTTCAAAAATTAAAATGTTGGCGTCCACCGCCATGCCAATAGACAATAACAGTCCCGCCAAACCGGGCAACGTTAACGTCACTCCCAAAATTTTATAAGTGGCAACAGTTAAGACGGCATAGACTACCAGCGCTAAACTAGCTAAGAATCCTTTCAAACCATAGTAGGCAATCATGAACGTCATGACTAAACCAATCCCAATTACTCCGGCCCGCAAACTATCTCGTACCGATTCTTGGCCTAAACTAGCCCCGATGGTTCGTTGTTCAATGACTTCAATCGGCACTGGCAAAGCCCCGGCATTAAGTTGAATGGCTAACTGTTGAGCTTGCTCCACTGTAAAACCACCCGAAATTTGCGCTTGACCATTTAAAATCGGCGTCTGAATCACCGGCATGGTGACCGGAAAGTCGTCTAAGAAAATGGCCAGCGTTTCTCCGGTGTGATCGGTAGTAACTTGAGCAAACTTCTCGGTGCCTTCTTCGTTGAATTCTAGACCAATAACTGGCTCACCGGTCTGGGGGTCGAACTGAACCGTAGCTCGTCGCAGTTGATCCCCTCCAATCCCTACTTCTTGAAAAGAGTTGAAAAAAGCCATAGCAGACTCAGTGGCCTCGGGGGAGGTTTCTTGAGACTGCAATCGAAACGAAAGTTGAGCCGTAGTACCTAACAACTGAAGTGCCTGAGCTGGATCATCAATCCCTGGCAGTTCCACGATAATCCGATGTTGATCTCCTTGTTGAGACGTTTGAACGACAGGCTCACTAATGCCAAATAAATCCACTCGGCGTAACATAATTTCTCGAGCTGATTCCAGAGCCCGCTCCCGATCCTCAACTGGAATTTCACTCATATCAGCAGCGAGTACCACCTGCATGCCGCCCTGGATGTCGAGGCCCTGTTTCAATTCAAAGTTCCCAGGGGAACCAATAACGCGATCAATCTTAAACTGTCGCCACTCAAATTTGATCGGCAGTTCCTTAGGTAAGGCAATGGCAGCCGCCACCGCAGTTAAAAGAACAATGAAAAAGAGGCGATAATATGATGTGCTCATGAATGACGTCAAAAACTTTAAAAGTTTTATAATCCAGGAATATTTCTTTCTACAAACTCTTCTTCAGCACCGATAATCATGACGCGGCTGCTGTACAAGATATCCATCACGAAAGGATCACGGCGAACTTTACGGAAATCAAATTCTTCTCGAGTGAAAACGGCATAGTTAAGCTCTCGACCAATTCGTTTTTCTTCTTCTTTAACTAGAACCTGTAGTTCTTGTAAAACTATGTCCCCGATCACCAGCATATCGACTTCATTTTGAAACGGTCGTTTGCCTTTAACGTACTTGGCGGAAAACATGACAAACTCAATCGTACCTAGTTTGCGACGCAGCTTGCGGAGTTGTAAGCCCAAACCTGTAGTCTTGGCAATCATCTGTTGCAGCTCTTGGTGAAAAACATAGCGAGGATTAAGTGAGTAGTAGAGCCGGTTGCCACGTTGTTCACTTTTAAGCAAGCCATAATTGACCATCCGATCAAGCTCACGGCGCACAGCATTAATTTCTTCGTTGGTTAAACGAGTAATTTCCCGGACAAAGTACATTTCTTCCGGCTTCAAGAAAAACAGCTCCATTAATTTGGTGCGAGTTCGGGAGATCATGAAGTCTTGAAGGTCACTCATAGGCGAACAAAAAGCGAAATTTTAACCACAATTTGTACTCAATTGTAGCTAGTGGGAAAGATTGTTTCAAGTACAAAAACCCCGTACCAGATTCGGTACGGGGTATAAGACCTAGTTAATCACTAAAATTTAATACTCGACTTCAGTGCTCTTATCGACCACGGAGATCCAGGTTAAGCCGCGCGCCAGCGGCACATCGTCACCCTTGCTATCGACAAAGCGAAGCTCATCGGTCCGGGATGCTTTACTCCAAGTTACTTCCAAAGCTTGGCCATGTTTAAAGAGCAAGGCATCACCTGTGCCTTCAGTCCGGTACAACATGTGTTTCTTTTCATCGATGGGACCTTTTTCATCAGTTAAAAGCACAATCACATTAGCAGCCATCACCCGCGCATCATTATTTAAATCTATATGTTCCTCTCCACCTTGAGAGCGCTTATACATGTCAGCAGCAGTATCATACTCCCACTTCACCCCATAATCGCTGTATCCAGACCAAAATTCGTAACTAATGGTAGAGACACTGCCTTTATCACCGGCACTGTCTTCAAAAGTCCAGGGTTCGAAATCGGTCTGCCAATCTTCACCGGGGACTGTTCGGCCTCGGACAGTAGTGTCAGGGGACATATTAGTCCAGCCTCTCTCTTCACCGACAGCCCATAATTTTTCTGTACTAGAAACCATGGTGTGTTCGGTAGCAATTTCTTTGCCTGGAACGCGGTTGTAATCACGCACAAAAGTAGGATACCCAATTGAGAATTGATTGAGGTCATTTTCACCATTCCACCCATACTCACCAATCTGACCCAAAGCATCAGCCGGGCCAGGAGTGTTGGCGCCACCAACGTGGACGTATAAAGGTCGGTTGTAGCCAGAAGCAAAGTCGACGTAATAGGTACGCGCCGAACGAACCGGAGCCACCACTGTGTCGAATCTTTGAACATCACAATAGAACATGGCCATAAATCGAGTCACACCACCTTCGGCAATGGCTTCGTACACCACATCAGCGTCAGACAAACCAGATTGAGGCCGTGCATCAGGTGAGTTTTCAATCATAACTGCCAGCGGGCGGCGTTTAGACCAAGCTTCTTTTTCAGTCGCCGTGTACATGGCACCATTTAGAGGACAGACTTGATCTTTAGGTTCACTGGGGTCAATATTTAAGAGCACACTTAAAGCTGTCTCACCCTCTTCTTCGCCACTGGGAGACACCGTCACTGACTGGCGATTTTCCCCACCCAGGTAGGAAAAAGCTCCGTAGGATGCCACCGCAGAGACAATATAAAGAAGTAAGGCGAGGATGAGTGACTGTTTCTGTTTCATACAATCCTTTACTATATGCGACTTGGAGTCAAATAACAATATGGAGCATTAGCCCAAGTAGAAACTCAGCCCAATCACCACTCCAATTAAGATTCCGGAAATAAGAATAGTCTTGAGCAGATCACGTTGTATGACCGCTAATTCGTATCCTAAAATTCTGGTAAATTGATTATCTATAGCCAAATTGGTTTTTGCAACCGGCGGTTGGTGCTTTTGTTTTTTCATGTCACGCCTAACTTATAAAGACATTATAAAGGTCTCGGGCCGTAATCAATACCATCAACCCTATCAAAAAGACAAAACCAGCGTAATTAGCGTAGCCTTCAAACTTGACCAATGTTCGTTTCCCAATTACTTTTTCGAGTAGGATGAAGACTGCCCGCCCCCCGTCTAAAGCCGGGATCGGCAGCAAGTTAATAATGGCTAAATTCACAGATAACATCCCCATAAAATATAAGACTTCTAAAGCTCCTCGTTCAAATAATCCAGCTTGGTTGGCTTGATCAACGATGGCAATTGGGCCACCGACTTCAGGCGAAACTTTGGCCTCAGCTACGGCCAGGTAGACGATATCACCGAGCGACTGCAGAATGAAGATACCCATGTACAATGCCTGTTGGAAACCATACCAAGTGCCACGGAAGGGCATTTGCCAAAGTGGGTAGTGCACCATCAGCGAATAATCAAAATGGATACCTAGTTTACCTTCCTTGGAAGGATTGGTCAGCTCTTCGTCAGTCCTGATGTAGACATCATATGTATTTGTTTCAGTAGGACAGGTTATACCCGTACAAGGCAAAGTGGTACTTAGCTTGATCTTCTGACCCGCATGAGCATTCACGAACTCAACCACTTCTAAGCTATTGGTAATAGGTGTAACTTCATCTTCAAATTGAACTTGAGTGATTTTGACATTAGTCGGAATCTGAGCCTCCTCAGCCGGAGAGTGAGGAGCAATAAAACCAATTCGAGGTTGGGATTGATTAAATTGATCAAGATACTGCTGTAGTTCTTCTGTATTAGCGACCGAGTAATCCTCAGTGCCGATACTAATTGACGTTACCTGCTCTGGACTTTGAATAGTAACCATATCACTGAGGGCCGGAATGCCATTAAGAGTGAAATAGATACTAAAGGCCAAAAAAGCAAACAAAAAGTTAACGGTCACACCGGCCAGAATCACCACTAAGCGTTGCCAAGCAGAGCGAGTGTAAAAAGGATATTCAGCTGTTTTATTTTTTTTAGGATTGGAGTCCGGTTGCTGGATACTTTCTTCCAATTCTTCTCCTTCCATCCGTACGAAACCACCAAAAGGAATCCAATTTAAAGAAAACAATGTATTTTTCCAAGTAAAGAGTTTAACCGCTAAAGGTGGATACCCTAATCCAAACTCTTCTACCTTTACTTTTGCCCACTTGGCCGCAAAGAAATGGCCACATTCATGAATGATGACTAAAAAGGATAAGACTAGAATAAAAAGGACGGCACCTAGCATGTGGTGAAATTACACTTTCATTAAATCTACTTCTTTGTGCTGAGAAAGACTATCAAGTTCATCCATCTTCTCTTGGAATTTTTTGTCTAAGGTCACCACATCAGCAGCGATATCATCTTCACTGACACCAGCTTCGCCTTTCATGGCTTCAATTTCTTTTTTGGCGTCGGCTCGGACTGTCCTCATCATCACTCGGCCATTTTCAATCTTTTGGTGCAAAATCTTGACCATCTCTTTCCGGCGCTCTTCTGTTAAAGGTGGGATGGCGATCCGGATGATCTCCCCATCTACCACCGGGTTGAGGTTGAGGCCAGCAATGTTAATGGATTTTTCAATGGCGCTTAAGATGCTTTTATCCCACGGCGAGACAACGAGCAAGGTGGGATCGGTGGCCGAAATGTTAGCTACTTCGCTAATCTTCATCCGAGTGCCATAGACTTCTACCATTACCGGATCGAGCAATTGGGGAGAGGCTTTACCCGTCCGCAGTGAACCAATATCTTGCCGAACGTGCTGCAAGGCTTTATCCATTTTTACTTCAAAATCTGAAAAATTGTATGACATATACTGGTGATTATAGCTCAAGTTGTGATCTGATGACAGACGCGGTATACTTTCCAGATCAATGCCAGTAACTACTCCTCGCTTTAGCCTCTGGGAACACGTACTTGGAACCTTCACCAATGCTGGATATTATTTACACGTTCAAGAATTTTCCTGGTGGACCTCAATTAAAGTGTTTATGGTCGGGATGGTGATAGCCGGAGCCTTGTTCAGCCTGCGCTTGCATCTGCGAGACATCCCCATGTTTTTGTCAGCGTTGGATAAAGGCTTGGATCAAGTCAGTCAGCAGTATCCCCAAGATTTAGTGATTACTTGGAATGGCGAGCAACTGACAACCAACACCGAGCAGCCTCAATCGCTGGCATATCCAGAGGGCGCCACTTCACCTTACTTTCCTGAACGCTTGCTTTATTACTCTACAAAAAATCCGACTGCCGACCAACTGTCGACATCTCCCTACAGCTCCCATTTACTCGTCTTCTCCCCCACCACTTTTTACCTTCAAAACGCCAGTGGCCAGTGGACCCAAATGCCCTTGACAGAAGTACCGGGGTTTGAGCAACCTTTTACAATCACCCAAGAGAATAAAAATGAAATGGTAGCTCGAGTTAAGAGAGCGATTAATGAACTAAGGCCAGTGGTCACGACCGCTTTCGTTTTGGCTTCGCCATTCTTAATGACCATCAATACGTTTATTCAAGGATTGCTCGATATCTTTTTATTGTATTTATTGCTCAGGTTGTATCGATTTAGAATGGGCTTTAAAAAGGTGTTGCAGCTCTGTCTGCACATCTGGATTGTGGCCCAAATCATCAACCAGCTCACCCTACTGCTCTATGGTTCATTGGGTGTATCTTTATTCTCGATTACCTTTTGGGTAGTAGTGGCCTACCTTCTCTTTAGTTGGAATCGATCGATCATGAACATGCTGTCTGGTAACTAAGCGTAGGTCCAGCCGAGAGCTGCCAGACTGAGAATGACTTGGACCATGTTCATCAGCTGGTAAAGAATCGCTCCTTCATTAGGTTTCAACCATGAAAATCTTCTAGCAAACGGTGGCATATACTCACGTTGAGCCACTTGGTGGTTGATCCAGTAAATAACTTCGTACGCGGAACGAATGGCGTAGAAGAGTAAAAGAAACCTCAGCATATAAAGTGGTGGCAACCAGATGCCAATGAGAGAGACGACGGCCCAAAAGGGGGCTAAGACCAACGCATCTCCCCAGACAAAAATTCCCAGTAAACCTAGCAAAGGTGTGTCGGTATAAAAACCACCTTTCTTGGTCAATTGAAGCGCCCTGAAAAAAATTCCTACATTTAATGCTAGAAAAACTGAGAGCATCAGAAGTTGAAAGGTCATTACCTTATTGTAACGCAGTTTCAAAAAAAGCCAGAAACTCATTACATTCTTCCCAGAGGGTGTTGCTTAAAAGCATCACGTCTTGTGAACTCATCATGCTATAATTCCCTCCTCGTATGCTACCTGAGAAACAACTGGGCTTGCACCTCAACTACTCCCCCGACGTTCAAACTACCTTAGCCAAAATGGACGAAGCCCATGCCCAGTGTCCCGATGAATCACTAATGGGAGCAGGGTTGGTGGAGCTCATAGATACTCACCCCACGGTGGTTAAGTTTATAGCCACGTTTGAAAATAGATTGCTTGTTCCTACCACCTTTCCAGAAGAAATAGCCATTCTTGTTGCTAATTATCCCCAGGTCACCCTAGCTGTCGAACCAGCTGAAATGGGATACGCTAAGTTGTCCTTAATTGGGACCCAACCCTTAAATAAAAATGCTCCTGCTTCCAGGCATGCACTGCTTTCATTTATTCAAAAGGATGGCCAGTTTAAATGGCGTCATAACACATATCCATCCGCCCTGATGTTGCTCCTAGAGCACCTTTTTTCAATTCCTGGAACAGACTTAAACTCACTCTTAAATAGTCTTCTCTCCCAAGCCCAAAGTGCTGAAGGCCTGACTTCTTCACTTTCTGTTTGTCACACATTAGATATGATCGCTAGTAAGTCGGCAGCGTATCCCACAGTTCTTTTTAAAAAAAAGTTGGACCAGATGGTAGCAAGTAGTGGTTACTATCCAGAGCATGCTCTATTTTTTAATACTCACTATCATCCAATTACATTTCTTGACGGCCAAAGTGTAGCTGATCTCCTTAGGTTTTCATCAAATGATATTGCAAGTTTTATAGCCTCCACCGTTGTGTATTACCAAACTCGAACAGTCCAAATGTTGGAAGAGCTAGAAACAACCAGCATGACCGTAGAACGCCAGACATTGGAAGCATATCTTCAACCCATCAACGTTATGAACTCACTGTTTCAAGAAGTGCCTTCAGAAGCATCGTTACTATCTGCTGCTGAGGTCATTCAGGTAATTCGAGAATATCAACAATCGTTACCCACTGCATCAACAAATGGACTGACTTTTGATAGAGTCTTTAAAGCTGGAAAAATATTTTACAGTCAGATAGTAGAGCACCTACCAAAAAATTGGACAGGTCAAGTCACTTCTAGAGACCAGTATATCGGTAATCTTTTAGAAAGTATCATTAAACCTGGCCTTTATAATTACAACTTGGCCACGCTCGGTTTTTATCATCTTAATCGATTACATGAAAAATCTATGACTGAACAAAAGGAGTTTGATCCTTCTTTTCTGATGTTTTTAGAGGAAGCAGACATTTTTGCTACTGTGAGCGCTATTGCTCACACCTGGGTAGAAGCAGAGGAAGTGGATTACTATCTTCCTCCTAATCAGGAAACATTGCCTTCGTTAGCCAGTTTGGCCCACACACCTTTTGATACTAATGTTCAAGAAATCAAGAAAACTATTAAGCCTTATTTGCAACTCCTCTTCCGAGATAAAAAAGAAATATTAGAACGCCATGGCCGTAACTTTAACGTTGACTTAGACAAAATAAAAACATTATTTGAAGTTGAGTAACTTAAATATCAATCTCCGGATTGATTGGGGGGAAGGGTAATTCTTTCTGAGTCGGATCTGCTTTTTGCAAATCGTCATTAAGTTGTTTTAATTCTGTCGCATATTTACCAGGCGTTTGCACTTGAGGTGTGGGTGAAGGTTCTAGTCGGGTCATAGGTGAAGTTCCACCATTCATCATCAAAGCACTGGCGACTAACAGTACCACCAACAAAGCCAACACTCCCCCTACCGCCAAGATGACCTTTTTTTGTTTGTATACGGGTACCGAAGCCGGTGCTTCAGCTCGCTCCAGCGCTGACCGACCAGAATCGAGATACGGCTCTTGGGCCGCAAATAAGGTTTGATCGGTGTGAATCGGGCTGGTCGGTTGTGCTTCGTTCATACTTAGCGTAACTCCGTTAAAAAGGCGATACTTTTAGATAAAGTGTCATAGACGTCCGTCAGATAAAACAAGTCATAAAAATCTGCTTGCCGCTGAACCAATTCTTCCAGTTCTGTATTAGCTTGCTGAAGTTGAGACTGAACGCCTTGCAAAGACGTTTTGGTCTCATTAATTGCTCGTTGGCGCTGTGAGACTTCTGCCGCCGACAACTGGCTGGCATCTTCGGCTTCGATGCGACTTAATAAGACGTTAGCATTGTCATAAATGTTCTGTAACCGACCAACTTGAATCACTGTTTGGCCATAGTTACTGATGATCAGTAAATTTTCATGAAGTGGTTCAAACTCCACCGCCGCTTGCTGGAGGGCAGTTCTATTTTGAGATTTTTCGAGTAGTTGTTGATGAGTTTCAATCCGAGCGACCGCTTCGTCAAGTGAACTGAGCAACCTGTCCTTGTGTTGAGTGTTAATCCCCTCAGCATCGAGCACCGTGATCCTCATTAACCGAAAGTACGTATGTAAAACCAGGGCTCTAGTGGTCATCACCCGGTGGGTAGCCTGGACCAAGGTTTCCAAGGAAGAGAGCGTTTGCAGTTTGGTGTTCTGCTCATACGCCAGTTGGTACTCTCGTTCATACCGACGATACTCGTCCAACTGACCTCGGTAGCTGCGTTCTAAGTCAAACAAGTCTTGAGATAGATCCTGACGTTGAGTCACCACATCTTGCGCCCTGATTGGGGTAACGCCTGGAAGAGCCAGCAAGAGCAGAGTGAAGATGACAAAGGTTTTGATGGGCATGTGAAGTCCTATTATATCTATATCGTCACCATCAGCAATAATAAGGCACCTAAGAAAGCCACCGTCAGATACTCATACACGACGTGCTTGGAAATGTGGTCAGATCGCCAGTGGGTTAAAATGCCCCAGATTGCGTAAAATGCGGCAGCAGCTAAGCCAATTATCCGTTGCCAAAAATGGCTAGGCCAAGCCGCCATAAATAACAGCACCGCTAGTAACATGGCAGATAGTAACACCACGTAGGCCCATTTGTGCTGAGTCAGTTCTCGATGTAAGGTTATCATCCAACAATTCCTCCTTTAAATAAGATCAGTAAAAAGGCAATGGTGCTAAAAAAGACAATGTGGGCTAAGTTTTTACCTACTAACCGCATGGTCTGACGGTGGCCAATAATCAACGAATCATAAAGTAGGGTCCCAACTATCATCATAATCATGCTTAAGAAAAGGGCTTTGCTCAGTTGAAGCGGGGTAAAGAGGGGCGGAACTTGGAGCTCGCCTAAAGGCACTAAGGCGGCCGCCAAGACAGTAGTGTTGGCTGGAGTTGGTTGCTGACCCACGGAAGCGGCATCTGGAACGGGCGTGGGAAGGGTCTCAACGGTGTCAACAGTTTCAACTACTGGTTCAGTGGGGAAGGAGGAGGGAGCTTGGGTTACTTGGGCCGCTTCGGTATCCACAGCTGCCACAGCTCCCTGGGGTGTGCCAAACATCTGCACCACTAGGGTGGTTTCATACCCTTGCAAGGTACCATTAAGAACCGCGATCCCAATTTCGGTATAACGTGTGTTTAAAATATTAGCTCGGTGAGTAGGAGACGCCATCCATGCGGCCATCATATCTTGGCCATTAGCAAAATCTCGCGCTAAATTTTCCCCTGCCACCTTGTATGAATAGCCTGCTTGGCGAATAAATGCCCAAGGTTGCGTCCCATCAGGGGCAGTATGCGCCCAGTATTGATCGGCCATCATGTCTTGGGCTTTGGCCATCGCCGCTTGGCTTAATTTCTCATTGGGAGTTAATGCTGGCAAACCATGTTGGGCCCGTTGGGCATTAGTTTGCTCTATCACCTGTGACTGAGAAATGCTGGAAGCAAAGCCGAGAATGGTTTCATATTGGGTGGGGAGCAAACTCAGACTGTGTAATAAACCGCTAAAGCCAACCACAATAGCAGCCAAATACATCATGGCATGTGGGTGTAATAATCGGGGTCGATGATTATTTGACCGTCGCGGATGAAAGAGGTGGGCAAAGGATTCGCGTAGTTTCACAAAACCCATTATGCAGAGTTTTTGAAGCAAGTACAAGGGGTGTCAAACGCACCTTTTTAATTTTTTATTTTTGATTCTTCTCCAGCTTCTACTTCTTCAATAAAAGCGTAGCTAATGACTCTTAAAAGGAGCGTCATTAAACCTGCCACCACCCAATACCACTTACACAGCCAGGCTAAGAAACCGCCAGCGTAACAATCACATTCTCGGAGTAAATAGAACAGAGCAATCGACAACAGAGTCATACCCACGGTGACAAAGTGCTTGGTCCAACCCTGATCAGCACGCCATTTCCATTCGGCAAATAAGATAATCACAAGTTGAGCTATCAGCAGCAGCCAAGGGATATACTGCCGCCATTGAGCGCAGACATCATCAAAGACACCAGCTATTTGACCACTGTTTTCAGACTCGGCATTAGGCGTTGGTGAAGGACTGGCTTCCAAATCCTCTTCCACACCTAAGACTTCTCCCCCAGGACCAAGAGGTCGCGTATCAATGACCGGTCCGCCGACAATACCACTGGTAGCCGTACCTCTGGGACCAGGCGCACAGTCATTGACTCCAAAAACTTCAAAGGTATAGCCAGCACCTCCGGAAAGATTAGTGATGGTGTAGGTAGTGACATTACCAATATTGGTGCTCCCATATTGGGCGCCATCGCTGGTTCGAGTAAAAACTAAGGCGTAGTGGGTGACTGGCGAAACGGCTGTCCAGCTCAAAGAGACAGTATTGACTCCGACGCTGGTGATGGTGACAGTGGGGGCACTGCCAGGAGCATTGGCGGTACAGACAGGAGCCGGTCCTGAATTACTTCCCAGGACTGAGCCTCCCGGGTTACCCTCGCCATCGCCACCGCCACTGGTCGGTGGAATCGGAGTTAATTCTAGACCCATGTTTAAATCAAATTCAGCTCTGGCGGCCTGATATTCATTACCGGCACTAGCTGGCATATAGGCAGTTAAGTAGTAGTCTTTAGTTTGCCCGCTAGTGAGCGTGTCAAAAGTAAAGTACCCATCATCACGGAATTGATGCAGGGTAACTCCTCCATAGACCACTGCTCCTACGGGCGAATCTCGGCGAATTTCAATCTGAACGATGTGACCTAAGTTCTTCAATTCATCGTAATTAACAACTTCCATGGCCGCAAAACCACTTTGGCCCGACGTGTTATCCATGGTTAACCGTTGAGTCACCGTTGAACCGGGCATCCAGCCAAACTCTTCAAAAATGGGTGTGCCAGCAGGTGTCACTCCACAACTTCCAACACTCGGACAAGAAACTGTCAGATCAGTGCCGGCACTGGCAGGAGTCGCCATCAAAAAGCTAGCGATGAAGGCAATTAAGAGTGAGAAAAAACCTTTTTTAAACATAGGTTATAACTGCTTTCCAATAGTCTTGTCTGATACTCCTTCACCAGTTAAGGTGACGATTATTGAAGCATTGGTGACGTTAGTATGTGGCACACATACTTCTCCATTTTCTGAACAAGTGCCAGCCAAGAGTGGAGATGAGGAAAACTGATTACTTTCGTCTTCTAAAGTGCCTTCTCCCACGATGGCTTCGCCGACTGTGCCCCCCTCAACCGTATGATCATAGATCAGTTCATAGGTGTAACTGTCGTATTCTTCAATCTCAGTTAATTCAAAAGTAAAGTTATGGGTCACTTCGTCATAGCTTAATTGGACAGCAGCTTCAGGTGGAGCAATTTTGATCATGGTGCTGTCACTTAAGGCTGAGTAGTTACCGGCTCTGTCCTTGGCCCGAATGGCAAAGTAGAAATCGGTCACAGAGCCGTCCACCGTGAATTCCAGACTTTCAGCTTCACCAGCAGTCAAAGGTGGCTGAGTCACTTCAATCGTGGGTAAAGCTAACCACTCTTCTTTAGTTAGGTTAGGATCAATCGGGACTGAACTGTACTTGATTTGGTAAGTTGCAGCTTGGTTGAGGCCAAAGGGATTGTCATCTCCACCCGCTACCCAGCTCAGTTTACCTTGACCTTGACCGAGGTCTTCAATCTTCACCTGGCCTGGCGCTTCGGGGGCGACATTATCAAAGTAGACTACAAATTGTTTATGCTCCTCTTCGTTGCCATCAGCATTGGTAGCCCAATACTCCACTTGATTATTGTCGGTGCCACCAGTTAAAGAAAATTCTAAAGGCGAGGCGCCAACGAATTCTTGACGGACTCCATTGCGGACCAAGGCGTAATGGACTTGATCACCAGGTTCGTTACCATCACTCATTAAAGTGAACTTGGCTTGGTCGTTGACTACTGCCACATTGGTACTGACTTCATCGACATAGACATACGCCGGTTTGGACGAGGTAACTCTCCCATAGAAAGCCAGAGTTAAAGTGGGATCTTCGACATACGTCAAATCAATAGTCAAAGTTTGCCAACCAGTGGCATCCATAGTTTCCGCATTGCCATCGAAGTTGATCTGGCTAGCCCAAGCTTGGTAGACCATCTGTTCGCCGGCAAACACCATTAAACCAGGTTGGTCATTACTCAAGCTATCTTCATACGCAGCTAAGTTATAGGCAAAACTAATCGATCGCACACCATGCCCTTCAATGGTATTACTTAAATCTTGAGATAAGGTGGTAATATGGGCATTTTCAATCCGGACCATCTTGTTCTGGAATGGCATAACACCATGGTCTGAGCCTTCCACCACTGTCACATTGCCACTGGTGGACCAATTCTCTAAGCCAGCTTCAAAACCGCCATTGGTGACTCGCTCTTCAATATCGCGCGTGGGGCTGCTAGACACAGTTAAGCTAGAAATTGGCGCTACCGGGGCTTCTTCTTCATTGACTAAGGTGAAGGTTTCAGTTTGATCATCCACTATCACTGTACCTGTGCCACTGACATTGTCCCACCCCACTTGCAGGATTTCGTCTACGGTATAGTTGCCAAAAGGCACATCGGTGAAGGTGGTACAACCATTATTCCCTGTCATTTGCGACCAACCCGGATAGATATCAACTGCCACCTGGCCGCTGTTATCACTGTAGATGTCATCGAGAATGGTAAAGTCAAAAGTACCAGTGTAGTTGGTGTAACCTCGAGCATAGCGATGTTCGTCGTTATAAATGTCTGACCAATTAGTGGGAGTGCCATTGACCATCACCCCCAACCAACCAGGATTACCTAAACTCATAACGTTGACCCAAGGCGCATAAGGTCCGCCATAGACGGGATCACTGGGATGTCGCTGAGAGAACGTGGCGTCGGTCAAAGTTGCACCCGGAGAATTACGATAGGTGTAGGCGCCTTCAGTGATGACGACATAGTCGTCTATCGGCAGCGCTTGGCTGGTACTGATTTGATTGGAAGTACCACCCGTACTGCCCAGAGTGTTAGAGGGATAGACAGTGACTGAATCAACGGCCGTCGGGCTATGCAGCAGGACTTGCCAGTTATTTAAAGCTTGTTGATCTTGATCAACTTTACAGACAGTCACTTCAGCTAGTTCATCCGCAATTTGAGTTGCTTGGTTACCAAAATCAAACTCTGTTTGACTGGCCTCAGGAGCTACTTGATAGTAATAAGCTGTTGGTCCCGGCTGAGTCTGCTGCCAGCCACTTTGCATACCTTCAAAAAGATAGATCGTTTGATCGTTGTACCCCACGATGGTTAAGCTATAGTTGCCATCAGCATCAGTCACGGTGCTCTCAACTACCTCAAACAACTCTAGTTGCAGGTGGCCGCTATTATTAGCCCCATTATCTAAATCATACATTTCAAATGATGCCGTAGCATCGGCCCCAGTTAAGGGAATCCAGTAGACATGGTCAGCATTGTAATCGCCCCAAGCTGGTGAGGTCCCGTTAATTTGCAGATCCAATAAAGTCGGGCCATAGCCTTCATAGGTGTTGACTGAATCTGTCCACTCGGTGGAACTAGGAGTACGGAAGGAATACATGGCATCGGCTTCAATCCCATCGTTAGCATTGTAGGTGCCTGTGACCCGAGCAATATACGTAACTCCACTCTCTAACATCGGCGTCACTACCGCGGGTGTATCTTGAGCCAGCACGTTACTTTCCCAAATTTTAGTAGTCGCATAGATAGTCCAGTCGGCTAAACCATTTTCTCCATCGTCTTGCTGACCATTACCGTTGAGGTCGTGGTACTTCAAGCCGGTGAGTGATTTTTCTTCCAGAGGCAAGTCGTCACAGACTCCGTAGGTAGCTTGGACAGACTCAATATCAAAACCATCGGCATTACTGGCGTGAGGACCATTATCGGTAGTGTCAGTAAAGCGAATGTACTCGATCCAGCTTAAGCCGGTACTGGCGATATCAAGCTCGTTAACGCCTCCACTGGCCCTACTGGATGCTTCGACTGGCAGAGCAAACCAAGTACTGCCATCTTGACTAACTTCTATTAAAGCTGTCTCTTCGGGGTAGGTTTCTCGACCATTAGTAGTCTCATTAACAGTCAAATCAACATCAGGACCAGATTGATCTAAGATCGGGTTTTCGAACTTAGCGGTCAGGGTACCACCCGCACCCAGAGCAAAGAATTGACCATCAGCTACGCCTAAGACGGCCTCCGCATCCGTCCGAGCGGGATCGGTGATAGGGCTACCATCTTTACGAAGACCTTGATGGACGTCGACCACTTCATCGAGCCACTTTTCGCCTTCAGTACAGACATCAATGGCTCCAGTTTGAATGAGGTTACTAGCTGCCGTCACCATTGAAGTTAAAAAAGCACCCGTTTTGGAAAATCCTCCAAAAACACCAAAAACGCTTACAACTAATAAGCTTACTATTAAAGTAATCTTGGTGATATTAAGTAGTAGCTTCATCTGCTTCTCTATTTGTAACATAGTTACTGTTTCTTAGCCAATTCTTCTTTAAGACGTTGAATTTCTTCATCCTTTTTACTGTCTTTTTTACCTTTGAGATACATAACAAGTGACACTATTTCCCACACTATGAGAATAAGACCAGGAGCAATCACTAACACTATAAAGCCAAGAGGACTTTGAGCAAATGACGTCAGATAGCCCACACTCGGAATATGCCATTTATATACACCAATAATATTATTTGCTCCTAGAGTGTAATTATCAGCTTCACTATTAGCGTCACCCTTTGTTTTAATCCTATATTCAATTACGGTTTTTTCTTCACCACTTACTTCTTTTGTGCTTTCATCCGTATTTATCTCAGAAATGCGGTGGGTAACAATTGCTTGCTCTCCGGTAGCCGAATTTGGTAAAGAGTAGGTGATGATGTCACCTGTTTTTAGTTCATCTAACTTATATTTGCCAACATATATCAAGGAACCTGTAGGGATAGTAGGCTCCATCGAACCAGAAGTGACCGTAAAGAAGTTTAAACCAGCTCGAGCCAATGCAGGTATCCGAGTAGCGAAACTGGCAATTGTAACACCCAGTAACCCAACAATAATAATTACTTCAGCCAAAGTACCTATAATAGCAACTCTTTTTTTCATACCTCTTTCTATTAATTATCTGTATAGTTGATCACCCAAGCGCACTCAGGTGATCAGTATACAAACAATTACCAAGCAGGATCTGCTTCTTGTTTGCCTTCAGCTTGGAAGTCAAACTCGTAAGTTGCATCTTGATAACAGTTATTGGTGTCTGGGCCATTTAAGGTCACATCTACTCGGTAAACTGCAAATTCGTTTTCACCGAGTAAGTAGTGTGTGCCTTCGGCTTGACCACCTCCACCAACGGTACCATAGTAGTAACCGTCATCTGGATCTGGTGATGCGTCGTGAGAGCCAAGACCATCTAGGTGATCCCAACCTAATCCAGTTAAACTGTAATAGAGGTTGTGACAACCAATTTCACCCTCACAATTTTCACTGGCAAATTGATGAACATTGGTTACTTGCACCAATGATTCGTCGGCGTCCTCTACTGCTGGACAAGCAACAGCATCATCGCCGTCACCTAAGATACCGTTCGGTCCACCATTAATTACTTGACCGAACCGAGGTCCGTCTACCCACTCACCAGTGGCAGTAGCACGCACATTCATGTCAATGGTACCCCGATTACGGAGTCCAACATAATAGGCGTTCTCTTCACCAGGAGCAGCATTGGTCCAAGTAATGAAAGGATTACCTACAGTTACAGTACCGTCAGCATTCTCACGAACAACATTCCACGCATCAACATTCCAGACACGATTGTCTGTCTCGTTTTGCGCGGTATCAACAGCTAGTAACAAAGTACCAGTGTTAATTTCGTTATCTTGAGCAACAGCAGTACTATTAAAGTAAGCTCCAGTTCCCACACTCATAATGGCTGCTAATGCGCCAATGCTGAAGATTGATTTGAGTATTCTCTTCATAGTATTGTTCACCTCCTTTCTTGGAAGATGTAAATATTTATTAATTTTTCGGCCTAAATGCAAAAAATCCCGTCGGAAGGAAAGAGTGTGGTCACATGGATTGCTGTAAAAGCAAGATGAGTGGCACTTTTTCTCCCTGGCGGGCTACTTTACACAAAGGCTATCTGAAATCGTTATGACACAATTTTGAAGTGGTTGTCAACGGGTGAATTGCTCACTTTTGAGTTACTTGAGAAAGGATTTGAGGGTTATTGTGATAGTCTTGTTTCCTTACCCTTTTCTCACATACAAATGCTATAATATCCCTGTCCTTCGGACATGATGTGTTAAGGTAAGTCCTTTAAAAACTTCTACTTGCACTCTCATGATTCGGTGACATGTAACAATCAGCTCGAAGAAGCGAGCTTTTCCCGATATTTGAAGTTATTGTAGATATCGGGGGAGAAGAAATGGGAGAACGATGCAAGACGATGCAGCCCAAACAAATCCTAAAAAGTTATTCGTCGGCAACTTGCCTTGGAGCGTTGGTGAAGATCAACTCCGAGACCTTTTTGCCGAGTTCGGCGACTTAGTCGATGTCAAATTGGTCATCGATCGCATGAGCGGCCGCTCTCGCGGTATTGGTTTCGTCGAATACGCAACCGAAGAAGAAGCTCAAGCAGCTATCGATGCCATGAATGGCAAAGAAGTTGATGGCCGTGCCCTCAACGTCAACGTAGCTCGACCTCCTCGCCCTCGCGAAGATCGTGGTGGCTTCCGCTCTCATGGCGGCGGTTACAACAATCGTGGTGGTGACAGAGGTGGTTACCGTGGTGGTAACGACCGAGGTGGATACCGAGACTAATCTAGTATCGGCCTCTGGCTGAACTTTTATTATAGATTGAAACTCACCCTGTACCAGAAATGGTACAGGGTTGTTTTTTTCGTTCGCTCTTCACGTTCCAAATAAAGAAGCGTTACTCAGTTCCCCCCGGGTTTTGGTTGACATTGACATCAACCCGCTCTGGCACCGTCACTGCTGGCGAAGTGGTGGCACTCCTCAGAGCCGGCAGGCCGTACGCAAATAGGACAAAGACTACCAGTAATAAGAGTAAAAGCCCAATCACCCAAGAAATACCATAACTTTCTCGCTCAATTCCAGCTGGGGTGGTGTTAACGACTGTTGCCATACCCTCTCCTTTCTTTTGTGTGAGTCATACTACCAAGGAATATAAGGGGTGGACGTGAGAGATGCTTAGCGAGGGAGTAAGAGTTAGGTGAGAGTGAAGTCGCACTCTTAAACATTAAAATTCTTATTGATAATAAAGCTTCCTCCACCATCAAGCTTAATGAATCCAGTCATCTTTTGGCGAATGTCCTCATATTCTGTTCCTTTTGCCTCAGCAAGAAGACAAGCAACCTTCTTTCTCACTTGATTCGAAACCACACTTGCACTCCACATCATTGCCACGTCAAGTTTCTCTACAATTTCAGCCATATCAACGATTCCTTCAGAAAAAACTAACTGCATAAACAGTAATTCTTGTCCTGACAACTTCATCGAGCAACCAGCATATTCCAGCCGAGAAAAGTTATAGTTAATAGAGAGGGGTTCACCATTAATTAGGGCTATTTCTTCTGAGTTAAAATGATTTTCATTTTCCTCGACCGTTGAAACTAGGATAATTCCTCTTTGACCAACGGTTTGAATTACTTCCGAAGCTATTGGCTCCATCCCCATTGCCATTAGACTTGCATCAAGTTTTTTTCTGACAACATTTAATACTACTCTCATCCTAGCAGTATCTCTACCAAATCTATTGGCTTTTGGACGTTTATAACTTGCAAATGGTCTGACACTTTTTAGCCACTCAATAAGATTTTCATACCTAGCAACGAGAGGATAGTTATCATACAAATAGCTTAATAAAACTTTTTGTTGCCTGGTTAATTCTACTTTTTCTCCCTGAATCAAAATATCTGTTTCTACTAGTCCTCTTTTAATTACTAATCCTTCAGCAAGTAATAATTCATTACTCTGGGGAGGTTTTCTTTCAAGAAGATCCCTGTTACTAGACGGATCAACCAAGGATAAAAGGTAATACAATACAGGTTCACTAAAACAACCATATTTTATTTTTTCTTCAAGTTGCGCTGCTAACTCTCTTGGACTCAAATCTGAAAGAGATAAACTAGGTTCCATCCATTGTTCACTTTTGGGTGTGACTAACACTTCCAAAACTAATCGCTGGATCACGTCAGAAGTAATTGGAATATTTTCATTTTTGAGTATCGCCAACGCTTCCAGTAGTTCTTTCTCATTAACTTCACCCTGATTTATTTTAACCCTGAGCCTAGAAATGTCTGGGTAAGAAATATAAGTTATGTCTTCAATCTTTTCCACCATTTTTTTATTACCTTATCGCTACTTTAACCTGGACCTGATAAGAACAAACAAGACTATGCTGATTTGTCCATTTCATGTCGACAATTTTACCAGATGTCAATCTGGATTTCATATTTTACACCAGATTGAGTCTTCGCACTCCACCTTGTATAATAGAGATTCTGAAAAAGACGGCTCCATCGTCTAGCGGTTAGGACACAGGGTTCTCATCCCTGTAACCGGGGTTCGATTCCCCGTGGAGTCACAGCTAAGAATACTCCTTGAAGAGAGCTCCTTGATAGTATCGAGGAACCGTTTGGGCAGCTCTGACCATAGCACTCCTGTTAGCCAGCTTTTTCCTCTTTAGATAGGCTTCAAATGCATACCTGGTACTGGGTTCTGTGAGCCCCTCAACGATTTCTGAGACCTTTAGTAAGTCCTCTTCGACCTGGGGATAGAGCTGAGCTAGTATAGGC
>DASVCZ010000045.1:0-8120 GCA_036381335.1 Patescibacteria group bacterium | reverse complement strand
CGATTTTGAGTCGTGCGCGTCTGCCATTCCGCCACATCGGCTTATACTCTCGTTCGAGCTCTTATTGTACCATCTGGGTGAAAGCCTAACTACTTGAATCTCAGTCTCTAATTCTCTATAGTGAAGCCATGGATACCCTGCGCGAGATTGCCGTTTCTCTGTTTGCCGTTGATAGTATTTGGTCTGTCGTCTTGCGCGGCGTAGTGTGGTTTGGCGTGGCCTTGATCATCATCGTCAGCAGCGATAATGCTAATTTTGATCAATCCATGAAAAGTATGAAGAGTAATCTGGGATTTTTTCTGGTCTTTTTAGCACTTTCCACCGGTCTTATTTACTTCCTCTTTGGCTATACGCAGGTTCCCAGTTAAAACCCGCTCCTGCCTACATTTGCTTATTTTCTAAACCATAAAACTTCAGCCTGTCACCTCTGAAGTAGAGATCGACATCGCCGGTGGCACCATTGCGGTGCTTAGCAACTTTGACACTGACGGATTCGCGAATATCATCGTCGCGGCGATACAGGAACATGACCACATCGGCATCTTGCTCGATGGAACCGGATTCACGTAAGTCCGACAGCTGAGGTACTTTCTCGCCTCTACTTTCGACCGCCCGCGACAGCTGGGATAAGGCAAGCACCGGAATCCGCAACTCACGAGCAATATTTTTCAGGCCTTGAGAAATCTCAGCCACCTCTTGCACCCGATTATCCCTGGTTCTCCCTTGCGCCAACTGGAGGTAGTCAACAATCAGCAAGTCAATTTGGTGTTCGGCCATTAACCGCCGGGCTTTGGTTCGCATTTCAAAAATAGAGAGGCCAGGCGTATCATCGATGAAAATCTGCGCCTCGGCCAAGACCCCCATCCCATCAGACAACTTGAGGAAGTCTTGTTGATCTAGCCGACCAGTTTTCAAGCGCCAAGCGTCGATATCAGATTGAGACACCAACAACCGATCGACTAACTCTTCTTTACTCATTTCCAAAGAAAAGAAGGCTACTTTTTTCTTGGCTGCCACCGCGGCGTGTTGAGCGATGTTAAGGGAAAACGCAGTTTTACCCATACCCGGTCGAGCGGCCAAGATAATTAAGTTGGATTTCTGGAAACCAGCTAATAAATTGTCGATATCGGCGAAGCCGGTCGGCAGGCCCCGGAGGTCTCCGCCGTTCTTCTGCAATTCGTCTAAGCGTTCAAAACTTTCAGCAAGGGTATCTTTAATAGGAATAAACGACTGCCGGTCACTCTTTTGCGATAAGGCAAAGACATTTTGCTCGATGGTATCGAGAATATCGCGCGACTCTTTGGCTTCGTCAAAGGCCAGTTCAGATAACTCACCCGACATGGTAATTAAGCGCCGCCGCAAAGCTGCTTCTGCCACCAACTGGGCGTACTGAACCACGTTGGCAGCGGTGGAGACGGTGTTCGTCAACTCGGCAATGGCGGCGCTGCCGCCCGCCTTGGTCAGCATGCTTTTTTTCTTGAGCTGATTGGCTAAGGTAACGGCGTCAATGGGTTCCCGCTTGTCGTAGAGCTCCGTCATGGCTTCGTACACCACTTGGTGTGCTGGGTCATAAAAGCTGTCTGATCTGAGGACATCGGCCACTTGGACGATGGCGTTGGGATCGATGAGAATTGCTCCTAAAACTGAGGCTTCGGCGGCGAGATCGTGGGGTGGGACTTTGGCTTTCATAGTCGTCAATGCAGCTGCAGTATAGTATATTTTTTCGAAATCTCACAATCTGAAGTATACTCTCACTTTTTCCAACCAAGACACGTTCGCAATCAGAGTAGATTCAAGACACATTCGACTCTACGTTTACTCTTTATCAGTAGGGGATTTCCTTATGCTCTCTCATTCTCAGAGCCACCTATCCAACGATACCAATTACTTAACGCTGGTGGTGACGGTGGCTCTGACGGTCTTTTATCTACTCTAATTGCTTTACTTTTGAGGATCTTTTACTGGAAAAAATCAAATTACAACTTTGTGAAATTAACTCTGCACCAACACCGTCAACTCCGTCTCTTCCGGCAGCCTATCTTTAGTCACCGTTAACTTAGCCTCTGGTTGCACTTCACTGCCATACTCTTTCAAAAAGTCTTCCAAGGTACTCAAGTCGCCAAAAACCTTGGCATCGTGAGCAGGAGTTTTAAAATGCATCGGCACCACGTAACTAGGCTCGAGCGCGTGGATGGTTTTGGTGGCCTGTTGCGGATCAATTGTGAACACCCCTCCCACCGGACACAGCAGGACATCAATCTCCCCAATTTCTTCAATTTGCTCAGTGGTCAGTTCGTGCCCCAGATCACCTAAATGACAGACACGGATATTATCCAGCAAAATGGTAAAGACGTGGTTAATGCCCCGTTCAACTCCTTGGTGACCATCGTGATAGGTCTTAACACCAAAGACTGAAATGCCTCCCACTTCATATTCCCCTGGTTTTGTAATTAGAAAGGGCTTATCCCTGCGGGCTGTCCCTCGAATTTGCCCGACTGCGTTATGATCTTGGTGGTCGTGAGAGACGGTAATCACGTCCGCGCTGAGACTAGATAAAGAAAAACCGACATAGCTGGCATAAGGGTCGGTAATAACCGTACCCTCGCTGCCTTTTAATTTAAAACATGAATGACCAAGATACGTTATTTCCATAGTACCTCAGAGCCTACCAGACTCGTGACCAGAAAACAATCCTCTGTCTTTTTGGTTTTTAGTTTTGGTCTTTACTGGGAATAAGATATAATAAACCTTCCTGTTATGAGAAAAGAAATTATTTTTGCAATTATTTTAGGCTTAGCTGTGGGGTTACTGGTTGTCTACGGCATCTATCGTTCTCGGCAAGCACCTCTCTCTAGCGATCAAAATGTGAACTTAACCACTTCCCCCTCTCCCCTGGCGGAAGAGGTGGGAAACTTGGTACTTCACAGCCCAGAAGATGAGATCATTGTCGACAAAGCTGAAGTAGCCGTCACCGGCACCACCGACCCGCAAGCTTTTGTGGTTATCTTTGTCAACGACGTTGAGCACATTACTACCGCCGATGCTTCTGGTAATTTCTCGGTCAACGTCACTCTAGAAACTGGGAGTAATGTCATCATTGTCTATTCACTTAATGAAGACGGTAAAAAAACCATTCAAGAACGGGTAGTTACCTTCACTACCCAATCATTAGAAGATACTCAAGAAGCCAGTAGCTCTGCAGACACATCGGAGGCCAGTGATGAATAACAAAATTATTATAGCGTTGAGTCTTTTGCTCTTAGCTACTAGCTTTACTCCGGTTAAGGCTCAAGAAGCAGCCAGTGATTCTGGCACCACCGAAAGTCTTAAAAAACGAATCGAAAAACTGGTCGAAGAAAAACGTGATCAAATTGAAGGCGTCTTAACTGAACTAGGCGCAAAAAAGCGAGCTTTTATTGGCGAAGTAACCCGAGTCTCCGAAGAATCACTGACGGTTAAAACCAGAAAAGGGACGGAAATCGTCTCTACTGAGAATGTAGAGCTACGAAAGTCTAATCGAGAGGTGGCGGTGAAAGATATTGCCGTCGGCGACTGGGTAGTAGTCATGGGATACATTCAAGATGACACTTTCCAAGCGAAACGAATTCTGGCTTCTGCTACCACTTTGCGACCAGACCCTCAGCTGGTAGAAATAGGCACTATCACTGCCTTTGATCGGACTTCTTTTACCTTCAGAACTAGAGGCACCGAAGAGATTATCACCGTCTCCACCTCCACCACTACCGAGTATCAAGATATCCAAGGTGAAGAAATTGACAGAAGTGATATTACTGAAGAGACACAAGCCTTGATAGTCGGAACCGATGATGGAGGCGAAAAAGAGGCCACCGTTATCAGGGTCCTGACGACAGTGGATAATGCGGCAACGGATAACTAACCTTCAAGCGCGTTTAAGACCGGGTGAGGCGCTGTTGCTCTCCCGCGCTACCGACGTGAGTTACTTCACCCAGTTTCACTTTTTAGTCCCAGAAGAGCGCGAAGCGCTGGCCTTAATTACGGCCGAAAAGGCGTTCCTTTTTTATGCACGTTTTTGTCCAGTCAAAGAGGTTGAGGGCATTACCAATCTGGTGGTTTCTCACCCCTCCCAACTGGCAGATCAGCTGAGCCAAGTCAAAGCCCAACTTCCCTTCGCTACCCTTTATCTCGATAAGAGCAGTTTGTTTCTAGATGAGTATGAAGCTTTAGCCGGTATCAAGGAGTTGACTTTTGCCTCTTTAGATCATCAATGGGTGTGGGATGTGCGAAGTCTGAAGGACGAGACGGAAGTTGCCCATGTAACTCAAGCGGGTCAGATTGCGGCTCAAAGTTTTGAAGTGATCATGAAGCACGTTGAAGCTGGCATTACGGAACGTGATTTTCAAATAAAACTCGAAGCAGAAATGATCAAGCGAGGCAGCCAGCAACCTGCCTTCCCTACAATCGTGGCTTTTGGTGAGCATACGGCGCTGCCCCACCATCAGCCGACAGAGAGAAAACTGGCGCCGAATATGCCGGTGTTAGTGGATTTTGGGGCTACCATTAGTAACTACCGCAGCGATATGACCCGAACATTTTGGTATGGCGACCAGCCCGCGGCCGAATTTACCAAGATTGAAAGAACGGTCACAGAGGCATACCGAGCTGCTCTTGATCGACTGAACTCCAGAACTGCCGCTCCTCCCCTAGCTAAAGACGTGGACGCAGCGGCTCGTAATCTCATCACTAAAGCCGGCTACGGCGAATACTTCATTCACACCACTGGCCACGGCGTGGGCTTGGATATTCATGAACAGCCGTCGCTCAATTATCGCAACGCGACCCCAATTGTGCCAGGCATGATCATTACTATTGAGCCAGGAATTTATCTGGAGGGTCAGTTTGGCTTTAGATATGAAAATACGGTATTGGTGACTGAAGATGGAGCCAAGGAATTAACTACTTAATCGAGTGGACCTGATCGGACTCGAACCGACTACCTCTGCAATGCGAATGCAGCGCTCTACCAGGTGAGCTACAGGCCCTCAAGTATCCTAGAGGGCTATTTTACTGCATTTTGGTCTTTTTGGGTAATTACGAAGCTAACCGGAGGTGGCTCTCGACAGTAGTGATCCGAGTTTCATGATCATCGAGCTGGTCTGTATGCTTCGCCTGGCGGTAACCAAAAGTGGTCATTTCTTCTCTCATCGCTTTGATCTCGGACATGATACCATCTAACATTATCAAATTCTGATCCTTAAATTCTTGAAATTCTGTGCGTAAGACGAATTTCTTTTCATTCCTTCGATCTTGCTCATCAAACATTACCTGGATACCTTTTATCAAGTCAACTGAAAACTCCTGAAAATACTTCATGAGTTTTGACTCCATCAAAGTAAATCTAGTGTTTAGCACAGACTCTGTCACCACTGGATCTAGTTTTTTACTTTTGGGGGAAGACATATTTCTCCTTCTATTTATACTACTTTTTTTCGAGGATACCACCCGAAAGTGGCAGGAAGGTGGCAAAGTCAGAGCAAAATTAAGAAACCAGAAAGTTGACAAATTACAGGGTATAATAGGAACCAATTGAAAGGTATGTATGTCAACTCAAGCACCACAAGTCCTAAAGGGCTTCCGTGATTTACTCCCAGCCGAAAAAAGAAAGCGCGAGTACGTGGCGAGTAAAATTAAAGCCGTCTTTGAACGATTTGGCTTTGAACCCCTAGAAACTCCCACCCTCGAGTACGCTGATCTTTTGCTGGGCAAATACGGTCAAGAAGCTGATAAACTCGTCTACACTTTTGAAGATCGGGGTGAACGCCAGATTGGCTTACGTTACGACCAAACCGTCCCCACCGCTCGCGTGCTGGCTAACTACCAAAATGAGATTCCCAAGTACTTCCGTCGCTACCAAATCCAAAACGTTTTCCGAGCTGATAAACCCCAAAAAGGACGGTATCGGGAATTTACACAATGCGACTGTGACATTTTTGGCAGCACCTCTCCCCTAGCTGACGCGGAAATTCTAGCTGTCTACTACACCGTCTATAAAGAACTGGGCATCGAATCGATTCAGCTGGAAATCAACGACCGTCAAACCCTATTGGCAACCTTATCACCGTTTGCCAACGCCGAAGTCAACGTCTTTTCGCTGATCCAATCAATTGACAAACTAGACAAACAAACGCCGAAAGAAGTAGTGAGCGAGCTGGTCAGTAAAGGCCTGAGTGAACAAGCTGCTACTGATGCGTTAAGCACCATTGAAAAAGCGGTTATGTCCGACAATTTACAAGCAATTGTAGATATGGCTGTGGGCCTGGGTATACCCCGCTCAGCACTCGTATTTAATCCGAAGTTGGCTCGGGGCCTGGACTACTACACTGGCCTCATCTTTGAAGGAAAAATCCCCGAATACGCAGTCGGTTCGGTGGGGGCAGGTGGCCGCTATGATAATTTAGTCAAAGAGTTATCGGGCTTAGATATGCCAGCTGTTGGCTTCGGCTTAGGTTTTGACCGCACCGTGGAAGCTGCTGATCAATTAGGCGTCATCCCCACCGACAATACCGGCACCCAAGTCTTAGTCACTGTTTTTGATGAAAATTTCTTGACCCAGTCTTTAGCTGCCGCCCAACAACTTCGCACCGCCGGTATTAACACTGAGGTCTACCCGGCCCTCGACAAACTCGGCAAACAGTTCAAACTCGCTGACCAAAAAAATATTCCGTACGTCGTCATTATCGGCGAGGAAGAAGTTACCCAAAGTAAAGTCACTGTTAAAGACATGCAATCCGGCGAGCAAAAAGTAGTATCAATAACTGAAGCTATTGAGAGTTTACTAAATTAGAAATTAAAAATTTAAAATTATCATGTACTCCATCAAGCAACTGGCCAAACTGACTCGCAAATCTTACCGCGACCAAGAAGGCGTCTTCCTGGCTGAAGGTAAAAAAATTATTGAAGAAGCCAAGAATGCAAAAGCAGACATCATCCAAATCATGGCCACTCGCCAGTTTCAAAAGCTGAATACTGAGTACTTGCGTCAATTTGGCACCCACCAACCGGTGGTAGAAATTTCTGATTCCAACTTGGCCCGTCTTTCTGGCACTAAAACTCCCCCTGGAATCATTGCGGTCATTAAAAAACCAACCGTCAAACTGGAAGACATTTTACAACATCAGCAGCTAGCCATTTTTGAAGATATTAAAGATCCCGGCAATCTGGGGACCATGCTCCGCACGGCTGATTGGTTTGGCGTGACAGGCATTATTGTCAGTAGCGCCGGCGTCGACCCTTACAACGACAAAGTTCTCCGCGCCACCATGGGCTCCCATTTTCATCAGCACATTTTTACCAGTAAATCTCTCAGCCAGGATTTGAACACCATTAAAAGAAGTGGATATCACCTAATTGTCAGTACCCTTCGACAAAAATCGGCTCAAGGTAACCAACAACCAAGTGATAAATGGGCGCTGATTATGGGCAATGAATCGAATGGCGTCAGTCAAGCCGTGGAGCGCTTGGCCGACTCATTTTACACCATTCCCGGCAAGGGCCAGGCTGAGTCACTCAACGTGGCCGTCAGTTTTGGGATCATCCTCAACAACCTGACTACATAGGATCGCAGGGCCTTTCTGGTTCTCAGTTTTTCCTGCATAATGAAGACTGTGAAACTGTCCAAACGTACTCAAGCCCATCTTTTTTTATTGCTCAATACTGTTCTATGGGGAGCGTCGTTTATTATTATCAAGCCTTCGCTGGAATACACTACGGCCTACCGCTTCCTCCTCTACCGCTACGCGCTGGCCGGATTTTTTTCACTCCCCTTTTTAGTCTACTACTGGCCAAAAGTAAAAAAGAAAAGCCAGCATGTCTTTCGCATCACCGGCATCGAATTGATCGGTACTACCTTTGCTTTGGCGTTACTCTACGCGGGGCTTGATCGGACCTCAGCCATTGAAGCCAGCTTACTCAATAACACCCTACCTATTTTTGTAGCCCTAGGTGGCTGGTGGCTGCTCAGAGAAAAAATTCAACGCCATGAATTAGTTGGCTTAAGTATTGCTTTTATGGGCGCCCTGCTGCTAACCTTTTTCCCCCTCTTTGGGGGCGTGCCGCTGACTAACTCCATTTCTCTCTGGGGC
>DASVCZ010000044.1:0-21146 GCA_036381335.1 Patescibacteria group bacterium | reverse complement strand
CAGTGGAAATTATTAAAAAAGCGTATGCAAACAGTAAAAAAAAATTATGAAAGAAGAAATGCACGAAAATCATGAATCAAAGTTTACAGAAGTAAGAAGAGAACAACCAGAAAAAGTAATCTGGGAGAATGAAACGTATTTTGTTTTAAAAGATATTGCACCTCAAGCCCCAACCCACCTGTTAGTTATTCCTAAAGAAGAAGTTTCCACCTTGCATCATATGTCAAAGGAAGACAAAGGTGAGCTAGTAGACACTGTCGATCATGTCGCACAAGAGCTAGGTCTCCGATCTTACAAAATGATAATTAATGTCGGTAAACCTTACCAAGAAATCTTTCATGTTCATGCCCATCTTATTAGTGATCAAACTTTAGACGACTAATCATATGCCTCTCACCTTCATCACCGGTAACCAAGGCAAGTTTGAAGAAGTTAAAAGCTTAATTCCTGACGTCCAACAAATTGATTTAGAGTTAGATGAAATTCAAGAGTTAGATCCTCAGCAAGTTATTGCTCATAAGCTCACCCAAGCCTTGGCACACCAACCTGGCCCTTTGATAGTGGAAGACACATCACTAGTTGTGGACGACTGGAATGGACTTCCAGGACCGCTTATTAAGTGGTTTTTAAAGTCAGTCGGCAACCAAGGATTGTGGCAAATGGCCTCTGGCTCAGGCCACACCGCCGCCACCGCCAAAACCTGCATCGGCTACGCTGACGCCCAAGGCAACATCACCTTCTTTGAAGGCGAAGTCAAAGGCCGACTGGCCGAACCACGGGGAGACCGCGGCTTTGGTTGGGATAACCTCTTCCAGCCCGATGGTTCAGACAAAACTTTTGCCGAGATGTCTCTCGAGGAAAAAAACCAGTTTAGCATGCGCCAGATTGCCGTTTTACAGCTCAAAACCTTTTTAGACCGATCTTAACCTTTCGTTTCTTAGCCTGGTAAGGTATAATAACCGTCTGTTATTCAGTATCGTCTCTTAGACGTTAAACTTGGGAAAGGAGGTGTAAAAACGCATGCCAATTATCATCAAAGCTGGTAAAAACGATAGTGCTGGTGACGTAATTAAGAAGTTCAAAAAAGCTTCAGCAGCCACTAACGTGGTTCAGCAAGCTAAAGATCGTCGTTACTTTACCAAACCTTCCCAAGAACGCGCCCAACGCAAAATCAAAGTCAAACGTCTTCAACGTCGGATTCGAACCTTAAAACGAATGAAGAACATCACCTCTGAAACAATTCAAAAGATTGAAGATCGGATGAAGACACTTTAGAAATTTTTAATTTCTGATTCTTAGTTTAAAACTAAAACCCCTCTTGTCTAAAAACTTGAGGGGCTTTTTTTAAATTGCAGTTTCTTGGTTACTTTGCTCTGCCTTTAACCTTAGCCCTGACATCAAACTCCCATTGGTCACCCTCACTGGTGTCAAAGCTCTTAGAATTCGTCAGCTGGTAGTAGTTGACTAAGTGATTACTCAGTGTTTCCTCAACTTCTTTCAGTTGCTGAGTCATTTCGCCAATTTGTACTTTTAAGGAAGTCGATTGAGGATCGGCCTGCAACTTTGATTTGCGCTCCTTAACTTGTTGAGTGTATTGATCAGCTTGGGATTTAGCTTCTGCTAATTCAGTATCATTTTCAAAGATATTACGGAGTAACTCGCGCTTTTCTTTAATTTCCTTGCGAATTTTCTCCAGCTGCTGCGCATTGCGCTCAATAACACCTTGCAAATGCATTAAGGTATCAGCCAGCTCATCCGACTTGGCGATTTCATCATCGTTATCTGATGCAGCTGGAGGATTACTTTGAGCCAGTGCTTGCTGAGCCAAATCACTGCCTGTCTGCACATCAGAATTAGTATCGTTAGAATTGTCACTCATATTTTCCTTTCTTACGTAGTAAGGTATACTATATTTCTATTCGTTATACAACGTAGTATTTATTTCTCACCGAAAAAAGGACGTGTATGCATAAACAAACAAAAGTAGTCGCCACCATTGGACCAGCCACTGAAACCGAAGAAATGCTGGAACAACTTATTTTAGCCGGCATGAATGTAGCGCGCTTTAATACCAAACACTCAGAGCCAGCTTGGCATAACGAAAGAATCAAACGAGTTAAAAAAGTAGCCAAAAAATTGAATACCTACGTGGGGGTGCTATTAGACCTTCAAGGACCAGAAATTAGAATCAATCTGCCTGATGAAAAACCCTTTGATGTTAAAGCTGGCGATTCAGTTATCTTCACTTCTGACAAAGAAAAACAAGGCAAAAATATTGTGTGGGTGCCTCAGGATGTAGTCGATTCTCTTTCAACTGAAAACTTAGTTTTGCTCGATGACGGCGCTGCCGAATTTATTATTGTCGACAAAGATGCTAAATCCTTAGTCGCCAAAACTATTACCGACTGTACCATTAAGCATAGAAAAACCATGAATACTCCAGGAGTGGTACTGGACATGCCATCATTGACAGAGCGTGATTATGCCTACCTTGATCAGGTAAAACCAGAGCTAGTTGACTTTGTGGGTTTATCGTTTGTCCGCACCGATAACGACGTCGAAATTCTGCGAGCAGAGTTAGAGAAAAGAAAAATCAAAGCCCAAGTTGTGGCCAAAATTGAAAATGAAGCCGCTTTAGAGCATTTGGATGAACTGATTGCCGCCAGCGACGTAGTCATGGTAGCCAGAGGAGATTTGGGAGTGGAAGTACCATATGAAGAGCTTATCCACTGGCAACGAGTTATTATTGATAAATGTCGATTAGCCGGGAAACCAGTCATTACCGCTACTCAAATGCTGAAATCAATGATGGTAAACCCCCGTCCTACTCGATCAGAAGTATCCGACGTGGCTCATGCAATTTATGACGGCACCGATGCAGTCATGCTTTCAGATGAAACGACGATTGGTAAATATCCGGTCAAGGCTGTCCAAGTCCAAAGTAAAATTGCTGAGTATAACGACCCTAAAGCGTCAACTCAATTTGTCGATCTCGAGCAGATGATTACCACTGTTACGGGAGCGATCACACATGCTGCGTACCAACTCTCACAGAACTCCACCATTAAAGCCACTAAAATTGTCTGTTTAACAGAATCTGGCTCCACCGTCAGGCTTTTAGCTCGCTTTAGACCTACTTTGCCCATCGTTGCCATTGCCAGTAGTACGGAAATTGCCCAAAAATTATCGGTTGTGTATGGGACTACTGCCAGTGTAACTGATATTCCCAAAGATACCTTACTGGACACACCCAAACTTACTGAAAAACTCAAATCAATGAAAGTGGTTGAAACTGGAGAGACTATTATTTTAGTCCACGGTTCTTTATGGAAGCAACCAGGCTTGACAAATACTATGGCCGTATTAGATATTAAATAAAATTACTAAGTACATTAAGTTACTAAGTCAGAAGGAACGTATGGGTAAAAAGTCAGGATTATTTACTTTATTAATGGGTGCTGCCGCCGGAGCAGCTGCAGTTTTTCTTTCTAAAAAAGAAAATCGGGAAGTGGCTAAAGCCACAGCCAAGAAAGTAGTCAAAAAGGCTAAAGACGCCAAGGCTGAATACAAAGAAAATCCTAAGGCGTTTAAAGCAAAAGTGAAGCAACAAGCTAAAAAAACCGCTAAAAAAGTTGCTACCAAAGCTAAAGCGGTAGCTAAAAAGCAAACCAATAAAACTGCCAAAAAAGTTGCTCAGAAAACCGCTTCTAAAAAGCGCTAATCACCTGGCGAAAATTCTAATTGGTGCCACTTAATTAAGTGTTGGTCATTATTTCCATCAAAGAATAGGTGTAAGTATTCTGTTTTGTTTTGGTGGCCACTGAGGTATCTCAGGTTGCGAGTCAACACGTACAATCGAGGCAGCAACAAAAAGCCACTGACAAGTAAGATTCCTCCAATGATGGCGCCGTTCCATTTTGAATTCTTTTTTATCCAGTCAGCGGTGGCTATAAATAAAACTAACAGCAAAGTGACGAAACCACTCAGCGCGTAGCGGGTCGATAAAGGAGGTACAAACCACCAAATTAAAAATTGACCGAATGAAAAAACAAGTAATGGCCAATAAGTATGCAGCATTTTTCTTTGCAAAAGGGCAAAAGGGGTCAACAAAAGTAATAACGGAGAAACGTAGTCTCTAGCTTCAAAAAGTAAGTGCCACAATAAGTAAGGAAGCGATAATAATTGAGTCATGAAGTGGCTTAAGGGAGAAATATTGCTACCAATTTCATTAATTTTAGCTAAATGGATACTGATCGAGAAAAATGGATCACCAGTAGCCATCCAACTATACGTATAAAAGGGAAGAGGGACGAACAGAGCAGCCAGTAACCAATAACAACTTAAACGCACATTTTTATCTTTCAAATAGACTATGACCAACATCACCGGTAGCAATAATAAAGAAAATTGTTTGGTGGCAAGAGAAGCTCCAAAAAAGAGCCCACTTAAAATTGTTTCTTTAGTACCTGTTTTTTGTGTAGGGTTAGCTAATAACAGATACATCGCTCCTAGCTCCCACATCGCTTTCGCTACATCGACGTAAAAACTTGATGCCTGCCAGGTCACAACTTGAATCAGAGATACTTGAATAATAAACAATAACGACCAGAATTGACTGAGGTACAGCCGAGCTAAGCGATAACTGATCATGAGCAAAGTAAGCGCTAAACTGTATGCTATTGCCTTAGCCCCCACTTCACCCGCTACTTGGTAGCCTAAAAGAAAAATCAAATCTGAAAGAAGCGGGTTCACCGATTGATAATACTCTGGCACATAGACAATTCGGTGATACTCCAAAAAGCGATCAATTACGGGCAAGTGGTACCACACAGCATCAAAGCCGGTTTCTGGCACCATGATACCACTTGCATGAAGTCCCCAAATAAAAAGCAACACTCCCATCAAAAAAACTTCTGACCATTGCTGAGCCACTACCCTTTTACGAACAACGTTGCCAACTGGACGAATCAAGAACCAAAAGCTAACTACTGGAAAAATAAGCAAGATCGATAGGAGAGGATAAAGGGCCCCCACAAATCCAGTCACAGTAGTGATGGCTCCGATAAATAACCAACTAAGTAGTAGCTTTTTCATACTCACTTGCAAACCAGACATAATATACCACTGGAATGAAGAAAAGCATGATCAAGCCTGAGAAAGTCAGCCCCGAAATAATAGCCCCGCCTAAGCCTCTCCACAACGGGTCACTAATAGTGATGGGCAACAAGCCAATGAAGTTGGTAATTGAACTAAAGATAATAGGCTCTAAGCGTGAACTCGCGCCATCGGCAATGGCTTCTCGGAAAGGAATCCCCACTTCAATATTGGCATTAATTTTATCGACAATCAAAATTGAGTTTTTGACCACGATTCCGAAGAGTGCCAGTACCCCGATCAGCGCCGGCAGGGAAATGGGAGTACCTGTCAGAGCAAAAAGCACATAGACACCTGAAACTGCCAACGGAATGACTAACATAACGATCAAGGCCTTCCGGAAACTTTGCAGTTGAACCACCATGGTGGCAGCAATTAAAATGGCGGCAATACCCATAGCTTGAATCATAGAATTGATACTCTTTTGATTCTCTTCGTTGACGCCCCCTGTCTTCCACGTATACCCGGCTGGTAAATTTAGATCAGTATCCGCAAAAGCTTCCACTTTTTGGCCCAGTTCAATTACATTATAGCCAGTAGCCACCGCCGCGGTGATCGTAATGGATCTTTCGCCACCTTCCCGTTCAATCCTAGTCGGGCTAGCAGAAAGCTTCAAGCTACCTACTGATAAGAGCGGAACTTGGACATCATCACTGTTAGGGATGGTAATACCAGCTAGCGTTTCTGGCGAAATAGTCTCTTCGCTCAATCGAATAATAACTTCCTTTTTTTCTTCGCCATCAAAACGTTCCTCTGTTACTTGCATGCCACTTAAGTACGTTCGCAACCAAGAGCCAACCTGATCTACAGACAACTTATTTTCTTCCAACAGTTTCAAATCAGGCACAAAAACAATCTGGCTCACGCCTGGTTTGATAGATTTGTCCGCATCAACGGCTCCTTCTAAAGAATCAAGATACGTTATCAATTCATCGGCTTTGAGCTCTAGGACATTAAGTTCGGGACCAAAGAGGGTAATTTGCAAGTCAGCCCCAGTAGGCGGACCACCTTCAACTTCGGTGACGACAACTTTACCCTCAGCATACTTTTTATACTTTTCGCGCAAGCTTTGAGCAATTTCCATCGAGGTGCGATCACGATCTTCAAGAGGCGGCAGCTTGAGTGAGTAGCGCACCTTGTTACTTTCACCCCCCGCCACAGAAGAAATAAAGTTGTTTTCTACGGGCGAACCCACTTCAGCGATCACGTATTCTGCTTCTGGAACGTGACGTAACTCCTCCAATAGCCTAAAGCCTTCATTGGTGGTGGTTTCAATGTTGGTGCCGATCGGTAATTCCAACCCTACATACAATTGCTCTTGATCAACACTGGGAAAGAATTCATTTTTGATAAAACCTAGTGGGACCAGCATGTAAGAAAAAAGAGAAAAGACAACTACGGCAAAAATTGTTTTTCGACGACCGCCTTTGGTAGCTAAAATGCTGATTAATACCTGCTTATAAGCACTGACTACTCCTTTAATAGAAAAGAAACCCGTTTGAATATGAGTAGTTATATTTGAAAAATAAGAGTTCTGAGCCATCCGACTTTTTTGCGAAAGAGTAAGCAAAGCCGCTAGTACCTCTCTCCAGGTTAAAGCGGCCACCACCGCAAATATGAGTACTCCTGCTACTGCTAACAAGGCCCAACTATTGCCCCATAGAAATCGACCCAGGACACCAGCCAGCAGCAAGACTGCTAACACTCGAGAGAACCAAACAACTCGACTGGGAATTTCCAGCTTCAAAATCATTACCATCAGCGGAATAGTCACTAATAAGGAAATAGCCGTCGAACCAACCAAAGCAATAATCACAACCACAGGGATAGAGGTGATAAACTCACCAATAATGCCACTAGTAATCAGCATCGGCACAAAACTCCAGACATTAGTTAAGTTTGAAGTCAGAGTGGGAGTAATAAAATCCCGCCAAACTAACAAGCCCGTTTCGGTGGGAGTGAATTTTTTGGTTTTATAGTAATCCGTCATGGCACTAATCATCACAATCACGTCGTCCACGATCATACCCTGAGCTAAAAGCAAACTAAATAAAGTCAAAAAGTTAAGTGAGTACCCTAAGGCATGAACTGCTCCAAATGAAAACAAAAAGGAGATGGGAATCACTAATGAGGCAATAGTTGCTTGCCGAATACCTAAGAAAAGCAGCAGCGTGCCAAAGACTAACGCAATAGAAGTGAAGAAGTCATTGAAGAGATCGTCAAACTGTTTTTGAATCAGCTCATCGTAATCGACTATTGTCTTGAGTGTAAAACGGTCATCATACTCAGCCACCACTTCGGCCGCAGCTCTTTTGGCATCAGCAGCCGCTTCGTCTAAGTTTGCTCCTGTTTGCTTAAAAACTGAAAAAGAAATCGACCGCTGGCCCGTGACTTCAGCATCGCCATAAAAAGCTTTCCCCTGATTGGGAGCACTTCGCTCCATTACCGTTGCGATCTGGCCTAGGGTATACGTTTGGCCATCGACTGTGATTTGTACCTGCCGTAACTGCTCAACCGACTCAATAACTGGGTCTAAACTGACCCCGTGGTTGGTCCCATGACCATCGACTAACCCCGCTGGGTAACTCGTTGTTTGGCTACTAATCTTTCGGGCCAACTGGCTGGGGTCTAACCCAATTTGGTTAAGAAATTCTGGCTTAATTAAAATTTGGAATTCTTGTAATTCTAAACCAGTCACACTCGCTCGACTGATCAGACTCTCGTCCTCCAGGGTCTCTTGCATTTCTTCGGCAAAGCGAGTCATGGTAGCAATGTCGGCATCAGAGGTAACTGTAAAGGTCCAGACTGGAAAGTTCTCAAAATCCAAATCCATCACATTAGGATCAAGAGCATTGGCTGGTAGGTTTACCGTATCTACGGCCGCCTGCACATCTTCACGAGCATCTTTAGGACTGACGCTGGCTTCAAACTCCACTACCACAAACGAAGAGTTATTAGATGAAGTGGACGTTAACCGACTAATCCGATCAAGACCTTCAATGGCATCTTCTACGGGGACGGTTACCAATTGTTCCACATCTTCGGCGTTTGCTCCTGGTAAAATGGTCGATACAAAAATATAAGGAATTTCTACCTCAGGATTGGTGCGCCGAGGAAGATTAATGTATCCAAAAATTCCCCAGACTACAATCGACATCACCAACAAAAACATTAACCTAACGTTGAGGACATACCTGGCTACAAAAGAGTTTTTCAAAGCCGGATCAAACTTGAGTTTTTTGAGATAGGAAGAAATTTCTTGCATGCCTAGATTCGCCTTACGTGGTCACCAGTAATCACCGTTCGGTCTAAAATCACTTCGTCACCAGCAGAGATGCCTTCTTCGATTTGAACATAGCTGCCGTAGACCGGACCCAACTCGACTTGACGACTCTCCACCACTCCCGTGCCGTCTTCGCCTTGTAAGACAAAAACATAGGCTTCATCTTGAGTTTGATACACGCTATCAATAGGTAAAAATGGGGTAGCCGCTAATGTTTCCTGGTACCCGACCGGAATATCAACGTTAATATACTCATTTTCTGAAAGTTGATTGCTGAAAGAATCAAGTTGGCACCAGGTGATGGCAAAGAGGTTGCCGTCAGTGGGTTCTGTGGCCACGTACTGCGGCACTTGGTCAATTGCCCCCATTGGTAAGTATAAGCGGCTGGTATCGTAGCGGCTGACCTTTTTGGCAACATCGGCACTGACTAGAGCCACCACTTTCATTGTCTGTTCACCGCCAGCGATGGCCATCAACGGAGTACCAGGCTGAACCAATTGGCCTGGCTTAACATAGACTCGCTCCACAGTCCCAGCAAAAGGAGCTTGGGGATAATAGAGAGCTTCGCCAATTCGAGCCAGCTTCAGATTTAAGTGAGCAATTTCTAACGACAGCTGCAGACCCTTTTCTTCTAACTCTAGACCCTTGAGGGCAATGTCCCGACTCAAATTGGAAAGCTGAGTGGGAGGATTATCATCATTGGTAGTGTAATCTAGGTTGGCGACTGAATCTTTGAGACCATTCACAGCCGCTAGCGCTTGAGCTTTTTGCTGTTTGGTAGCCAAAATCAGAGGGTCATCGGCGGGTAATGTGGCTTCTAATTCCTCGAGTTGATCGTCGATAAGACTCAAAATATTTTCGTTGAGTGCCAGTTGGTCACGGGTTCGACCTAGAGTATCTTGGGATATGTTTTGTAATTGGTCAGTATTCTGATCCGTCTGCTCAGCCAGCTGTCGACGTTTATTAATTAACTCCAACTGAGTATCAAACGTCGTGCGGGCATTTTCATAACTCTTGAGTGCAATTTGTTTTTGAACGCTGGCCGAGTTAGCTCCACCGTAGGTGCTGGCCATACTGACTACTACTTTATTAGCACTGACAGCATCACCTTCAAAGGCTTTAATTTCTTGGACCACGCCGGCTGTCTGCGCCATGATGGTCACTACTCCTGTTTTTTCAGCTTTGGCTTGAACAGTAATCGTCGGAGCCGCTCCAATTTGGTAGGTTCTGACAGCCTTAGGCTCAATTACGGTTTCTTCCACTACTTGATCTGGAGTACCCAAAATGCGCACCACAATCAGAAGTGCCAGCAAAATAACTAAGGCCGAAAAGAAGCTGAGGAGAGGCCACGTTTTAACTGTCCGGCGAAATCTGCTCCAGGACGAAGTGGCCGCGGTTAGAGTAAATTGCTTAACTGGAGTAAGTGATATCCGAGTAAATTTGAACATAGCGTGCGTTTCTATTACAAATGTGATCGAAGTGATTACTATAATCATTAACTGGTTAATTGTCAATATGTTATGATACTGGGTATGAAATTGCTGGGAAATACCTTTTATTCGCCTCACGTAGTCAAGTTATCACTCTTGTTAATGAAGAGTGCTGATCAACTATTAGGCAAAAAATACAATCTGACACACTCCCAGTTTATGATCTTGATTGTGCTACATGAATGTGGCCAACAATCCCAAGTGGAACTGGCAGCCACCTTAAATTTGACCGGAGCCGCCATTAGTAAAGTAGTTCACACGTTGAGTATCAAAGGCTTTTTAAGCCGAACTCCAGACCCTCAAAATCGTCGAAAAAACACACTTCAGCTTACTAAAGCGGGCAAGAACGTCATCATGGGTGCGATCGATGTCCTAAAGCAAATGGAAAAACAATTGTATGGACAGGTTGAGCAGAAGCAGCTAGCAACTTTTGTTGAGGTGTGTGATCAGCTAGCCAAACTACTGGTCAAAGGTGAAAAAAAACTATAATCTCTCATTTCCCACCTTTCCGAAGCATATTATAATGACCTCTTAGTCTACCTATGTCATTCCGACCTATTTACGCCAAACCATATGTACCTCGAGGTGTAAAAGCTTCTGATCTGGCAGCTCACCCTTTAAAAGACGTCAGCCATACGCCTGGGCAAGCAGCGGCCATTCGCTTTTTTGACCCCCACTCGGAAGCAGATCTGGCTGCTATGCGGGAAATCCTCAAGGGAAAACAAGTCAAACGTTTTATGGATGACGCCCGTCAGTTATCTAAAACTGAATATCGAGAATGGGCGGGGACTGCTACCAATACTTCTTTTCTGTTTGCCGTTTTAGACGCTCGAGTCACAGACCCAAAAGAGATGGAGTACGTCCGTGGCTTTGTCTATCTCTACTCAGAGCGAGAAGAGAAGTTTAGGGTTAAGAGAATGGAAAAACAAGGTTTTTTGGCACCTGCAACTGGAGAGCGGTATGTACTCGAGGTCAGTTTTGCGGTCAGGCCCTTGCGTTACGGAGTCCAATCTGGTTCTGGATTGATGTCTAGTGCCCTTCGCCAAAGCTGCCTCCAGGTAAAGACGCTTTTGGACTCTCCAGACCGGCCAGAAGTGCAGATCTTCGCCTTTGTCGAGCAAGGCAATACCAACGCCTATCGCACCTTAGAAGCCTCTGGCTTTGTCTGGCGTGGCCGGATGAAGTACGATGCCGACTCACCCGAAGAAGCTGAGCTTTACTTCTTAAATTGGCGTCTCCTCCAAAAAAAGGTCCGAGAACGACTTATCGAAACATTAAAGCAAAATGAACAACCTTAATCACTCTATCTCTACCATCTTCTTGCCCAATCGGATCCAACAGACTGATTCCCATTGTGGTCCAGCTGTCATGCAGTCACTGCTCTACAACCTTAACGTCTCGGTGACCCAAGATCAAATCGTCGAAGCCGCTGGAGTCCATAACATCTTTGAAGATGGGACTCGCCCCACTGAGCTGGCTCAAGCCGTCACTAAACTGGCGCCTCATCTGCAATTTTGGTTTAAGCAGTATGGCTGCCGCCACGATCTTGAGACTTTGATTCACACCCATCACTGGCCAGTAGCGGTTAACTGGCAGGGATTGTTTTATGACACACCCGAGGAAGAAGCTGCCAGTGATTCGGAAAGTGACCATGGTCATTACAGTGTCGTGATCGATATTAATATCTCTAAAGATATGATCGTGATTTCCGATCCTTATTCTGAGTACGCCAAATCCCCTCGGATTTTTTCACTGCAGTGGTTTGAACAACGCTGGTGGGATGTAGCCAACGATGTGGACCCAAGCACAGGTGAAGAAATTGTGACCAGAACTAACCATTTAATGTTCTTGGTTGCTCCCCGGGAAGCCACTTTTCCTTCCGAAATTGGCATGATGTTGCCAGATAAATTACATATTTTAACTGAAAGAGAGTAAGATGACTGACGTTCAAGATCTATGTCCTATTTGTAAGTCACCGTTAAAGGAGCCCGAGGAAACTCCTTCGGGAAAAAGACTCCAACGCTGCTCCCGGGGCAGTTGGAACCCTGAAACTCGCAAAGCCGAGGGTTGTGAGTACGTTAAATGGCTGAATGCGGAACCAAAACCACTTGATGAAACATGTCCTAAGTGTGGGGCTCCACTAGTCCTGCAGACCACCCGTACGGGTAAAAAGATGAAAAAGTGCAGTAAGAGTGTCTGGGATAGAGAACAGGGAGTGGCTACAGGCTGTGACTACGTGGAGTGGTTGAATGGATCCACCAAAGAACTTGACGAAGAATGCCCTCAGTGTGGGGAAAAGCTAGTCTTGTTTACTACAGCTAAAGGCAAAAAAATGAAGAAGTGTTCCACGGCAGGCTGGAATCGAGATTTACGAGAGCCTTTTGGCTGCACGTATGTAGAGTGGCTAAATAACTAGTGTCTTAGATTAATAGACATTCACACCTGGTCCCCGTATAATAGAGGCTCTATAATAGGCGCCTATAGTTCAACGGATAGAACGTCTGCCTTCTAAGCAGATAATCTAGGTTCGATTCCTAGTGGGCGCACTAGGTGACAACAAAAATGGTGGCTGTAGCTCAGTTGGTTTAGAGCGTCTCCCTGTGAAGGAGAAAGTCGCGGGTTCGAGTCCCGTCAGCCACCCAAAAGTATTGATTTATCATTATTTTTACTGTTAAAAATTCTTGCTTCTAAAATTTCTGTAGTTTGAACTATTGTTTTTGGTATAATTCAAGACAGATGAAAAATCAGCTCAAACCATACTTGATAGGTTTTTCTAAAGGTCTGGGCTTATTTATTTTACTTCAACTAGTTCGAGGACTTTACCATTATCTACTTGGCTTAAATACGCAAGCTATCTTTGTAACTCCAGGAGATTTGCTTGTTTGGTTGATTGGATTTGTTAGCGTCATTTACTTAGTGACGCTCAGTCACTTTCCAATAAAATCCTTTCGAAGCTGGGCTTTAGAGAACAAGAGTCAGCACTTATCACCCAAAACCTCATTGAAGCTGAACTCGTAGAGAGAAAAACACATGGACTTATCAGACTACCAGCAATTGCTCGCAATGTAAAAGCAGGAAACATTAAAGTTACAAATGAAGATCTCGAGGTAATTAGTGAGCATCCAGGCTCTATTCACTTCAATGCTAAACACAAGCCGGGTTTTTACGCGCTTTATAAATCGCTCGAAACGACAATAGAAAAAGCAAAGAAGTCTGGCATATTAGCAGTGGCTATTAAAGATATAGAGTATGCATCAGGGTATATAGGTGACTACGCCCGTCGCGCTGCTGAGCAAGACTTAATCTTTGTTGGTTTCCATAATTCACCTGGCGGGTTAGTACCTCACGGAACAACCAAAGGTATTTGGGGAACTGATCCCCTTACAATTTCTATTCCCGCTCACAAGATACCAGTTGTTCTTGATATGGCTTCTTCCCAAACAACTTGGGGTGACATAATGCTTGCCAAGACTGAAGGTCGAACAATCAAAGAAGGCGTGGCTATAGATGCTGAAGGTAACCTCACTGTTGATCCTGCTAAAGCTATGGAAGGAGGTATCTTACCCATAGCTGGACACAAAGGATCAGGGCTAGCTTTTATGGTTGAGCTCCTAGGCGGTGCTCTAAGTAACTCAAGAGTTGGTGGTGCTGTAGATGGTGGCTGGGGATCATTCTATATCTTGATTAACCCTGGGTTCTTTAGAGATATCAATGCCTTCAAAAACGATGTCCAAGCTGCCATCAATGAACTTAAATCTACTCCAAAAGCGAAAGGCTTCACTGAGGTTTTCTTTCCAGGAGAGCAGTCATATTACAAACGCCAACGAAACCTTGAAAAGGGTGAAATTGCTGTGAGCGAAAAGTTAATGGCTGAATTGGAGGCTTTGTTATGAACAAACAATCAGAACTACCAGCCGACTTATTACAGAGACTTGGTATCAAAATCGGACACTACACCGATAGAGATAGCTTAACTGGCTTAACCGCTTTTATATCCAAAAGTGGTGCGGACATCGGCATTGATATTCGTGGCTCAAACACCGGGACATTCAATACTCCAGCATTTGAACCCAAGGCAGCTGGAAAAATTGCGCATGCGGTTGTTCTTACAGGTGGAAGCACTTTTGGCTTATCAAGTGCGGTAGGTGTTATGAAATCACTTACAAAACAAGGTATTGGTAATAAAACTAGAGCTGGGCTTATTCCTGGGACAACTGGTGCAGTTATTTATGATATTGCCATTGGTAAAAACGTAAGTCCTTCTGAGGATGAAGGCAAGCAAGCTGTTGCAAATGCAAGTCAGGAACTTCCCGAGCAAGGAAATGTTGGTGTTGGCACGGGTGCAACTGTCGGCAAGTGGTACAAGGGTAAATTCATGAAAGGTGGCTTTGGCATCGGAGTCTCATACCTACCACATGACATCATCGTAGCCGCCTTCACCGTCACCAACGCACTAGGAGATGTAGTTAACCCTATTACTAAACAGTTCTACTCTGAGGCTGGTGGCTATCATCAAGTACACGAGACTTTAGGTGACAAAATTACTCATCTGACTGGCAGCATGGATTTAACTGGCAACACAACGTTAACTGTGATTGCCACCAACGTCGCTATGTCCAAAAACCAACTTATGAAAGTAGCCGAATTCACTCATGACGGTTATGCTCGCGCCATTCATCCAATTCACACCAACATGGATGGAGATGTGGTATTTGCAATCTCGTCAAAAGATGGCGAACAGCTAAAATTTGACACTCCGGAAATAACTTTAACTGACATGATCGGTATGGCTGCTCAAGATGCGGTAGTCAAGGCAATTAAAAACTCGATTTTAAGCGCAACAACGGTAGGCAGCATTAAAAGCCTTAGTGATATGCTTTAAAAGCAATTCTTTCTGTTAAAATCTAGCTATATGAAAATGGCCATCCTCTCCGATACTCACGATAACACTCCTGCCATAGTCTGGATCATCGAGTACCTCAACCATAACCAGGAGCGAGTAATGCTGCCACAAGAATTCCAGCTATGACAGACAACGGCCAACTCCTGACTAAACAGTCATATGAAAATCCCCAGCTGGTAGCTGAATTCATAAAAAAACACTCCTTGGAGCCTAAACAAGCCCAGCTTATTCAAGAATTCTCTTCAAAAATAAAGGGTAAAAAAGTATTAGATCTAGGGTGTGGCCCCGGACATGACTCCTATCTTTTCGCAGAGTTAGGATATGAAGTAACCGGCTTAGATTATTCTTCTGAGATGATTAAACAGGCAAAAAAACTTAAGGAAACTACCAAGAATATCAGCTTTATAGTTGGAGATATGACCCAGCTTGATACATATTTTGAGCCTAACACTTTTGACGCAGTTTGGGCCTCAGCCTCTTTACTTCACATTCCCACTTCCCAAATTGAAAAGGTTCTAGCAGGTATTGCTAATGTAAGCGCACCTGGAGCTAATGTGTACATCAGTCTTAAAGGCGGGAGTGGCACTCACCTGGTAAGTGAAGATCAGTACTTAGATGGCATTAAAGTCGAGCGCGAATTCACACTCTGGGAAAAAGAAACATTCTTGGAGCTTGCTGAAAAATATGGCTTTATACTGTCAGAATTTGATACTAGAGAAGGCAGAGTTTTCCAGGGCCAACCTACCAAGTGGTTGATGTTTTTCTTTACTGTTAAGAGGTAATTTGTTTACCTCCCCAACTGATACGTCTTGTCGCCAAAAAAGCCAGTCACTTCGGGTCGAATTATGTCTCGATTGAGTAACCGCCCAGAGCGGAGAGTAAACAACCCGTACTTGTCACTGATCTTGTCCATAGCTTGATAGATTTTCTCTTGGCGGTGCCAATCCGGAAACCACGTTTGAGGCGTTTCGTTTAAGGGTTCGAGCATGCCCAAGCGGACCGCAAATTTAATGACTTTAAAATCTCGTTGCCAAGCTCCATACAGTTCGTGATAGGCAATCTGGAACATCTCGGTAGTGTGGCGGATATAGTAGGGCAGAGTCCGGTGGGCGCGCCAGCGCTGCCGGCCTTCAGAGCCATACAGCTTAATCCAGACATACCGCCCGGCCAAACCCATTCGCCGAACTTTGTACGTTACCTCTTCCATTAAGTTAAACAAAATCCGTTTAATCTCATCTTCGTTGTCGTGCACACGATATCCGGTAATTGAGCGACCGACGCTCTTCATATGGTCTAACGTCCGATCCAATAACCTCAGCACATGTGGCTCTTCGCCGTAGGCAATTCTGTGTAACTCTTCGACCCAGAAAGGACCAAAGTAAGGTTCCAAGTCTGGCAGGGAATAAAATCGAAGTTGATAGGGATGAGTGATACCTAACACCTTAAGTTTCTCTTGTAGGCGATAGCCCACTCCACAGACATCTTTAAACTCGACCGTACTTAGAATGGCATCTTTATTATCATCATTAATTTCGAAAACTGTATCAGGAGGGCTAATTTCTGAACCCATCTTAGCTAATAAACGATTATGGCTAATGCCAATATTACACGTTACCCATTCACCCAACTGGTCTTTGATCTGTTTTTGAATCACTTTCGCTAACTGAAGTGGGGATTGGTGATACAAATATTGCTGGCAGTGAGTTACATCTACAAACGCTTCATCCAAAGAATAAATATGGACATCTGGAGAAATATTCTCAAAAATCGCTTTTAATTTTTTAGTGGCTGATAAACAAAAATCAAATTGAGCCGGAATAAAAATAATATTTGGAGCCAACTTTTTAGCGTCTTTAGCTCGACAACCCGTTTTTACTCCCAGTTTTTTAGCTTCTTTAGAGGCGGCAATTACACAACTGCGTCCGATATCTTTGACAATTCCTACCGGCTTGCCTCGCAGCGACGGAACTTCTTGCTGCATCATGGTCGCAAAGTAGGAATTGATATCGATGTGAAGAATGGTAGGTTTATCCAACATAGACCTCCTCTAGCCACCACTCGTCGTGGTCGCGATTATAAAGCAACCGGTACACATTCCCCCTCACCTCGACACTGTACCACCGCTGCCGCAAGCCTCCATCTTTGACATCAGAGACTAACGTCACCTGATTAATCAGATAGACCTTATCTTTCCACTGAAATTTTTTAGGGATAAAGCCTTTAAAAGTGAAGATGCCAATCACCTGAATTCGGTCATGAAGCTTGGTAAACATAGCCTCAGTATACCGAATAAAAACCGAAGTAAAATAGTCGTAACTAGATCAACCGCGAGAAACGTACTGTCCATTATCGGTATCGATAATAAGGACATCGCCAGTTTTGACGAAGAGAGGAGCCATGACTTCAATGCCAGTTTCCATTTTGACAGGTTTCTTCGGCGCATTAACTCGATTACCAGCTACTGCATCTTCGGCGTACTCCACTTTGAGCTTAACTTTAGCAGGTAAACTAACGCCCAAAACTTCGTCTTCATAAGTAATGACGTAACAACTGACTTCGGGTGTCAAAAAACCAACCTTATCTTCAATTAAGGACAGAGGCACTGCCACCTGGTCATAACTGCGAGGATCCATGAAGACCACTTCACTCCCATCATTGTACAGAAACTGCATTTCACTGGAGTTAACTTCAATCATCTCTACCGATTCACTGGTTTTATAGGTAATATCCTGAGTGTTACCGGTTTTAACGTTTTTCATTTTCACCCGCTGAACAGCTGAGCCTTTCCCAGGATGAAAGAAATCTGACCGCGTTACTTGCCAGGGCTCGTTGCGAAAAAGCAGATACATACCTTTACTGATGGAGCCGGCTTTAATAGATGACATAGGGGGTATTATACCTCAAAGACGTCTTCTGTGGGGAAAAGTAATGTTTCCTTAACACTTGGCACATCAGCTAGCAACATAATCAATCGATCGACGCCAACCGCGATACCACCAGCCTCAGGCATACCGGTTTCTAAAGCAGTAATGAAATCTTCATCAAGAGTATATTCTTTTTTACCCAATTCCTTTCGCAACTGGAGTTCTTCAACTAAGCGTTGTTTTTGTTCTTGGGCATCAGTTAGTTCAGAGAAGGCGTTGCCTAACTCTATACCGCCCACATACCACTCAAATCGCTCTGCAAAACGAGGATCATCCACTTTTCTTTTGGAAAGTGCCGCCTGGGAAAGAGGATAATCATATAAAAATATCGGCTGATTAAATTTGGCCAATTCAGGTTCAATGACGTGGACCATCAAAAGAGAGTAGAGGTTATCCCAAGTATCTTCGGCGCTGACAGATAACCCTAATTCTTCCGCTTTGTGCTTTAAATTTTTCACTTCCAGAAATTCGTCAGTCGATAAGCCACACCATCTTTCAAACGCTTCCGCTACTGAGATCCGAGGCCAAGGAATCGTCAGGTCGTACTCTCGATCTTGATATGTTAATGTTGAACCACCAACCAAGTGGATTAACAGCTGTTCACAATCCTTCATCACCTCTTGATAGTCAGCTTCAGTTCGGTACCACTCCAAAATAGTAAATTCATGGTTATGCATGCCCCCTAGGCCTTCGTTATTACGGAAACTTTTGCAAATCTGGAAAATCTTGGGTAAGCCCGCTACCAACAGTTTTTTCATCGAATACTCCGGGCTGGTAGTTAAAAAGCCTTTTTTAGACCGCCCATCCGCCAGCTGGAGCTGCGTCTCAAACACTTCCAGATAAGGTTCCGTCCCGGGATGCTCCACCAGTAATGGCGTTTCCACCTCATGAAAATCCTGCTGCTTAAAAAAAGCTCGGATATCGTCAATCACGCGTTCGCGAACCAAATAGCGATCGATTAAAGACTGGTGATGCTGAATTTTCTGCCAAGTTTTCATACCAACCAATATGATATCATGGAGTCATGCTCAAAAACCTCAACGTCGCCAAACTTTATTTGTATGTAGTGTCTTTTATCAGCTTGTTCGTGGTCTTGTTTAGTGCCCAAGCCGGCTTGACCACTTTATTCCGCTACTTTGTCTTCCAAACCGCTCCTGAATATCAATGGCAACCACCAGCCATTCCATTTGGCGATAGCTACTATGCTCCTTACCCCAGACCAGCTAAAGAAATGTTAGTCGAACAAGAAGAAACTGCGACTGAATTAATAGCCACAGGAGAGCTAACTGAAGAAGAAAAACAAACCATCGAACTCTGGCTAAACGATTATAGAAACTGGGTCGAAGAACAAGAAAACCAACGTCAACGAGTTAAAGATGGTCTCATTGATAATATAGTTTCCATCGCTGTCTTCCTGCCAGCTTTCCTGTTCCACTTCTACTATGCTCGTAAATCCTAAGAGCGTTAAATTACACGCGTACATAGCTCAGCAGGGTGTGGCTTCTCGGCGCAAAGCAGAAGAGCTGATATCTCAGGGCAAAGTCACTGTTAATGGTCAAGTAGCCGTTATTGGCCAACGGATTGATCCTACTAAAGACAAAATTTCCGTTAACGGTCGCCCACTGGCAGCTGGCGATACTCAGACTACCAAAAATGTCTACTATTTGGTCTACAAGCCCGTCGGTTACGTTTCCACCACCTCTGATGAGTTGGGTCGGAAAACTGTCCTGGATCTGCTGCCCAAATCTGCTACTAGAACTCGGCTATATCCGGTCGGACGCCTCGATGTCGAGAGTGAAGGCCTGATGCTCCTCACGAACGATGGAGAGCTGACTAACAAGCTGACTCATCCTTCATACAACGTTCCTAAAACATACCAAGTGCTAGTTAAAGGTATTCCCACGCCAAAAGCCCTAGACCACTTAAGAAAAGGGGTCAAGTTAGTTGACGGCTTCATCGAAGCCGACGAGCTAGAAGTGCTGCGCCATGAGAAAGGTAACACCTGGCTGGAAATTACCATTCATTCGGGAAAAAATCGCATCGTTCGGCGGATGATGAGGCGAGTGGGGTATGATGTGATCCGTTTAATTCGAACTCGAGTCGGCGATCTGACTTTAGCTCAACTAGAGAATCAAAAAGTCAAACAGTTACCTTCAGTTAGCAGATATTGACAATGATTGCTAAAATGAGTTATTATTGGCAGTGATAGTAATAGATTGCTAATTTTCCTTTGCAGGGAAGAAAGGAGCTATATGGCAATAGTACGATGGACACCCATGTCCAGCATGCTCAATCGCTGGCCAAGCATCTGGGAAGATGATGATTTTGCTGGTTTATCCAGTATGTCTGGTAACAATAACCTCGATGTCTATGAAACTGAAGACGAGGTAGTGGTCAAAGCCAATGTGGCCGGCATCCCAGCTGATAAGGTCGATATTACCTTTGAAAAAGGAGTTCTCTGGATTAGTGCTGATAAGCAAGAAGAGACTGAAGATAAAAATAAAAAGCACTACAGTAAATCCAGTTGGAGTTACTCTTATAAAGTAGCGGTGCCAGGCATGATTGACTTTAACACTGAACCCGACGCTGAAGTGGATGAAGGTGTAGTAACCGTTACCTTTAAGAAGGCTGAAGCCAGTAAGCCGAGAAAGTTACAGGTAAAGGCGAAAGCTAAGGCTGTTTAAGCTGATATCGCATTGGAACGTGTGGTACAGAGTCCCTTGTCGTAAGGCAAGGGACTTTTTTCAGATTTGAGCCAGTGCGTCTTGTAGTAAACTTAAAAGTTCTTTTTCAGTAGCATCGATAATTATTATTTGAAGCTGGATTTGGCTATCAGGATTTTTTCTTTGTAGTTTAACCAACGCACTAATTAATGCAGCTACGCCTTCTATCTGACTGGCATCGTGTTTTGAGCTAATAAGTACGAATAGGGTCCCTAATAAGTGTGCAAAACCTTCCAAATTGATTTTGTGGTTCTCAACTGTGGCCTTAGCAATCAAATCAGACAAAGTAAAAACGTCAAAGCCTCGAGCAACTTGTGAGTCGACTAAATCAATATCAATCTCTTCAAAAAAATTCGCCATTTTTCTTGATCTGTAAATTCCTCCATAGCAGACAATAAAACTATGGCCATATGTTTCCATGAATTGGTTGATTTTTCCTTCTTGGAAAAGCTTGGTCAAGGCAGATATAAAAGATTTGGGATCAACCGTATTAATGGTAACCCCTTGTAATTCTAACTTGAGTACCTCCTCTACAACTGGAGAAATTTTCTCGACTTGAAAAGGAGTAGGGGAGAAATCAAATGAATGCTCTTGGGACATGATAGAAGGATTTTATCTTCCTTGCTTCAAAAAAACTATTCGGAAAATTATGGTAGAATTAGATTTCCT
>DASVCZ010000043.1:0-10475 GCA_036381335.1 Patescibacteria group bacterium | reverse complement strand
TAGTCGGGATTCTCCTCGCCCAGAGATTAATTGGATGGTGGGCCCTACGTGGGACACCAGAGCGAGATGGGTATTATAGCATAATTAGGGCTTAAGACCCTTAGCAGCTTGGAAAACAACGTAATAATCACGGGCAGATTGAAGATCAGTTGCAGTTGGTTGGCCTAAATCGAAGTGAGCATATCGTTCTTTTACTCGAGCAAGTAAATCGTCTACTCCAATATCAGGGCTTTCTTCTAAAATTTGTTCCGCCAAGATGTGGGCTACGCCTTGATTGACGAAGTCATAAAGATTTAGTTTATCTTCTTCCGATAGTTCAGAGGGTTCCCGGTCTGGATTTTCTGGTGAGGTCATTTTTTCCTTTCTAAAATATTTACTTTCCAATCATAAACTCGACCACGTCGCCTTCGCGCATGACGTAATCGCGGCCCTCTTGGCGAACTTTACCCAGCTCGCGGAGGGGCTTCCAGCCGTTATGGGCAATAAAGTCATCGTACGAAGCCACTATAGCTTTAATGAAGTGTTTTTCGAAGTCAGTATGAATGACGCCGGCCGCTTGCGGGGCGGTAGTGCCTTGCTTGATGGTCCAGGCTTTGACTTCTTTTTCGCCGGCAGTCAGGAAACTTTGAAGGCCCAGGGTTTTATAGGCTTTGGCGATTAAGCGCTCTAAGCCACTTTGCTCAAGACCAAGGTCTTTCAAGTAGGCTTTTTGGTCCTCGTCGGACAAACTACTGAGTTCACTTTCAATCTTGGCGGAAATAATGACGATCGTATCTGGTTGAGTATTGAACAGCTGGGCGTACTTAGCTATCAAGCTGTCGCTGTCACCCACTTGATCTTCGTCGACGTTGATGACGTACAACACTGGCTTAGTGGTCAATAGATTAAGTTCTTTGGCAATCAGGCGGTCAGACTCATCATGCAGGACTTCCCGTAACTGGCGACCTTGGGCCGCTGCTGTTTGCAATCGTTGAACAACCGCCCACTTTTCCAGTTCAGCCTTATCTTTACTGGCCTTGGGCTCTTTCTGCTTCTCGAGGGTCGATAAATCTGCTAACAACAACTCCATTTGAATGGTTTCCAAGTCGGTTTTGGCATCCACACTGCCCTCACGCAAGACATTTTGATCGCTAAAGTCACGAACCACGTGGGCAATTAAATCAGTTTCACGAATGTTGGCTAAAAATTTATTGCCTAAGCCTTCGCCTTCACTGGCACCCTTAACCAAGCCGGCGATATCGAGGAACTCGACGGTAGCGGGTTTGATGGTCGTGGTCTTGACCACTTCAGCCAATTTTTCCAATCGAGGATCCGGCACTGGCACGATGCCGACGTTCGGTTCAATGGTTGCAAAAGGATAGTTTGCCGCCAAAGCAGCTTGCTGTTTAAGCAAGGCGTTAAAAAGGGTGGATTTACCTACGTTAGGCAGGCCGACGATGCCGACACTTAAAGACATCTTCTTCTTTCTTTTACTGATGACAAATACGTAGTTATACGATATAATAACATTAATCACCAGGGAGAAACGACCGCTTGACTACGTGTCATGTCGCTACGTCTCCCATTTTTATTGCTTCTTAAGCTTCTCCCTCTCTCTAACCAAGAAAACTTTGTATGCTTGAAATTTCTTCAGCAGTGACGATTCTGACTTTCTATTAGGAATGATGATCTTCGATAGTTTGCGTTTTTTTTCAAGAAATTCATGTAAACAATAAAAATCCCCGTCTCCCGACACGATTACAGCTTTATCATAGTTGTCGTATTCAACTGCTGCAGCGTGTAACACTAATTCTGCATCTACATTACCTTTAAGCTTGCCATGACCGTCTTTGACTGTTTGTTTAAAAATTAAGTTATAACCATAAGAAGAAAGACTCGTGTAAAGTGGTTCATTTGCTTTCATATATCCAATAAACAAAAAGGCTTTTTGAACATGGAACTTATCTTTTAGGTATGTTTGGAATCTTTTAAAGTCAAGTTTCCAACCAGAATATACTTTCCTCTTACCTCTAAAAATGTCTTTACTTGTACCTAAATTAAGATTTTGGCTATCAATGAACGCATAAGTATTCATACTAATCAATTCTATATCAAAAAGGTGCAGAAGGAAGGTGAAAAAAGGGATATTATGAAGAAGACTGGTATAATTGCTAAGTGCAAATAACCAAGCCTTCCCGCCACGATATACCAGCTTTACTTCAACTTTGGAAAGAACAATACGACTATCACTTTAATCTCGATCAGGAATATTACACTCATAACTCCCCTGAACTAGAGAAGCAATTCTCGTCTTACCTAATAAATGCTATTGAAAATGATGATCCTCACATTTTAATTGCTAAAGAGGGAGAAGACATAATTGGATTCACCACTTTTGAAGAAGATACTGAAGAATATTTTGATACTGAGATAAAGAAATTTGGAACAGTGATCGAGCTCTACGTTAAAGAAGCAAATCGTCATCAAGGAGTAGGTAAAGCTCTGATGCAAAAAGCTGAAGAGTACTTCTCTTCTAAGGGTTTATCACACATCAAACTTGCCTCATCGACATTTAATGACGACGCTTTAGCTTTTTATACTTCGTTAGGCTATGTTAGCCGTCAAATTTCGCTTTTTCGGAAAATTGGTGAGAAGTAACTTATCCCAACTCAAAAGTCGTCACCCCGAATATTTTTTCAAGGGGAACGTTAGGAGCATCTTTAGTGTACATTCTGGCAGTCTGAAACATGGGCTTCATATTATATTTTTCAGCTAATTTGACAGCTTTTTTATTAACTTCAGGAACATCAAAAAAAATTGCAGTACCTTTTCCTACAAATGCTCTCATTCGTCGAAAAAGTTTATCAGCAACTTCTTCATTATTGGCAAATAATGGGCCCACTTTGTACCCTGTTCCACATTTGCGAACCATGCCATAACCTTGCAATTCATCATCTTTCATCAGCCCAACTGCTAGGCTCTCTGGTTGCTTGATCCATAATTTTAAAAATGCTTCTCTCTCAGTTGGAAATATGGATTTATCATATGCAAGTAATTTTTCAAAAGGGACTTCATTCAGATTTACTATGTCCGACCACTCTCCTTTATCTTCAGTTCCTATGCCCTCATATCTAATATTGCCATATGCTAATTTAAAACCAGACTTTTTATAATTATCCTGTTGCGCCACCACTCCATCTAAACCAATATTCTGAGTAGCAAGATATTTCATTGCTGCCTGCCATAAGGCATAACCATAGCCTTTACCCCGGTATTCAGGTTTGACGATATAAAAACCTATGAAAGCAAAGTTGGGGTCGTAAGAAACTGCTGAGATTGAAGAAATAGGTTCATCATCTAGAAAACCCATTAGGAAACCTTGAGGGTCAGTTGCATAGAAACTTTCAGCATCGTAAAGACCAGGGTTCCAGCCTTCTTTGGCTGCCCATTCAATGGGGATTTTTAACTCATCCAACGTGATCTGCCGAATGGAGTAGTTCATACCTGGTATTGTACCAGAATTAATTTCTCACTCACTTCCTACACTCTTCTTTTCAAGTAACCAATAAAATATGCTTTTTTATCTTATGGACCCTATTTACCTGTTAACCCTCCTCCGCCTCCTCATCCCCTTGCTCATCCTTCGCTGGCCGCTCGTCGGTATCCTCCTCTCCGCTTTTCTTGATAGCTTGGACTGGAAACTCTTTCCCTTTGAACATTCAACTGATTACCACTTATATCAAATCTGGGATAAATCCCTCGATCTCTATTACGGCTTGATCGCCTTCTTCGTCACCTTCAAATGGCGAGACCACACCGCTCGCAAAATTGTCCAATCGCTCTTCATTTATCGCTTAGTCGGCCTGGGTCTCTTCTTTACCTTTGATTGGCGCCCAGCACTGTTTTTCTTCCCCAATCTTTTTGAAAACTTTTTCTTTTTCTACCACGCCTTTCTCCACTTTACCAAACAACCACTATTACTGACTTCGAAAAGAATTGCCTTTCTGATTTTAATTAGTATATTGCTGCCTAAACTCATCCACGAGTACTTCCTTCATTTTTTAGGTCACCAACCATGGGAACTGCATAACGTGGGCCAGTATTTGGGCTTACAAGGAATAGCTCAGGAGGAAGTAAATCTTCTCTCGTGGGGATTATTGATGTACGCGCCGTCGTTGTTGGCGCTGGTGGTGTTGATCAGGCGAAGAAGAAATGGTGGTATACTTCACCCCGATGAGAATACCAGGCCCCGAACTACTATCCAAAGTCTTAGACCAACCACAGACACCTTGTGAGTCCGGAATGGTACAGTGTGATATACTCCAATCAATGGAAGAAGAACCAAGATTCACCTCAAGAAGACTTGCCAAGATAAAAGAAGGTGTCATTGTCACACTAGGATCTATGCTTCTAATCGCGTTCTTGGGCATCGTGGGAGAAACAGCCTCGGAGAATCCTAAGCCCCACCCTGTAAATATCTCTCCTACCACAACCGAACCAACCCCGATGGAAAACGATGTTATGCCTCAGCAAGCACCCAGCCCTCATCAAGGAACTGCCACTCCCACCTATTAGAAACTTTACTCCTCCTCCGGAATCACAATCCAGCAGATCAGATACGGAATTAACCCTGGCAACCCACCGGGAATAAAGAGAAACACCCAGATTAAACGAACCAGCACCACATCAAGACTAAAGTAGTTGGCAAACGCCAGCGCTACCCCAGCCACCATTCTGCCTTTTTTGGGACGACGAAGTTTTTTCATATCTTTTATTCTACACCTTTCGCAGTGCTTGTAAAAAAGTGACGATGGTGGAGTCGAGTTGGACGTCTCGCGCACGCAAAGGTTGTGCTAGTTGGAGACCTTCCAACGTCCGGCAGCGACTCAGCGCCACGTAGGTCTGACCAGCTGCAAAGGCCCCTCGCCCCAGATCAACTACTACTTTATCAAACGTCTTGCCTTGGCTCTTATGAATCGTCACCGCCCAGGCTAAGCGCACTGGAATTTGCGTATAACTGCCTACAACTTCGCGTTGAATAGCCTGGGTAGCCGGGTCAAAGTAGGAGCGACTCATCTCCCAGGTGTGAGGCCAAACGTCGACCAATCCACCATCGTCCAACATGACCATTAAACCCTTCATCTGCGCCTTGGTTTCATGCCGAATAACTTCCATCACCGTACCGACTGAACCATTGACCCACTGCTTGTTACGATCGTTATTAACCATCATCACCCGGGCACCACTTTTAATCAGTACCTCTTCGTCGGTGGGATAACTTGACCGCTCAAAAGCCCCGTTGGCGTCCCCTTCAAAGAGACTAGACTCGCCACTTAATTGGTTGAGCTTATAGCTGTTGATAGCGTCGGCTTGCGCGTTGGTGGCCGTTAACACAATCGTCGTATCTGCCAGCGATTCCAGTACATTATCAACAATCACTCGTTCATTTAAACGGGCCAGAATTTCATCCGTCAATTGTTTATCGCGAATAGCGTTGAGCAACTCAATAAAGTGAGCGTCTTTTTGGCGATAGACTGTTTCTAATTCAATAAAATCCAATTGATTAAACAACTGATTATTCAGTTCGGCAAAGGCATGTGATCCAAAAAAATAAGGCGAGTCATAGACCTGTGATAAGGTGGCTTGCTCTTCCCGCCTCATCACCGGCGGCAACTGGTGCAAATCTCCAAAACAAATTAACCGCACGCCGCCAAAAGGCAAGTGACTATGGCGCACGGCTTGCAAAAAGACGTTCATGCAATCCAACAAGTCCGCCCGGACCATGGAAATTTCATCAATGATTAGGAGTTCTAGCGCTCGGTACAATTCTCGCCGCTGCTTGACTCGTTGGGCTTCTTGCTTGGCTTCATCGACTGTCAAACCTGGCTTAAACCGAAAGAAAGAATGAATCGTCTCCCCTTCCACATTCAAAGCTGCCACCCCTGTGGGTGCCAAGACCGCCGTATTTTTGTCCGTTCGTGTACGAAAAAAATCCAGCAAGGTTGATTTACCCGTCCCCGCCCGGCCCGTGATAAACGCGTGATTACTTGATTGCTCCAGCACTGTTATCGCCTGCTGAAACTGGGGATTGAGATCAATTTTAGGAGAATTCATGAAGAGACATTATACTCACCTTTTGCTATACTGATACAACTTACTGAAAGGAACTATGACCGCCAAAAATACTCTCCTCGTTACTTCACTCATCGTTTCTAGCTTTGCCTTGAGTGCTTGCATTCCTGGATTGAGCAAATCTCCCGAGGAACAAGCCGCCCGCCAACAAGAATCAGAAGCTAAAGAAATGATGGCAGCTATGGAGTCTGGTCAGTCATTAAAGTGTTCAGTCACCAACTCCCAAACCGGTGATACCGGTGAGTATTACATTAAAGGTGAGAAAATGCGGATGAGCAACACTGCCACCATTGATGGTCAGACTCAAACCAGCCACATGATCAACGACGGTGAGTTCGTCTACACTTGGACTGATGAACCCGCCCAAGGTGTGAAGATGAAGATGCCTACCGAAGAAGAAATGAAAGCTCAGGAGGCTGAGTATGAGGAGTACCTGGGTGATACTCCTGATTTCAGTGATGAAGAGTCGATTAAGGAATACGAAGACAGTGGGTATACGATTGATTGTGACCCCACCGACGTTCTCGACAGCCAATTTGTGCCTCCTTCCCACATTCAATTTCAAGACATGAGTGCCATGATGGAAGCGGCGGCCAAGATGGCGCCTGAAGGTGGTGAGATGACAGCTGAGCAACAGCAAGCCTACGAAGAGATGATGAAGCAGTACTCCGAATAGTAGTTTAAAAATTAGAAATTAAAAATTTCTCACATTTTCTCCGGCGCTTGGATGCCTAGTAAGCGCAATCCCTCTTTTAAGACGTTGGCCGTGGCGGCTGTTAGTTGCAGCCGGAATGCCTTAGTGGCTTCATTATCGGCACTGAGCACCGGACAGTTAGTGTAAAAGGCATTGTAGGCTTGAGCTAATTCAAATAAGTAAACTGCTACGTGATGCGGTGCAAATTCCTCGGCAGCTTTTTGAACCACTTCTGGGAATTGGTACATCAGGCGCAATACCGTTTTTTCATCTGGCGCTAATGCTTGAACCGTAGTCGACTCTCCCACTTCCTTACCGACCTTACTTAGAATCGATCGGCAACGGGCGTGGGTGTATTGGACAAAGGGAGCTGCATATCCTTTAAAGCTGACGCTGGTATCAACGTCAAATGTTAATTCTGACAACGGATCTTGTCCTAACATCGTCCATTTAACCGCCCCTACTCCGACTTCTTTTGCTACCTCTTCATACTCTGATTCTGTTAAGCGTTCTTGAGAGCCCGTCTCTGCCATTATTTGTTTGGCTTTAGTCATCGCCATTTCTAAAATATCATCGGCAAAGACAACTCTCCCTTTTCGTGAACTCATCTTTCCTTCAGGTAACCGCACCATACCATAGGCAAAGTGTTTAAAGTCTTCACGTTTGCCGTACCCCAACATCTCGCCAATGGCAAATAATTGTTGGAAATAAAGCGCTTGATCGTTACCTACCACCCACACTAATAGATCGGCATCAAGTTGAGATCTTTGACGGGTTAACTCAATATCGAAGGTCATGTAAATACCTGTCCCATCCGACCGGAGTAGTATTTTATCGGGCAAGTTGTACTCAGCCAATTTGGCTTGAACTGCACCCGAATCTAACCGAATAAATACGCCTTTTTTTTCAGCGTCTAAAATAATGTGTCGACCTGCTTCATAAATATCAGACTCATATTTGACATATTCAGGGTCAAATGTAAAACCAATCAACTCTGCTGATTCCTGGTAACCTTCATAAAACCAGTGGTTGAGTTGTTGCCACAACTTTCGCACTGACTGATGATATTCATCCGTTTTACTTTCCCACGCTATCAACATTTCTTTCCATTCTTGAATCACCTTTTCGTTTTCTGCTTCTTTATCAGCTTGCACATACCAATGTCCCGCAAAGTGGTCTGGTTTGTTCAAACGCTCATCTTCCATGTCGGAAGGCTTCACCCACTGATCAGAGTTTTGAACCCACTCCTCAATTAAAGATCTCCAAGCCTTAGTTTCACCTGATTGACGTCTTCCTTGAGTCAAATATCCCCACATGGACTTGATGATGTGAAGCCCCCGATCGTTGTTGATAGTGGCTTTGTGTACTTGCCAACCCTGAGCTTCCAATAATTGAATTAAGCTCCACCCCAAAATCGCATTTCTTAAATGGCCAACGTGCAACGGTTTATTGGTATTAGGCTGCATGTATTCGATGACAGCTTTTTTGCCTTGCACTTTTTGGATACTCATTTCTCCATTAGTCTTAGAGTTCATGTCTTCTATTAGCCATGTGTCACTGAGGTAAAAGTTGATAAACCCAGGACCAGCGACTTCGACTTTGTTAACGGCAGAAGATGATTCAAGAGCGGAGTTAATGGCATCGGCAATTGCTTGCGCCAACTCTCCAAGGTTTTTATACTTTTCTTGCTCTCGAAACAACTTCATAGCCACATTAGTCGAATAGTCACCGTGATCGGCGTTAGCCGGGTGTTCTAAATGAATCTCTTCAGATATAGCTAAATTCAAAGTCAGAACTGCTTTTGTAATAAGATGCTTTATTTCATCTTGAACATTCATAATTTCCTTATTTTTAAAGTAACTTTGCTCCTTCTGATTTTACCATTAGTAGTGCTTGGTATTTTTTGACTTTTTGTGCTTCTAACCAATTTGATATTGTAGCCATCTTTTGAGACATTTTCTTTCGCGCCTGCTGCTGACTTTCTAGCCCCGGGCCTCCCTCCACTTTCGTCTTCTTCATAATTAAAAGAGGATTTTGCCACTGTTCTATTTTCTTCTGAGATACCAAAAAACCTAAACCGGCTTCTTTTAAGGCTTTGTTAAACGCTGCACTCATTATCGTCTGCTTATTTTCAGAATAGGCAATCGCTTTTTCAGTAACAATCTTAGCTAGCCTGAATGGAACGTGATACTCCTGGCTAAATGATTCCAATAAACTAGTGGCGCCAATAAAATGCTGATGACACTGCTCTGCTATCTTCTTTTGGTCAACCGTCATGGTTTGAATAACGCCCTGCATGACTTTAGGTGCCGGCCAGCACTCATCCACCACATCCATCACTTGATACTTCGTCCACTGAGTATCCCGGTTGTACCCAATAAAGTTGGCTTTGCCTATGCCTAGTAAACTTGTTAAAGTACCGGTGACCACGCTCGTTTTTCCCTTCATCACTTCCAAAGGATCGGGGTTCTTTTTTTGAGGCATGATGGAACTACCCGTCGAGAACTCATCGGTCAACGTAATAAATCCAAACTCTGGCATCGAAAAAATAATTAATGTTTGAGCTAACGACGATAAATGATTCATGACCATTTGAAAGGCAAAAGTCAGATCTGCTTCTGCTTCCCACCTGCTCATAATTGGATCGATAGAGTTGAGGGTGGGACCGTCAAATGCTAAAAGTTGGCTGGTATATTCCCGATCAATAGCTAATTGAGTCCCGTAGGAGGCAACGCTACCTAAAGGATTTTGATTGTGGAGCAACATCCAGTGCTGAAACCGTTCCACATCTCTAAGTAGCATAGTGGCAAAGGCAAGTAAAATGTGACCAAAGGTGGTGACCATGGCATGCTGATGATGAGTAAAACCGGGACATAAAAACTGACTATACTTGTGACTGTTCTCTAAAAGGATATTTATTAAAGCCATCACCTCGGAGGTATATCCTAGTGCCACGTCTCGCAAATAGAGTCTAGTGTCCGTTGCCACCTGGTCATTTCGCGATCGAGCTGTGTGCAACTTGCCGGCAATTTCCACACCATGCTTGGCGGTAACCCAAGTTTCAATATTTGTGTGAACATCTTCTAACATCGGATCCAGTTTCAACTCTCCTACTGCAACTGCGCTTTCGATTTCATTCAGAGCCTGAAATAAAAATTTGGCATCCCTCTTTTTAATAATTTTTTGCTTAACTAGCATTAAAACATGGGCTTGATTGAGCCAAATATCATATGGAAGAAGTTTGATGTCACAAGCTTCTACTCCTTGCACGTCCCGGCCGGTGGTGAATTTCATCATGGCTTTAGACGGGAGCATTTGAAACGAGTGGCCCCAGAGTTTATTTTTCATATGGAATTCCCAAAAGAGTAACTAATAACGCTTTTTGTGCGTGCAATCTATTTTCCGCTTGTTGAAAAATGACGGAGGCCGGCCCGTCAATAACCACTGCCGTTACTTCATTCCCCCGATAGGCAGGCATATCGTGCATAAAAATGGCATCTTGCTTAGCGTATGACATTAGTTCTGTAGTTACTTGATATGGCATAAACACTTTCAATCTCTCTGCCTTTTCTGCTTCATCCCCCATGCTGACCCAGGTATCGGTATACACCACATCAGCTTCAATTACTGCCATCAGCGGATCAGTAGTTTCTGTTAGCTTGCCGCCTGT
>DASVCZ010000042.1:0-14781 GCA_036381335.1 Patescibacteria group bacterium | reverse complement strand
ATTACTGGCACCGGGAAAGTGTTACGTCGGACTCAGAACATGAGACATTTACGACGTAAGAAAAGTAAAAAAGCCATTCGCAGCTACCGCATCCCAACTGAGGTAAAAGGCAAATGGGCCAAGAAAATCAAGCAAATGCTTGGGCTAGCTTAATTTAGAAATTAAAAATTTGAAATTATCGTATGCCAAGAACTAAAACAGGTGTCACCCGTCGACGCCGCCACAAAGAAGTCTTAGACCACAACAAGGGTTTCAGCGGTACCAACCGTCGTCTATATAAACGCGCCCATGAAGCCTTGCTTCATGCAGGTAAATACGCCTACATCGGTCGCAAGTTGCGCAAACGTGACTTCCGCCGGTTATGGATTACCCGGATTTCTGCTGGTTTGAAGCAGGTTGACGAGAACTTACAATACTCTCGTTTTATGAAAGCTCTTAAAGATACCAACATTTCCTTAAACCGAAAAATGCTGTCTCACTTAGCTGCCACTGATTTTGAGTCGTTTAAAAGCGTGGTCAAAGCAGCGGGGCTGACTAAGTAAGGTCAGTAAGACCAAAATTACATCAGAAATAGAACCCCGCTCAGGCGGGGTTTTTTGATACAATCAAGCAATACTGAAAGCTTTATGACAATTAATGACTTAAAAACAAAAATTAAAGCCATCAGATCTCAACTTCAAAATGACTTAGACAGTTCAATTCCTGATCTAACTGTTCGTTATTTAGGTAAAAAGGGTCTATTTAACGATCTAGCTAAACTAATCAAAGAAGTTGATTCCGCTGATCGAAAAGAAGCCGGCCAACTACTCAACGAACTTAAAACGCATTTAGAGTCCATCCTTGCTTCTGAGGGTAGTACAAAAACAGCACTACCCTGGGTCGACCTCACCATTCCCGGCATTAAACCCATGGTCGGTCACATGCACCCCATCTCCCAAGCCATGGAGGAAATCACTCGCATTTTTGAACGCATCGGTTTTACCCGCGTCCGCTATCCTGAAGTTGAGTGGGACTGGTACGCCTTTGAGTCTTTAAATATGCCACCCAATCACCCAGCCCGCGATGAGTGGGAAACTTTCTTTGTCGACGTACCTGACACTACCGATCAATCTGTGGCCTACAATGCCAATGATCCTCGTCGACGCCACCCCGAAAAAATCAGCGGCAAGATTGTGTTGACGCCTCACACCTCCAACGGCCAAGTCAGGGAGATGGAGCGCCTAGGTAAGCCTCCCATACGGATGATTAACATTGCCCGCACCTATCGCCGTCAGCAAGATGCCACTCACACCCAAATGTTCCACCAGTTCGAAGGGTTAGTCGTCGATAAGGGCATTACTATTCAACATTTAAAAGGGACCTTAGATTACTTTGCCGAAGAGTTTTATGGTCCCGGCACAAAAAGCCGAATTCGACCGTTCCATTTTCAATTTACCGAACCTTCTTTTGAAGTCGACTTTAGTTGTCATATTTGTCACGGCACGGGTCAACGAAAAAACAAAGAAACTGGTGAAGTAGAGAAGTGCAAATTCTGCAAATCTGGCTGGCACGAAGTTGGTGGGGCAGGCATGGTTCACCCCAACGTCGTAAAAGCAGGTGGCATCGATCCCGAAGAATACACAGGCTTTGCTTTTGGCTGGGGGATTGAGCGCACCTATACCTTAAAAGAAGGTCTCAATATCGACGATATTCGATTGTTATATTCAGGAGACTTACGATTCTTACAACAATTCTAAGGACTATTAACTATGAATATTCTCATCCCTCACCAATGGCTACTTGAACATTTAGACACGAAAGCCACGCCTAAAGAAATCCAAGAAAAATTATCCTTATGCGGGCCTTCCGTGGAACGCATTTATGAGCGAGAAGGGGACAGCGTCTACGACATCGAAGTTACCACCAACCGGGTGGATAGCATGTCCGTCCGTGGCATTGCCCGCGAAGCCGCTGTCATTCTCGACCAGTTTAAAATCCCCGCCAAATTAAAACCGCTTAAGACCAACGATGAGGTTCTAAGAGCAAAACCGACTGACTCTTTGCCACTGCCAAAAATCGTCAACGACCCTCAGCTCTGCCCACGCGTCATGTGCGTCATTCTCAAAGACGTCCAACGCACGCCCACTCCAGAGTGGATGGCTACTCGATTACGTCAGGTCGACCAGAACGTCCACGACAGTGTGATTGATATCACCAACTATATTACCCATGAGCTGGGTCACCCATGCCATGCCTTTGACTATGACAAAGTGATGGAGCTGGGTGGCGGAATTATCGTTAAAGAAGCCAAAGCCGGTAAAAAATTCACCACTTTGGACGGCCTAGAGTATAAAACTGTCGGTGGCGAAATTGTTTTTGAAAATGCCAAGGGTGAGATTATCGACCTACCTGGTATTAAAGGAACTGCCAATACTTCCATCAATGACCAGACCAAAAACGTGCTGCTGTGGATCGAATCAATCGATGCTCAAAAAGTTCGTTTTGCCTCCATGACCCACGCCATTCGAACGGTAGCAGCTCAACTTAACGAAAAGAACGTCGATCCCGAACTAGCCGAAGAAGTTATGCTCAAGGGAGTAGAACTGTATCGAGAACTGTGTGGAGCAGAAATCGCCAGTCCTCTTTACGATGAATATCCAGGTAAACGTCATCCTGAAACAATCACCGTTGAGTTAGACACTATCAGTGATTACCTAGGATTAACTATTCCGACAGAGAAATTACAATCACTTCTAGAAAAACTTGAATGCCAAGCAGTTGTGGAAGACAAAAAGTTACTCGTCACTCCACCTACTTTTCGTCCTGATTTAGAAATTCCCGCCGATATCATTGAAGAGATTGCTCGTATTTATGGCTACCATAACTTGCCCAGTAAAATCATGGACACCGCCATTCCCTTAATTAAACAAGCAGGCGTTAACTTTCATTTAGAAAATAAGATTAAGCACTTCCTGGCTGACATCGGCTGGCAAGAGGTTTTCACCTATTCTATGGTCAGTCAAGAATTGGCCACACAATCGGGATATCCACTAGAGGAACATTTAAAACTTCAAAACCCGCTGACTGACGATAAAGTGTATTTACGCCGTTCTTTGGTTTCCTCCCTGAACGAGGTTTTAGATCAGAATCCGAATGAAAGTGATTTATCGGTTTTTGAAATTGCTAACGTCTATTATCCTCAAGAAAAGGGTTTGCCAGCCGAAATTATGTTACTCAGCATGCTGTCTAATAAACCATATCGACAAGTGAAAGGTGACTTTGAAGCATTGCTTGACAGATTGTTTATGAAAGAAATCACTATCACAGAGAATCATCCTGACTTACCTGGTTCTTTAATCACTCAATCTGCCCTCATCAAAAGTGGCACTGTCGAATTAGGCACCATGGCCGTACTTTCTAACGGTCGAACGAACATCACTTTAGGTATTGGTAAGCTACTGCAAGTTGTTCATTCGCATCCTGAATATCAACCAATTCCTAAAACCACTCCTGTCATTGAAGACTTAACGTTCACCTTGCCTGAAAAAACGTTAGTAGGGGAAGTGATGGCTACCATTAAAACTGCCGACCGTCTAATTTACTCAGTGGAGCTCAAAGACGTTTACCAACAGAATTTTACGTTCACCGTCGAATATTTAGACATCACCGCCAACTTGTCAGCAGATAGCGTCAGACCGATCCGCACCAAGGTTATCGAAAAAGTCAAAGACGTTCATCATGCCCAACTCGTAGGTGAGTTATGAACTACACCAAAGTCTATACTTTTTTACTCTGCCTTATTATTTTCCTAGTGCCGAGTAATTTATTTTTGAAATTCTTTGAGTCTAGTGCTTACGTCAATGGTATTTTCGTTGATTATCTGATTCCTAAGCTTTATCTATCGGATATTCCCATTATCTTGTTGCTTTTGACGTGGGGATATAAAACGTTGATGGCTAAAAAAAAACCCCTCGCCATGGCACAACTTGATAGTACGACGTGGGGAGTAATTGGCTTGGGAGTCCTCCTTATCATTCGTCAGTTTTTTGCTCCATATCCCTTAGCTGCCATATGGTACCTTCTCAAATTGATCGAGATGATCGCCCTAGGATTCTTCTTAGTTCATCACCGACAATTACTTACAAAACGTCCGGTTCTGTTGAGTATTGTAGTCACACTGATTTTCCAGTCTTTCCTTGCCATTTATCAGTACATTTCTCACTCAGCTTTATTTGGTTACTGGTTCTTAGGTGAACCAAATCTGAGCAACCCTATTGGATTAGCTCGATTAACGATCGGTGGCATAGAAAAAGTATTACCGTATGGCACCACGGCTCACCCCAATATTTTAGGGGGCACTTTAGCCATTTATTTCCTCATCTTGCTTAAGACTCTTAAAAAACCAAAAATGCTCGTAGTCGCTAGCTTTTCGTTAATAGGTCTACTGTTAACCTTTTCTTTTTCAGCTTGGCTGACACTGATTTTGGGAATGATTTTCTGGATATTATATAAGTATGTCAACCTTCTTTATCCAATGCGATATATTTTTTTTCTGATCGCCTTTTTCACTCCTCTCGCTATCAAACATCTGGCTGTTGTGTATTCCGATTCGCCCAGTATGGTCCGTCGTGCCTATCTGCAAGAAGCGGCCGTTAACATGTACATTGATAATCCTTTGTTTGGAATTGGTTTAAATAATTTCACAGCTAAGGTAGAGGAGTATACTGCTACTCGTGAAATTGTCCGCTTTATACAACCAGTTCACAACATTTTCTTTTTATGGATCGCAGAAACCGGCATAGCGGGTGCTTTTTTATTGATTGGTGTCTGCATTTTAATTATCAGAAAAAGAAACTCTCTCCAATTACCTTTACGTACTTCTAGATTTTTACTTTTTAGTGCAGTACCAATTATGGTTTTAGACCATTACTTATTGACTCAACAAACGGGGTTACTACTACTCGTCTTTTTAATTGGTTTTAACCAGGAAAGATAATACTTAATTTCCTCCCGTTTTGCCACCTTCTTGCCACTTTATCTTGTTAAACTCGAGATCAGTGGGGGTGGGTTGGTCCTACGCCTGGCCTTGACAGCCCCGGCTAGCGGGTTCGATTCCCGTCACCTCCACACAAATTTTCAACTTGTTTTTTCAAACTAAAGTTGTATACTATTTTTAGTCAAGGCCAGGCTAAAGACCAACTTTAGTTAGGCAAAATACCATCCTTAAGGGGTGGTTTTTTGTTACAAGGAACTTTTTTTAGGAAAGACTAATCAACCAGCGGAGAATTGAGCGACCGATCGTACATGGTATTTTGTTGACGTTGAGATAACTTGGAATAAAGCTCTGTGAGTTGGACCGATGTTAAATAGACCTCAGTGTACGTCAATTGGTCTTTCAGGGCATCAAAAGCAACCATTTCACCAATATTCTTGCTCCGCAGCGGAGTCACTCCCAAATCAGCCTGAATACCCGCCATGTACCGGTCATCCTTATCGCCATACTTTTGAATTAAGTCGTAGTACTTCCACTGCAAATTCTTAATCGTGAAGTACGCGTAAGTGATTTCACGAGCCTGGGTATCATCCAATTCACCCTCGTGTCCAAAATACTCATTGTTGACCTCAAACGCATGTTGGTAGGCATCCACCCAACCTACCACCCCATCAGCCGACAAGCGAGAAATATAGACATAGTCAGTCTCATCATTGACCGTCGGCACATATTTGGTAGCAATCAAGTTATCAACGTTCAGGAGGCCGGCAAAGAGAATAATCGCCACGACCAGCCCCACTTCATAGAGATACCAATAGCGGAAACCCTTCATTAGCTGTCGAGCCAACAAAACCACTGTCAGACCAATCAACATGATTAAGAAGAGCGAACCATAGATTCTAACCCGAGTTAACCCATGCTCAACTTGATACAACATCACCCGACGGAAAATTGAGAAAATGAAAAGCAACATTTCACTTAACAGAATCACGTTGGCCGTCCGCAACAGATGCTTGTGACTAGAGGCCATCCGGTACACTACCATACTAGCTCCAGAGACAATGTAGGTAATCACCGATACTAACAGTAACTCAGCAAAGCCCTTGCGGACATATTCAGATAACGTATTAACGCCAAATTCGTGCAACTTGGTTTCAGGCACGGTCGCAAAGAGATACTGGGACTGGATGATGATGAAAAGACCAAGCACTAAGGCCACCGAACTGACCATAATCAGCAGTTCTAAGGCATAGTTTCCCATTTCCCTCTGTAGCAGGGGAGAGCGGAAACGGCTGCGCAGCGAGAGCATAGCTACCGGCGTCAATATAATAAAGACCGCTATCGATGCCAGCACTCTCTCCGGTACACTCACCACAATATGAGGCAGATTAAAAGTCAGTATTTCTCTTAAGTAATGAGAAAAGATCGGATCGGCACCACTTAACAAACCCACAATCACTAGTACCACTGGCACCGTAATAATCAGACCGCGAATAACTGCGCCCCAAGTGCTTGAAGATACGGACGACTGAGGCACTCTGGAAGTCAGTTGTCGCCAACCATAACTGACCCATTCCGGAACCAAGATAATAACACGAGCAGACTGCTCAAGCCACTGGCTCAATAAACGTAATGGCAAAAAGGCCAGTTCCGAGACGGCTCCAAACTCTTCGTGTTCTAAAGCAGACAAATAGGTAGCAATCACCGTTAGACCCAAACTCAACAGACCTAAAAAGAACTGATCTACCTCACTTGCTCGGAGCACAGAAAAGCCAGCCGCCACTATCGCCAGCAACATACTAACCAGTGCCAACCAGTACCGACGAGATAAATCTGGCTTGAAAAATGCTAAGACCAAAAAGACTTGGAGTGACAAAATAAGAACAAAGAAAGCCACACTGCCGAGCATAGGCAATGAGTAACCAAAAAAGAAGAGGTTAAAAATAATGACTGCGAATCCAACTGCTAATGCCTTTTGGAGCATAGGCAATCATTATACCATTTTGTGACTTATGTCTCCTGACCAGGCGGGGTGAAACCTGGACCACCACCTGGAGCGACCGAAGGCTCCACTGACGGTGAAGGAGATGGGGAAGGAGTCGGAGTGGGGGAAGGAGTGGGAACTGGACTCGGTTCTTCTTTCTTCCAATCTTGGCCACCAGTTCCAATCTTTACTTTTCTACTTTCAGCTGTTTTACCTGATCGAGAAAAGGCCTTAGCCCAAACCTCATGTTGACCCGCCCCCATGTGAATTTTACCTTTGTATTCTCTCGAGTTGACTGTTTCTTTAACGCTGCCATCGACCCAAATTTCAATTTTTTCAATCCCATCTCCACTATCAGCGATCACCTCGACTTCAATATCTTCAGTATCGTATTTTCTCTCATGCTCTGGCTTGCGTAGGTCTACATAAAGATCACTGCTTTCGCCACAGTACTCAGTAGGATATTTATAACGGCTATCTGTCTGTGAATTAATCCAGTTAGTAATACCTTCCATCCATCGATTTCGACCATCTTGACTCACCGGATCATCTTCTTTCAAGACAATAAATTCTTTCTCTTCAAAATCATTGGCTGCAAACTTAGCTTGGGTAGCTAACTTGTTTTCACCCCGACAGAGCTTCAATTTGGTATGAATTGGGTCAGGAATAGAAGGCTTGGTGCCTTTAATAATGTAATCTGTTCTCTTGGGAAAGTCATCGTGAGCCGGAAAGCCCGAAATAGTATCAACTTCTATTTGCTCTACACCAGCTGGCACTTCCCACTCGGGAGCAGTGTAACCCAACTCCAAAGCAGCTAGAATCGTACTTCGCCAAATAGGTGAGGCGCCGGTAATACCAGAAGCCACTTGCCTCATAGGGCTGTTGTCATTATTACCCACCCAAGTCCCCACGATAATGTCTTGGCTCCAGCCAATGGTCCAGTTGTCCCGCTGGTCGTTGGTGGTACCAGTTTTGACCGCAATCGGGCGACCAGTATTTAATAAAGAGTTGGCTCCAAAAGCCAGCAAGCGAGCATTGTTATCAGACAGGATGTGATTAATTAAGAACGCTTCTTCTTCCGTCATCACTTCAGGACCTTCTACCTGCCGATGCTCATAAAGGACACTGCCATCGACATCCTCCACTTTGAGAATGCTCACCGGCTCAACTTTAGTTCCTCCATTGGCAAAAGCACTGTAGGCTGAAACAGTATCAATTAAGTGAACTTCAGCCCCACCTAGGGTCACCGCCAAACCAAATCGCCTCATATTTTCTTCTGTCGGTTCGAGGGTTTCAAAACCCATTTCATACGCCAGTTGCAAAAAGTTCTCCACGCCGACCATGGCTAAAGATTTAACCGCCGGGATGTTAAGCGAACTGCCCAAACTATTGCGCAAACTGACTGGCCCTCGGAACTGGCCATCGTAGTTTTTGGGTTCGTACGGTTTTTCTGAATCATTAGCTGCAAAGGTAGTCGGCACGTCAATCAGCATGGTGGCAGGGGAGTAGCCGCGCTTAATCATGGCTAAGTACGTCACCGGCTTGATAGATGATCCTGGCTGGCGCAGCCCATCGACCACCACGTTAAATTGGCCGCCAATATCTTCATTAAAGTAATCTCGGCTTCCCACCATCGCCAAAACTTCGCCTGTATGTGGATCCATAGCCAGCGCCGCTCCGTTGGAAATATCTAGGCTTTCAACTTCAGCAATTTCAGTTTCAACTGCTTCTTCTGCTTCTTTCTGCAGTTCTAAATCCAAGGTGGTAGTTACTTTCAAACCACCCCGCTCTACCACATCCACTCCAAACATTTCTTCTAGTTGGTCTCGAACATAAAACACGAAATGAGGAGCGGTAATAGAGACTGCGCCTTGGTCAAAGGTCACGTTCTCCAACTCAGCCACTGCTTCTTCGTAGCCCAACTCGCTAATGTATCCATCTTCCTGCATTCGGCGGAGCACGCCCAGCGTTCGAACTTTCCACAAGGGAGTACCATCGGTATCAGTTTTGCCTAACAACGGAGAGTAGGCAGTCGGTCGTTGAGGCAATCCTGCCAAAATTGCCGACTCGACCAAGGTTAATTCTTGGACCGGCTTATCAAAGTACGTCTCAGCGGCTGCCCCCACACCCCAGGCAGTACCTCCGTAGGGCGCTTCGTTTAAGTACATCTCTAAAATTTCATCTTTGGTAAATGTCCGCTCAATTTGGAGCGACAGCACAAATTCTTTAAATTTGCGAGCAAGACTACGCTCGTTAGTCAATAAGACATTTTTAACCAATTGTTGAGTTAAGGTTGATCCACCAACTACTCGTTGGCGAAAAATGATGTTGTACGGAATCCGGAGAATTGTCAGGTAATCAAACCCGCCGTGACGATAAAAATCTTTATCTTCAATGGCAATGGTAGCTTGTTTCAGGTGCTCTGGCACTTGATCAATAGTAATCGGGTTACGGCGTTCGGTATCAAATAAGTCGTAGAGAATCTGACCCTCGCGGTCGTAAAACTTGGTGCTAAAACCTTCGCGCCGGACAATTTGTCCAGGCTTGGGCAAGTCTCGAGAGTACCAAGCAAATAAGATGAAGAAAACGAGCACGCCAGCCAGCACACCGCCTAAACCTAGAATAGCGGCCATTCGCATAAGCTTGACTCTTTGTAGCGTAGATTGAGGGCTGCGACGAGAAGAAGCTCGACCTAAAAATGGACGAGCGACCAAGCGGACAGGAGCGGTCACAGTTTCCCAAATGGCAGTCAAGTTAATTTCCATGGAGCCTATTTTAACAACTTGATGGTGATCAAGATAGCTGCGAACACTCGAGGTAGCTTCTTCAACCCGATCGCTGACCGCCTGCCACCACCGTTTCCACCAGGGTTGCTGGGGCTCAATCTCTTGAGCCAAAAAAGGATCGTAGGTAGGCTGATGAAATTCTTGCATTCATACTATTGTAGCAGAGATGATTATATATTTACTTTCTCATATTCGAGACACACTCGACTCTACATTCAGTTTTTCAACGTAATTATTAGTCTTATTTGTTCTCGTTCTCAAAATCACCTAACCAACCTCAAGTGATACATAACAGTAGTAGTGACGGTGCTTTTGACGGTCTCTCATCATGAGAAAGCAAATATGCTACTATTGGTGTATGCCAGAAAAACGCGCCTACTTTTTTCAGTTAGCAAGTATTGCCCTCGTCGTCTTAATTACGCTGGGCCTAGGTATTCTCCAGCTCCGGGCCTTGGGACCACTACCAATTTCGGTCAGCCAGACCACTACTCAAAAGGAATCTAGTTTCTTTGTCACTGGTGAAAGCGAAATAGTCACCGTTCCAGACGAAGCTCAGGTGAGTGTGGGCATAGAAGCTCAAGCCAGTACGGTGGCTCAAGCCCAAGCGCAAACGAACCAAGTCATATCAGCTATTACCGATCAATTATCTGACTTGGGAATCGCCAAAGAAGATATCAAAACCACCAATTACAACGTCAACCCTCAATATGACTTCAATAGCGGTACTAATCGGATCACCGGCTATATGGTCAGCTCTAACCTGAGAATCAAAGTCAAAGAACTTGATAAGGTTAACCAAGTTATCGATAGTGCCACAGGAGCAGGAGCCAATCGGATCGGTGGCATTACCTTTACCTTGAGTGAAGAAAAGGAAGAAGAACTGGTCAAGCAAGCTCGGAAAGAGGCGATTGAAGACGCCAAAGAAGATGCCCAGGAATTGGCCAGTCTGGCTGGCATGAAGTTAGGGCGCATTATCAATGTTTCAGAAGATCGCGGTGGCCAACCTATGCCGTTGATGATGCAACGCTCGGTTTCTTTTGATGCCATGGGTGGGGCCGAAGAAGCAACTCAAGTTGAACCCGGTAGCACCACCTTTAAGTATACTGTGACCTTGAGCTACGAAACACTTTAGTTGCAAATATCAATCAGCTTGGTATAATTCATCACGATGTTACCTAGAACTGCGAACTTCTACTTTTACTTTACCAACACCCAACCAGGAGGTGAAGTAGCGTAGTGCAGTAAAAAATAAATTAGAAACCACGCCCCCTCCACCAGAGGGGGTTTTTAGTTTGTGTAGTAATTAATTAATAATACATCTGCGAAAGCAGAAAAAAGGAGGCAAAATGCCAGTACCACCAGAAATGGTCAGAGGGCCAGAACATACGGGTTCACGACCTCACGTACCTGTCGATATGAAACCAATCAAAGGTGAAGGAGTTCCTAAGAGAACCATGTCCGAGGAACAATGGGTAGCTCATGTTCGAGGATTAGTTTATCTAGCAAGCGTGAATAACGAAAAAAATGCTTGGACGGGAAAATAACAAATGCGTATAAAAGTCACTAAAAACACCGCTTACTATTACGTCTCTCAAGAAAGAGGGCGGATCTTTTAGTGCATTAAAAGTAGCAAAACTAAACCCCGCCTTCAGCGGGGTTTTTTTATGAGAGAAAGAAAGAAAATATGAAAGAAAACACATTTACCCGTCCATTTAAAACATGGAACCACACAGAACAAGAAACCTGGCGGCGACTAGCTACCCGTCAACTGATAAACGCTGAAGGCAAACTCAGCCGGCACTTTTTTAGTGGCATCAAGGAATTGCACATTGAAGCAGATCAAATTCCAGACTTTGATCACTTAAAGAAAGTGCTCCAACAAAAGACTGGCTGGAGTTTGATGAGTACTGAACTCGGTTACGCTGATGGCCAAACGTGGTTTGAAACACTACAAAAAAAGCATTTTATGGTCACAGAATACATTCGGCCATTAGATAGTTTGGATTACACACCAATGCCCGATATGTTTCATGACACTTTTGGACATTTACCATTTCTAGTCAATAAGGACATCAGTCGAATCATTACCAAGTTCACTGCAACTATTTTGAAATGCTCACCGGCTCAGCGCAAAAAACTAGGTCATATCTGGTGGTACACCATTGAGTTTGGCTTGATCAAGGAGAATGGTGAAGTCAAAGCCTGGGGAGCGGGATTAGCCTCTTCTTTTGGCGAACTCAACCGAGTTTTTGCAGGAGAAACGTTACTGGAAAAATTTTCACCTGAGGTGGTTGGAGCGACTCCTAACAGTCCACACAAGTTTCATGACAAATTATTTGTACTCGATTCTTTTGCTCAATTAGAAACCATCGTCGATAACTGGCCACTTCAGTAAAGCAAGGTAATAATTTACAATACATAAAGGAAGTTACTATGGAAAATACTATTAACGAAGTCCTCACTCGCGGTGTCGCTGAAGTCTTACCAGGAAAAGAAACCTTGGTTAAGCTAATGACCGAAAAGAAAATTCGCCTTTACTTGGGCATTGATCCCACCGGCGCTTTGTTAACCCTGGGCCACAGTGTAGTACTGAGAAAACTTCAACAATTCGCCGACCTGGGTCATGAAGTGATTTTGCTGATCGGTAACGGTACCGTCCGCATTGGCGACCCCACCGGTCGCGACAGCACTCGGCCCATGTTGACCGACGAAGAGATCAAAGCCAACTTTCAAGATTGGAAAAATCAAGCCAGTAAAGTTTTGGACTTTAATAAAATTGAGGTTCGTTACAACGGTGATTGGTTAGACAAACTCACCTACGCTGATATGGTCAAATTGATGGCGCAAACGACTGTCCAACAATTGCTGGAGCGTGATATGTTCCAAGACCGAATCAAGCAAGGTTTACCTATTCACGGTCACGAAATCATCTACCCTTTATTACAAGGGTATGACAGTGTGGCCATGGATGTAGATCTAGAACTAGGTGGGACCGACCAAACTTTCAATATGATGATGGGTCGTCATTTGCAAAAGGTCTACAACAACCACGAGAAGTGGGTACTGTCGACACCCATTATTAATGGCACCGATGGCCGAAAGATGAGCAAATCCTACGGTAACTTTGTGGCTTTAACCGAAAATCCTCAAGATATGTACGGCAAATTAATGCGAGTAGCTGATGCAGAAATCATTACCTACTTTACGGTGCTAACTGATGTGCCGATGACAGAAGTAGAATCGATGGCTCAAGCGATGACGGCCGGAGAAAACCCGATTAACTTCAAAAAGAAATTAGCCTTTACCATTACCGAAATGTACCATTCAACTCAAGAAGCAGAAGAGGCACAGAAGTTCTTTGAGCAAGCAGTGCAGTCTGACGAAATTCCCGAGAATATTCCCACCGTTCATCTCGATCGCCCACAGTTGACCGTGATCGAATTACTCAATCACTTACTGCCGGCTGAAAGTAACAGCAACCTCCGACGTTTACTCGAGCAAGGAGCAGTGGAATTGTTACCCGCTGGCGAAAAGCCAAGTGATCCTAATCAGCTCATCGATACTTCAACTGTCGAGGTTGTCAGAGTGGGGAAGAGAAGATACTATAAATTAGCATGACCAAAAAACAACGCCAACGAATCGTTCAAGTGTTTGCTATTCTGGCCATCGCTGGCTTACTTTTATCTTCACTTGCTTCTATTTTCTTAGTGATTTAAGCTGTCTTCATGTACACCTTAGATCAGCCACTGAGTTTAGTAAAGGGCATTGGACCAAAGTTAGTCGAGAAGTTGGCGGATCACCATTTCCATACTGTTAAAGATTTATTGCTGTTCTTACCCCTGCGCTATGAAGACCGATCTCAGCGCTTAACCATTAATGAGCTACTGATTGCAGGTCAGAATAAGTTACAGGAGGCTCACGAACTCGTTACCGTTAAAGCCACGCTCAAAACTATTTCCAACCAGTTTAAAGGCCGGTTCAAATCCATCCAGCGAGCCACTATTTTTGATGACACAGACTCACTTAACGTCATCTGGTTCAATAATCGGTTTGTCATGGATTCGCTGAAGAAGGGGAGTGAGTATTATTTTAGCGGCAAACTTAACGACCGCGGCTTTTTGATCCAACCCAAAGTAGAACCGGTCAGAGCAGAAACACTGCATACAAATCGATTGGTACCCATTTATTCTTCCACCTTAGGTATTAAAGATGGGACGTTGCGCAGAATTTTGAAAAATATTATTGATCATATTTCAGAACCAAAGAATAATGGAGGTCTGGCTGCCTGTTTTCACCAGCTCCATTTTCCTGATACGGCTGAGATGGTGGTTAAAGCTCGAGAGCGATTAGCGTTAGAGGAATTACTGGGCGTCATTCACCATTCAGAAAAATTAAAACAAGAGTGGAAAAAAGAGCAGGGAATTCCTATAAAAGTGGAAAGCGAAAAACAAAGAACAAAAAATCTATCTCAATTGCCTTTTACCTTGACAGAAAGCCAACTCCAAGCCACTGAAGAAATTTTAAATGATCTGCAGGAAAGACAGCCGATGAATCGGCTGCTGATCGGTGATGTCGGTTCAGGTAAGACGGTGGTGGCCGGTTTAGCGGCTCATCAAGTACTCGCCAATGGTCACTCAGTCGCCTTGATTGCGCCCACACAGATGTTGGCTGAACAACACGCGCGCACATTCGCCAAACTTTTTCCAGAGATGAAAGTTGAAGTCGTGACGGCTAAAACTAGAAAACAACGAAACAGAAGTCCGGAAGCTGAACTGATAACAGCAAACCCAGGTCCCACGCTGTATATCGGCACTCATGCACTGATTAACCGCCTGACTGAGATTCAGCCCGCCTTAATCATCTACGACGAGCAGCACCGCTTTGGGGTGGGGCAGCGGTCGGCCGACTCAGCTAATGCCCAACAGCGAACACCTCACGTCTTAACCATGTCGGCTACCCCTATTCCCAGAAGTTTGATGTTGACCTTGTTTTCCCATTTGCACGTCAGTTACTTGACTGACATGCCACCGGGACGGCTA
>DASVCZ010000041.1:0-4858 GCA_036381335.1 Patescibacteria group bacterium | reverse complement strand
GAGTTAACTCATGAACGGTGAAGGAGTTACTGGCTCCACCGACATTGAGCGCACCCATGGTGTAGTGACCTGATTCGGTACCGTAGACAACGTGATAGTTGTCAGCGCCGAGCATGCTGTCTGACCAGTATAAAGTGATGTCACCACTGGCTTGACCAGAAACGGTGCGGAAGTTGGTGATACCGGTACCACATTTGCCGGTAGCACGTTCATCGTCATTTAAACGACCATCGGTCATCATCGAACCTTGGTGGTTACACGTTTTGTAGTATTCCACCGGATAATCATCCTCTGGCAAGGTTTCAGCTATTGTTTCCGTATGCTGAGGTGCATTTTGGACGGGAGCGGCGGCTACTTGAGTAGTAGTCTGAGCTCGATAAGCTCCGGCGGCGACTGCAGTCACTCGTCCAGACCAAGTTCCACCATCTTCCATAACACGGAAACTATAAGTAGCACCAGGAGTTAAATGACCAACTTCAATCATGCCACTATCACAACTGGCTTGAGTAAAGTATTTGTCGGCACTTTGCCCAGCCTCAGTGTAGGCTACGTGACAGCTGCCACCGCGATTTGACCAGCCCACATTGACGGTTCCAACATTATTACCAGTTTTAGCCCAGACACCGCTGGCGGCTTGAGCACTAGGAGCGATTACGAGGGCCAACGCCATCATACACACCGCACTTACTATGCGTTTTAACATAGACACCTTTCTATTTCGGGCAGGGGGATAGTTTTTATACTAGTAAGCTAGTAAAACAATACGTTTGAAGTACTTCTGCGTGTAAAGTAACAGTTCCTCTATGAAGTGTCAAGTGAGGAGATTACACATCCTTAAAAACATTGATCAGAAAGAAGATATGCTCTTGAGGTTCCTTATCGATTAACTCAAAACCGCGGGCAATATCTTCGCGACTGACGTTAGCGGCGAAGCCCTTATCCTTGAGTTTTTTCTTGACAGATTTGTACTCCATATCGGCGAAGCCGTTCGGTCGCATTAATGAAACGGCATGCAGGAAACCCGATAACTCATCGCAGGCAAATAAATATCGCTCAATTAGTGTCTGAGGTTGTTTGCCAGTAATGTCAGGTCCATGAGCCAAGATGGCATCGAGCATTTCCTGAGGATAATCGACTAGAATTTCATTGACGGCTTTCATAGGATGCTGATCGGGATATTTCTCCCAGTCTAGATCATGCAACAAGCCAGTTTGGTACCATAACTCAGCATCTTCATCTAAGGCTTTCGCATACGCTTCCATAGCTTGAGCAACCATGGTGCAATGATGACGAAGAGCAGGATTTTTAACATATTCCTCCAGAAGTGCTAGTGATTGTTGACGGGTGGGTAACTGTTTCATCGATTAAGTTCTGTTATCCTTTTTTCTCTCTGCTCTTTATCAATCGATAATAAGAACCATGCTGCTCTTGGTCCGGCAGTTTTGCCTAGGAAGGCTAGGTAAATTGCCTGGAAGCCTTGTTTGGCTCCGATTGTCGACTTCGCTAGATCGAAGAGAGCTTGTTGGAGTTCTTCAGGTTTCCAGTCTTGCGAATCAATCAACGTATTCATCTCTGCCAAGAATTTCTTTTGCTCTTCGCTGAGCTCTTTCGCTTTTTCCGGCATTTCCGTTTTTGGCGTTAACTGGAATTCCTCTAGTGCATACCGATCAAGCCAGATTTGAGCGTAGTGTTGGCGTAACTCTAACTCCGCTAATTCGCGAGCTGTCAACGAACCGCCTTTGACTTCTTCAAATTTTTCTACCAGATTCAACTCTGGATGTTGCATCCACGTGGCCACGTCTCGGAAACGAGGTAAGAAGTATTGAGTGGGCACTTCCCCTACTTGTGATAACTCAAAAGACCGTCCGAATCGCTGATCACCCTCATCTTCTCCCCAGAAAATACGTGCCGAGTGATCGTACTCATCAAATAAATCTGGAATGGCCATGGTAGCAGGGTCAAAATCAATAACTTGACCGTAATGCTTATTCACAAATAAGAAACGGCCCACTTCAGCTGGAAAAAGTTCAGTAAATTCTCGGGCTGAAGTTCCAACTCCTTTACTAGAACTCATTTTGGCACCGCGAATCAGAATCCATTCATAGGGGATGTCAAATGGCACTGGAATGTTGAAGACAGGTTGGCACATGGCATTGGCCATGTCCCGAGAGCCACCAGCTGAGGTATGATCTTTACCCGCGCCTTCGACGTTGACACCCATGACCGCCCAGTGGGCGGGCCAGTCAACTTTCCAGAGTAATTTGCCAGTGCCGCCAAAAGGAGACACTTTTCCTGAGTGACCACAGCCTTTGGCCCAAGTGACTTTATTAGGCTGGCATTCGTAAGTGACCTGTTCTCCGTCCCAATCGGTGACTAACGTCGTGCCGACCTTGCCACAGTTAGGGCAAATCACTTGAAAAGGAAACCATTTTTCGGGTAACTCATATTCGGCTACTTGGCGATAGATTTTTTTGAGGACGTCAACTTTGTTTAAGACTGTTCGAATAGTCTCGTCCATCTGACCTGATTCATATAAGTCATGACTCCAGACAATTTCTTGGGAGCAACCTAATTTACGAAAGGCGTGGAGAAAATCAAACGCATAAAGTTCTGCAAAGTTTTTCGCTTTGGCGAAATCAGCTAACTCTTCTTCCGTTGCTTTTTCTAAATTAATTCCGCACTCACTTAATTCTGGTTTAGGAATTTTGTACAACGGTTTGCCCATGTGTTGCTCGTAAACACTTTTATCCAGGTAGGCAGGCAATCCATCCATCGAGTCCATATCGTTAAAGACATAGGTACTGACAACGGGCTGATCAGTTTTAGTTTTAAGGACTTTAGCCACTAAGTCATGCAGCAATACGCCTCTGAGAGCGCCGGTATGGACACGACCTGAAGGAGTTTTCATATCGTCAACGTGAAGTTGCTCAATAGTATTTTTTTCCTGCCATTTTAAAATACCGGTGGCAACTTTATCGAGCCAGTGGTGAGATTGAGGTTGGTTTGTCATAGTTTTGCTTCCTTATATTTTACCATCAAAAACCCCGTACCGGGTCCGGTACGGGGTTTGCTTCTTATTTACTTAGTCACTTATTTACTTAGTCACTTAGTTACTTATTTAATATCTTCTATTATGTACGAAACTGTTCCCGCAGGCACGGCCACTTCAACCTTGTCACTCTTCTTCTTGCCTATTAAGGCTCGACCAGTCGGCGAATCAACTGAAATCTTGCCTTCACTGGGATTGGCTTCAAACTCACCTACGATGTGGAAGGTAAAGGTTTTACCTTTTTTGCCAGCCAAACTGACTATGACAGTAGAGCCCATGCCTACCTTTGAGGTGCTTTTAGTATTCTGCACCACTTGAGCTTTGTCCAAAACATTTTGAATCTGATCAATACGCGACTCAATTAATCGTTGCTCTTCTTTAGCATCATGGTACTCTGCATTTTCTGATAGGTCACCATATTCTCGAGCTGCGGCCACTCTTTTTACCACTTCAGGTAGTTTAACTTGATTAAGCTGTTGGAGTTCAGCTTGCAGTTCTTCTAATCCTTGTTTGGTGATTTGGACCACTTGTGGTTGATCTGCTTTTTGAGCTTTTGGCATAGTGCTTAGCTTACAGAGGAATGATAATTATGTACAGTGGCACATCACTTGACAGGAAGAGCTTATATTTTTACTTTGCGGGACTTTTGAGCCACTCGAATCTCCCACATAGCTTGGCGAAGGGAGGCTTCTGCCAGCATCAACTCTCGTTGGTCTTGAGATTGCTCCATGGTGCGTTGGGCATTTTGGATAGCCTGTTGAGCTTTTTCTAAACTGATTTCTTTAGCAGCGATGGCAGCGTCTACCATAATCTGGACGTGATTGTCTGGACCGATATCGACAAACCCTTTGGTAATGACAAAGGAATGTTCTTCTTTACCTTGGCGATAAATGAGCTCACCGGTACTTAATTTAGTGAACAAAGGAATGTGGTCGGGCAAGACCGTAATTTCGCCTTCACTGGCTGGCAACGTAATTGAATCTACTTGTTCATCAAGCAGCTTTTTCTCTTGAGAGACGATAGTAAGATGCAGTTGTTTAGTCATTAGAGCGTCTTCGCCTTGGCAATGGCATCTTCAATGGTTCCCACCAAGTAAAAAGCTTGTTCTGGTAGATCATCGTGTTTTCCAGCTAAGATTTCTTTAAAGCTCCGAATTGTTTCACTCACTGGCACGTACACACCTTTGATACTGGTGAATTGTTCGGCCACAAAGAATGGCTGCGACAAGAATTTTTGAATCCGGCGAGCTCGGGCAACTACTCGTTTATCGTCATCGCTCAATTCATCGATGCCTAAGATAGCAATAATGTCTTGCAATTCTTTATATCGTTGGAGCACCTCTTGCACGCCGCGAGCCACTTGATAGTGTTCTTCACCGACGATATCCGGTTGTAAGATTTTCGAAGTAGAAGTCAGCGGGTCCACTGCCGGATAAATACCTTGTTCGGATAAGCGACGGTCCAAGTTAATGGTTGAGTCTAAGTGGGCGAAAGTAGTAGCTGGAGCGGGGTCGGTATAGTCGTCAGCTGGCACGTAGACCGCTTGAATGGACGTGATCGATCCTTTTTTGGTGGATGTAATCCGTTCCTGGAGGTTAGCCATTTCAGTAGCCAAGTTGGGTTGGTACCCAACAGCCGAAGGAATTCGGCCCAACAGCGCTGATACTTCTGAACCGGCCTGAGAAAATCGGAAAATGTTATCGATAAATAACAGCACATCTTCATGTTTTTCATCTCGGAAGTACTCGGCCATGGTTAAGGCTGTCAGTGCCACCCGCAACCGGTTACCTGGTGGTTCGTTCATTTGACC
>DASVCZ010000040.1:0-6283 GCA_036381335.1 Patescibacteria group bacterium | reverse complement strand
AGGTTTTCTAACCATCTTTATTCCCTGTGGCGTTACCCAAGCCATGGAAGTGACGGCGATTGCTACTGGCAGTCCCGTTCAAGGCGCCTTGATTATGGGAGCTTTTGTGTTGGGGACCATGCCGTTGTTTGCCTTAATTGGAGTAGCGACTGCGCGGTTGAGTGAGATTTGGCAAGCTACTTTCAGCAAGGTAGCGGCGTATACTTTGATTGCACTCGCGGTGTACAGTTTAAATGGCGTGGGCGTGGTGCTGGGTTCACCTATCACTTTACAAAAGCTGGCTCGGCCAGTCACCTACTTTTTTTCAGACGAACGGTTCCAAGGCGGTACTGTAGCGCCAGTCGTCGATGGCATCCAACGGGTGACGATTAACGTCCTCAATTCCGGCTATTCACCCCGCCGGTTACAAGTTAAAGCTGGCCAGCCAGTGGAACTGACTTTGATTAGTAACGAAACGTACTCTTGTACAGTTTCTTTTGTCTTAAGGGAATTTAATATCGCTACTTTCTTGGAACCGACCGACCGGCAGACATTTGCTTTTACTCCCACTCAGCCAGGAAAGTATACCTACACCTGCAGTATGGGCATGTACACAGGGACGTTAGAAGTCATCTAAATTACTAATTATTAGTTTCTAATTTCTAAACAAAAGAGAACAGCGGCGTCAGAATTAAAAATTTGAAATTAAAAATTATGACTATGTTTAACTTTTTTTCCAAAAAAAATCCAAACGCTACTATTGTGACACTTAAAATCGTGGGCATGCACTGTACGAGTTGTGCCATGAGTATTGATGGCGCCTTGGAAGATACCGAAGGGGTGGTTGAAGCCACTACCAGTTACGCTAAAGGCTTAACCACTGTCACCTTTGATCCTCACAAAACCACGGTTGACCAACTTCAATCAATTGTTCGCGATGCAGGTTACGAGACTAAGCTGATATAATTGATAGATGATCTTCCTTCCTATAGTGGCTTTAGCTTTACTTGGTAGCGTTTTTGCTCTCATTGGTGGTGTGGTCTTTCTCTTGATTCCTTCGTGGTCCAAATGGCTAATGAAAGTCTCGGTCCCTTTCGCGGCTGGCGTGTTGTTAACAGTAGCCATGGTGGGATTAATTCCAGAAGCCTTAGAACTTTATGGAGAAAATGCGTTGCTGATCGTGCTCGGTTCCTTTTTAAGTGCCTATTTATTTGAACACCTTTTCTTTTCTCTTCATCATCACGACGAAGAACACCATCATCATATAGTCAAATCCATTCCTTTAATTGTGGTAGGAGATACGATTCATAACTTTGTTGATGGAGTCGCTATTGCTGCTAGTTATTTAATTAATCCAGGGCTAGGTGTGGTCACAGCTGTCTCTACCTTTCTCCATGAGGTACCTCACGAAATTGGCGATTTTGGGATTTTATTGAAAGCTGGGTGGAGTAATAAGAAAGTTATGGTCACTAATTTATGTTCAGCTTTGGCCACCTTAATTGGTGTTTTCTTTGTTATTTTATTCCCCCAAACTGAAGCTTTCTTAGGAGGTCTTATCGCTCTGGCTGCTGGCTTGTTCCTTTATTTAGGAGCCACTGACTTTTTACCCCACCTGGAGCATGAAGAAGGTTCGTGGACCAATATTGTAGCCCTATTAGCCGGTGTTTTGATCATGTTGGGAACGCTCTATGCCGTCCCTCACGACCATCCCGAAGCAGAGGATCATGCTACAGAAATCAGCGGCCATGTTTCTCCTATAGATTGATGGCTAGCCATAATTGTATAATTGCTTACTACCATCAACCGTGAAGGAACCACGCATGGAAAACTCTGTCTCAGCCTCTGTAGATGCCACACCCACCCTTCCTCCCTCAGCGGAGGCGACTCCCGTTACTTCTCGTCAAGTTAAAATGCCTTTTAAGTCGATCCTCTTAGGTATTTTATTACTCATTTTGGTAGGTGGGATGGGCTACAAGTGGTATGAGTGGCAGGCTTTAACCGCCTTTGCTCGGATGCACAACCAGTACGTGGTAGAGGAGCTAAAACTGATGGATGAGATCAATAACGTGGCTCAAGAGATGTATGGCAACCAAGATGAGGCAGCAGCCGAAGAAGAGGAAGAAGTCAGCGACGAAGAAATAGCAGCGTTCTTTGAATCGGGTGGGGCTGAAATTCAGCAAGAGTTTAATGACGCTAAGAATGATTTCGCGTTCTTTAATGAGAAGTATACAGAGTACCAGACATTACTTGAGGAGCACCAGGCGGGCTATTCTAGTTTTGTTGATAAGCGACTTAAATACGTCTATGGCCAGCGCGCTGACCAAATGAAAAAAGTAGCAGCCGCTATGGACACGTACTACTCGACTGAGTTAAGTGATGTTCAGCATGGTCAGATTGACGCCCAGCTCGGCTTTAATATTTCTGAAGCCCAAAAAGACATGCTTTTGCTCCAGCTCTACTCAGTCAATACTGCAGGCTTTTTGGATGATCAGGCGGTGTCTGATAATTTTAGCGATATTGCTTCCCTAGAAAAATATGGTCGAGACGATTTCAAGTTTGAAAGAGAAGATGAGATTAAGCAGAATAATCCGTATGGCCATGAAACCTTGCACAAGTTCCGTTCCTATTTTAAAACTACCTACTCGGCCATTAAAGATATTGTGGCTGGAAATTTTGATTCTGCTGGCTATAAATTCTCCCGCTTAGGAGAAGAAGCGGCCGATATTGGGACTATCGATCAAGAGCGACTGGAGGACGAAGGTAAGGACCAGCGGATAGACCGCAAGCGGAGACTAGTAGAATCTCTGCTGGCACGGTATCAGGCGGTGCAAGAGCTAAGTTCAGCCGATGGCAGCGACTTGCCAGTATTAGGAAATTATCAAGATTGGAATCAGGAGCTGCTGGCGTGTCATACGTACATTTACAAGTCTGATTTGTACCGAGAAGTCAGAGAAAAATATCCCGAGGCCCAAGACATAACGGGTTTTGTGGAAGAACTCAATCAAGTCTCTCCCAAAACTGATGTGGTGGATAACAGCGTCAATAAAGAGTTAGTTTCAGTAGTTAATGACGACAAGAAAATCGAAATCACCTGTAAGTCAGAAGAGGGAGATGAGTATACGTTGACGTATCAGAAGGAAGTGGAAGAGGACGAGGCAGAGGAAGAAACTGAAGAAGAAAAAGAATAACCAGTTTATTCGACTCGAATCTCTTCTTCCCGAATCTCACTACCACCAATCTCAATCATAATATCGTTGGCGTACTGGAGGGAATCATCAAAGCCCATCAGTGGCATGACTAAAAAGTGATACTCACTGTCTTCGTAAAAACCTTCACCATATTTTTCATCCAGTATTTGCCTGAGCATGTCTTCATTTTTGGTGAAGTAAATTTCAGCTAGTTTGTCTTCTGGGATATCTTTAGCCATTTGTTCAATCACTCGCGAAATAATCGGGTAGCCTAAATCAGTCTTAACTCCTGTGTATTTTTCCACGATTCGGCGCGAGAAGTGTTCGGTCAACCCCTCCTCGAAAAACTGAGGTAAGCGGCGTTCTTTGGAAATGTAACTAACGTAATGAAGTTGTTCGTGCACCAAGGTTGCCAAGTAGTCAGGTAGTTTAGCTTGATCAGTATCATCGAGCACCATTTTGATCGATTTGTCAGGATTAAAAATACCTAGTTCATAGGGAGTAATCTGTTTTTGGCCAGCTACAATTTGTTTAATTTGTTGCAGATCAGCTCTTTCTCTTTCCAGTGAGCCTATTTGGTCCACCACTGAGTTATAACGGCGGATAGCTTCATCAATGCTAATGACCCCATCGAAGTACTGGTAGATGATTTGGTCCAGTTGACCATACAAACTATTAATGCGGCCTCCAATCCCGTTAATTTCTGTCTGAATCTCGGCGACTTGGTCGTCAATCTGGACGTCGCGCAGCCTCAAGTATTCTTGCCGATCAACCAAGCCGAACTCTGGCAAATCTTCTTTGAGTGTGCGTGGCGCGAAGTAACTGCTGACCCACAGCCGCGCTAGCGGCGGGCTGATGGTCCCAAAGTCATTTTTAACAATTTCGCGGATCAGTAAGTAGTTTTCGGACAGCAACATCGGGCCAGCAGGTAAAGTAACGCTCGGCAGTTGGTCTTGGGGCAGTAATTGAGGAAGGGTGTCATTATAAAAACTTCCTCCCGGGACGCGAGCCGTGCTGACCAGAAGTTGATGAGTGTCGATATCGCTTTCCTGACTGGTGATCGTGACCGGTTCTTTAGCATCTTTTAAGGTGGAGGCGATGGCGTCGCTTTGGCTCTGCAGCCCGACACTCCCAGGATCGCTGGTAATCAAGGCTGCATTTTGTTGCAGTTCCCAATAACGCACCCCTAGCACGCTGGCCGTAGCTAAGTGAAGCGAAACGAGAATTAAAAGTGCCAAGTTGGCTGTAGAAAATACCAAGTTAATTCCAGCTTGTTTCAACGAATAATTTTTTCGGTTGACCACCAGTAGTACTAATTGAGTTAGGAGCACGATCAGAAACAGCGCTCCCCCCACAAACGGCCAGTAAGTCTGAGCAAAGGCAGCAAAAGCTACCAGACTGACGGTGGCCAAGTGGGGTTGTTCAACCGCCTGGAAGGCAAACAGCACGACTAACCCCATGAGCGCTGTCAGCAGAATTAACCCCATGATCATGGTCACGGAATACCAGAGCCAATTAATTGTCAGGCCGCGCTTCTTTTTGGGCAAGTTGGGAAGGGAGATAGATCTAATTGCTTCAGTCAAAGATCGTGGCGACACCACCAAACTCCCGCTTAAAAGATGATCAAAGGTAAACACACCGCTTATCAAAATAATAATCGTACCCACAAAGTATAAAAACTCTTCGTTGTAGTAGTAGCCGGCCAAACCGATGCCACTGCCTATAAGGAGAAGGACGAGAGGAGTGAGAAAACTGAGAGTGAAAAACTTGGGAGAAGGCTTTTTAAAAAAAGGCAGCGAGGGCAATGAAAAGTGGATCATGAGATCTTATTATAGCGACCACTTTGCAAAAAACCTAGAGATAGTATAGACTGCTACTACAGAAAGGTGCTTATGAAAGGTGTTATTTTAGCTGGCGGTCTTGGAACTCGCCTGTATCCTCTGACTCACGTTACCAATAAACACTTGTTGCCTATCTACGATAAGCCAATGATTTTTTACCCTATTAAGACGTTGGTCGATGCCGGTGTCACCGAGATTTTAATTGTCACCAGTGGTCCTCATGTGGGAGATTTTCTGGGTGTGTTGAAGAACGGAAAAGAGTTGGGGGTGAGTCATCTAGAGTACGCCTATCAGGAAAAGCCAGATGGTGGCATTGCTGATGCTTTGAGTCTAGCCGAAGATTTTGCTGATCATGGGTCACTTACAGTTATCCTGGGTGACAATACCACCGACGCCAATATCAGCGACGCGGTTCAGAACTTTCACGAGGGGGCGTTGGTCTTCTTAAAGAAGTATGAAAACAAAGCCGATTTGACTCGCTTTGGGGTGCCGGTCTTCGATGACTCTGGTGAGAAAATCGTGACGGTGGAAGAAAAACCCAAAGAACCTAAAAGTAACTACGCTCAAACTGGTTTATACATGTACGACGGTACCGTCTTTGACCGCATCCGCAACCTCGAGCCGTCGGCGCGCGGTGAACTGGAAGTCTCAGACTTAAACTCACTTTACGCTCAAGAAGGGAAACTCTATTGGTCCGAGCTTAACGGCTTCTGGAGTGATGCCGGGACGTTCCAATCGATGTTGCAAGCCAGTAACCACTGGGCGGCTAAGACTGCGTAGCTTCATAATGCTCGTTAAATAACTCAGAGGGTACATTCGTAGAAAACGAAAGATTTGTGTCCTGGGTTTTCCGATTTTGTTCTTGAAACTTCATCATTACTAAATGCCTAATGTACTCTGACATGGATAAACCTACTCTGCCTGCTTCTTGCTTGACGAAGTGATGAAGAGGCTGTGGTAAAGAAACTTTTATACGCGGTCTTCCTAAAAACATGGCGTTAGTATATCTCCTGTATAGTTTGTTTCCAGATGTAGAAGATGTGTACATAAACCTGACGTGAAGGTTGTGCGATGATTGTCACCCCCTCTATGAATAGACTGTATTTTAATAACCTCTCTAGGGGTCATCTCAGGTACCAATTGGGGTCTTATCTGGCCCACCGATTTTGACGAAAAAAAAGCATGATCCCTAGATGAGACTTACAGGACCCATATAAGGGCCGCACAAGGCGCTTCAAAATACAGTCAGTCCAGTCCGAGGTAGTAAGTCTGGGA
>DASVCZ010000039.1:0-17774 GCA_036381335.1 Patescibacteria group bacterium | reverse complement strand
TGAGTTCGTTGATGAACTTTCCACCTGGTATCTACGCCTAAGTCGTGATCGCTTGAAAGGTGAGGATCGGCATGAGATGAGCCAAGTTTTTGGCTATGCCCTTTACACTTTAGCTCAGCTGTTTGCACCGATCAGTCCCTTCTTCCCAGAACTAGTTCATCAAACAATGGTGGATGAAAAAACGTCAATTCACCACACTGATTGGCCAACTGTGAAGACATCACTTTTACATCCTGAACTTGAAGAAAAAATGACCGAAGTCAAGAAAGTGGTTGAACAGGGAAGAGCCATGCGGACTGATCTTGGTCTTAAATTACGCCAACCTTTAAGTCGCGTGACCGTTACTTCTACCGTGACTGCTCCTAAGGAAAACTTGCTGGAGGTTGTTAAGCAAGAATTAAACGTTAAAAATATTACCTGGACTCAAGGTAGTGAGTTGGTAGTGGAATACGACACGCTCGTCACGCCTGAATTAAAAGCAGAAGGTGAAGCTCGTGAGTTAATGCGAAGTATCCAGCAACTGCGACGTAAAGCAGGATTGAAAGTTGATGAAGTCGTCACAGTGGAAGCTCCTGTGTGGCCGGAAAGTTGGCAAGGTGAGATTGAAAACAAAACCAAAACGAAGTTGGTGAAAGGCAGTGAGCTCAAGATTAGTTAAGCACACGCCAATCTCTGCTATCATAGGAGCATGCATCGTTGGCTCATCCCTGCCATTTTATTCGTCTTCAGTCTCATCAGCATTGTCACCCTCAAAAGCGTGGCCGCGCCTTTAGCTACTAGTCAGCTGTTTTTCTTCATTATCGGCAGCGGCATCTTTTTCATAGCTTCCAAAATACCTTTTTCCATGTGGCTGCAGTACCGCTGGTTCGGTTATGGCTTCCTCTGCTTCCTACTGCTCCTCACCCTCGTCCTTGGCACCGTCACTCGAGGCACCACTAGTTGGATTCCTATCGGCTCATACCACCTCCAACCTTCCCAGTTGGCTATTCCCCTAGCCGCCCTTGTCGTTGCCTATTACTTAGCCCATCGCCCGATTACATCTTGGAAAAAACTTGGCCTTCTCCTCGGCATTATCTTGATCCCAGCCCTCTTTATTATGAATGAGCCGGACTTGGGAACGACCGTTATTTACCTACTCAGCCTCGGCTCCCTCTTGGTAGTTAGTCGGATTCCGTTGATGTATCTAGTCACCCTGGCCGGCTTGGGATTGGTGACCGTAATTTTAAGTTGGACCCTTATCTTAAAACCCTACCAAAAAGCTCGGATTACCAGCTTTCTCAACGCCCAGTCCCAAAAAACCGACGCTCACTACAATGCCCAACAGTCACTGATTGCGGTCGGCTCCGGCCAAATCTTTGGCCGCGGCCTTGGTCAAGGCGTTCAGTCTCACCTGAGATTTTTACCCGAGCGCCAAACCGACTTTATTTTTGCTTCCTTTGCTGAAGAGTGGGGCTTAATTGGGTCGCTGATCGTGATCGCCTTGTATCTGTTACTGACCAGTTATCTGTTTTACCTTAGCCTCCAGGCACCATCAGCTACCGAAAGCTACTTTGTGCTGGTGATGACAATGATGATTGCCACCCAAAGTATGGTCAATATCGGTATGAACGTAGGTTTACTACCCATCACCGGCATCACGTTGCCCTTTATTTCCTACGGTGGTAGTTCCTTACTCTCGATGATGCTAGCTCTCGGCATGACCTATGGGATTGCCCAGCGGGTACCACTAGTCACCAAATTTCGTCATTTTGAATAAAAGCAGAACCTTGATCTCGAAGCTTCCAAATCTGGATTTCATGATATAATACTGGTTCTATGTCAAAATACGCTATCATCCAATTTCAAGGAAAACAGTACCAAGTCACCGAAGGTGACACTTTAGTCGTCGATCGATTTGAGGTTGAACCAGGCAAAAACGAAGTGGTCACCGATGTCTTACTCGTTAACGATGGGGCTAAAGTTACTGTCGGCGCCCCGTTAGTCAGTGGCAGTAAAGTCACTCTCAAGGCAGTCGAACACGCCAAAGGCGATAAAATTGACGTCTTCAAGTATAAGTCCAAGTCCCGTTATCGTCGGTCTCGAGGCCACCGTCAAGCATTAACCACGTTTGAAGTTGTCTCGATTAAATAAAGGGTTTCATGTCCAGCTATTACTGCCTGCTTGGGTCAACTCCAGCGTTGTCAGTTTGGGAACTAGAATCAGTCGTTTCAACTCCGATTACTCACCTTACTTCTTCTCTAGTAAAGCTTGCTCTTGATTCTGATCAACACGCACAAGAACTTATGAAGAAGCTAGGCGGTAGTATCAAGATATACCGCCACATTTCCACCGTTTCAGACCAGTCGAAATTGACCACCGCCATTGCTGAGCATCTCAAAAGCATCCAGGCTAAACCTCGATTTGGCCTGGCCTACTTTGGCTTGCCAGCTAAAGAACCCAGTGTCCAAGATATCAAAGATCACTTGAGTCAAGAGAGTATTCCCAGTCGTTACATCGAGTCCGACATGAATGGACTTTCGGCTTCTATTATTCTTCACCACAAAAATGTGACCGAAGTTGCTTTGATTAAGGAAGAGGCTGCGATCCATTTAGCCGAACTGGTCGCTATCCAGGACATTGATGACTGGACTACTAGAGACCGCCATAAACCCTTTTTTGATCGAAAAAAAGGCATGTTACCCCCTAAAATTGCTCGAATAATGGTTAATTTAGCTGTTTCAGAGCATAAAAAGGCCGCCGGCGACAATCAAGAGAATCAAGAGGTTGTCACTGTTTTTGACCCTTTCTGTGGCACTGGCACTGTCTTGCTCGAGGCAGCACTCCAAGGGCACAACGTCATTGGCTCCGACGCTAGCATGGAAAGTGCCCATGGCACCCAAAATAACCTCGAGTGGTTAGCCAAAGAGTATGATGTGCCTGTGAACCATCAAGTGTTTGTCAGCGATGCCAGTAGCGTTAGTCAAAAAGTTGCTGCCAATTCCGTCGACATCATCGTCACCGAGCCGTTTTTAGGCAAACAAACACCTCAAGTCCACCAAGTACCCAATATCTTTAAAGGTTTAGAAAAATTATATCTCGGAGCATTTAAAGACTGGCAAAAAGTATTAAAGCCCGGCGCCGTGGTGACCATCATTTTTCCTAGCGTGGAAACACCGCGTCACACGTTCACGCTCCAGGGCTTAATTGACAAACTGCCGTCACTCGGGTACACTATCTCATCTGGACCCGTGCAATATGCCCGACCAGGAGCTATAGTAAAACGAAATATCTACACATTTACCTATGTCAAAAGTTAAAGCCTCAGGAAAAGTTACTCAACACGCCCAAGGAAAACGCCACGGCAAACGCCTCGGTGTCAAGAAATACGGCGGAGAAGTGGTTATTCCTGGTAACATTATCCTTCGTCAACGCGGAGCCAAGTACAAAACTGGCAAAGGCGTCGGCATGGGTAAAGACCACACTATTTTCGCTATGATCGAGGGAGTTGTCTCCTTTGGCAAGCGCTTCGGTAAAACCACCGTCAACGTTGTTTCCAAGTAAAAATAGTTTTTATCCACTTTGATTGTGCAGTTTTTGCTTGGTGCTATTTTAGTACTAACTCTAACCTGGACAGATGGTACTATTTTAGTACCATACGAAAAACACCCCCTGAACACAACTTAAATCCGCAAAATAACTATTAATTGCATATTGCGAACCTATTAGTCATGAAGTAATTCTTGGTCCTTTAATGCAGCCAACTGACTTGGTATGATACAGCCATGTCTACCGTCACTCAACTTCCTATCGATCAACTTCAGCCTAACCCTTTTCAGCCTCGAGAAAAAATCAAACGGGAATCACTGGAAGAGTTGTCGCAGTCAATTAAAACCTACGGTATTTTAGAACCTTTAGTGGTTGCTGAAACACCCGCTGGTTACCAAATTATTGCCGGTGAACGGCGCTGGCGCGCCGCCAAAGAAGCTGGCCTGACTGATGTCCCAGTCCACATCAAAAAAACTACTCCGCGTGGCATGTTAGAGATGGCGTTAGTAGAAAACGTTCAACGCAGCGATTTAAATGCACTCGAGCGCGCACAAGCTTTTCAACAATTAATGCGCGATTTTCAGTTTACTCCTAGCCAACTGGCTGAACGAGTGGGTAAATCAGCCGCGTACATTAGTAATCACGTTCGGCTGCTTCAATTGCCCGATGCCGTCAAAGACGGTTTGATTGGCGGGCTGATTACCGAAGGCCATGCTCGAGCCTTAACCGGCTTATTTGAAAATGAAGAGGTCTTGATCAGTTGCTATAAAACCATTCTCAAGGAATCTGCTTCCGTCCGCCGAGCTGAAGAACTGGTCCGCCACTATAAAGAGCAACACCAGATTAAAACACCACCACAAGGACGACCGCTTCAAATTGCAGATAGCGTCGTCAACGACCTCCAAAAGAAACTACAACTAAAGTTCCATACTAAACCTAAGTTAAAACTAGTCAGGTCTCAACGCCAAACCCGCATTTCCATCACTCTCGCGGGAACTCCCGAACAAACTCAAGCTGACTTTGAAAAGTTAATTGAGAGTATTACGTAACTAGGAATAATTTAGTAACTAACATTGGAAAGTAGTCCGGCATTAGTTACCGGCCAGTAGCGAAAGAAAGCTTTCCCCACAATATCACTTCTGTGGATCGGCCCCCAGGCTCGTGAGTCACTAGAGTGACTGCGATTATCACCCACTGCAAAGTATTCATCAGGGCCAAGTGTTATCACTCGATTTTGGGTAAATAACCCGGCTTTCGTCTCAAATTCGTCTGGGATGTAGCTTTCTTCAATCGCCTGACCGTTGACGTACACCTGATTGTTTTTGATTTCCACTGTTTCTCCCGGAATTGCTAAAATCCGCTTAATAAAGTCACAGCCTGTCCCTTTGGGACACTGGGCCGCCTCCGGCGCATGGAAAACAATGACGTCGCCCCGTTGGGGATCGCCTATCTTGTAACTAATCTTATCGGTTAAAACGTACTCACCATTTTGGAAGTTAGGCACCATCGACTGACCATTCACCTGATGAGGTTGCATCACAAACAAATAAATGACTAAAAAGATGGACATAGCAATCACTAGTGTCTCAATAATATCGAGGAAAAACTCACCAATGCTGCGGAGGAACGTAGGCATACGTGCTATTATAGGTACATGTCATACTTCAGACAAGCTGCGACTGGTTTTAGCTGGCATACAGCTTTCAAAATTTCCGCCGCTTTGTGTACCTTATTAAAGATTTCTATCTTGGCCCGCTTACTGACTCCTGCTGAGTTTGGTGTCTTCTCTTTAGCCACAATTGCCTTAGGCATAACTGAAGCCGCTACCGAAACCGGCGTCAACGTAACTATCATGCAGTCTAAGCATTCCATAGCCTACTTTTTAGACAGTGCATGGGTAATTTCCATTTTCCGAGGCATCGTGATTGGCATTGTGATGATGGTACTCGGTTTTCTGCTCCAGGGTTACTTTGGTGAACCCCGCTTAGTCTTTTTAATCGGCATCTTGTCCTTGGTCCCTGTCATTAAAGGCACTATTAATCCGATGGTGATTTCTTTATATAAAGAAATGCGTTTTTTACGTGATTCTCTCTATCGGCTGTCTTTAATCATCGTTGATGCTATAGCCGCCGTCGCTTTAGCTTTTTGGCTTCATTCAGCCTACGCGTTAGTGGGAGGAATGGTAATAGCTGCGCTCTTCGAAGTCTTTATTACCTTTTTTCTTTTTGCCGACCGACCGCATTTTGCGTACGTTCATTCCCGGGGCAAACACATCCTTAGTAACGCCAAGTGGTTGAGCGTCTCAGCTTTCTTCAGTTACCTGGGTGAAAATATGGACAACTTCCTGATCGGGAAATTAACCGGCACTTTTAATTTAGGTCTCTATCACAATGCCTATGCTCTCAGCCATAAACCCAATTATGAAATTGCTAAAGCCGTTCAGCATAGTACTTTTCCTATTTTGACTCAACTTTTTCGACAACAAAAATCATTGGCATCGGCCTTTAAGAAATCGAGCTTTATCTTGTTAGTAGTCGCTATTGCCGGGTCATTGCCACTTATTCTTTTTCCTAACTGGATCGTCTTACTCATATTAGGTGAACAATGGCTGGGAGTGATTCCGTTATTACCTTGGTTGGTAGGCGCGGGCATTATCCATGCCCTAACTATGTATGCACACACCCTTTTTGTCAGCACCAAGCAGTACTTTTTGTCCAACCTTCACCTAGGAGTTTCTTTGTTAACTATGATAGGATGCGTCTACCTGCTCGGCTCCTGGTATGGCATTCAGGGAGCAGTCATTGGTCTTTTTATATCTCGATTGTTAGCAGCCCCAATTGCTCTTTATGGCGCGTTCTACACTCTCAAGCACCAATAGGCTTCAGTCATTAATCCAGGAACACTGGCTGATGATGGTGATTGTCATTCTGGCTACGTTTTTACGAGTCTGGCGGTTAGATAGCCAGGCTATTTTTTTCGGTGATGCCGCTCATGATTTATTGACCGCCTTCGAAGCCGTGGGGAAGAGAGAACTGCCGCTGCTCGGTATTGCTTCCAGCGTGCCCCGATTTAAACAAGGTCCACTCACCATCTGGCTAGAGATGCTCTTCTACCCATTTTTTGGCTATCATCTGCTGGGCTACTCCTTACTTTTCGCCTTAATTAACATCGGTGTCCTGATTGGGCTGTATGAGCTACTGCTGGTACAGATTAATAAAAAAACCGCCTTGATAGCGGCCGGGCTGTTTGCTTTTTCTCCCTTAGCCATTGCTCACGCTCGAATGGTCTACCATATTACCCCTCTGCCGCTGGCTACTGTGCTGTTTATTTGGGCACTGGTGCGGTTGTGGCTCAAGAAACCCTGGGCTCACTTCTGGGCAGCTCTAGCCTTTGCCTTTATGTTTCAGTTTGAGTTAGCGGTCTTTCCACTGGTATTTGCCATTCCTTATATCTGGTGGAAAAACAAACAGCGATTGAGTCTGAAGAGCCTGAGTCAGGCAGTAGGGGGAATTACCCTCGGGTTAACACCTCAAATCATCTATGACTTGACTCACCAGTTTCAACAGTTGGGCGGTTTTGGGCTCTGGGTTGGGTATAGACTGGGCAGCTTCGCCATTGGCGATCATGCCCCCAGCGTCAATAAAATAACTACCTTTGTGTCATCGGTCACCCTCTACGGCGGACGAATTGGTGCAGTCAATTATTATCTAGGATTGCTTTTTTTACTGTTGACTGCTTTGAGCATCGGCTGGCTGACCCATAAATTGCTGACCCAAAATGTGCCACCTTTAATTGAAATAACTCTCGTCTGTTTTTACTTACTGTTTCTGGGGTATTTTGTCCACGGTGCACCTTCAGAAGCCTATTATCCTCCGTTTTTAGTGTTGCTCCCAATTTTACTCAGCTACTTTTTTTGGCGACTAGACAGAACACTTAAAGTTCGTCGGCTACTGCTCATTGGCTTCATGGTCTGGGCATTCATAAATGTGATTGCTGTTTTCCAGGCCAACTTTTTTGTTTCAACCAGTCATCCTTTTAATTACGGTCCTGGAGTCGAAGAACAACGAATGATCATCCACCTGATTAAGAGTCATGGAGCTCAAGAATTTTATCTCAGAACCACCGCTGATGGAGGAACATTTGCGAGTTACTTTGATAACCTTCGTTTCTGGGGTAAAAAAGAACAACTAGTGGAAACGGCAACTACGCCTCACGTCTACTTCATCGAGAGCAAAGATTCTCCACTTACGTCATATCCTAATTTTATGAAATACTCATTACTAAGTAGAGATGTCTATCGGCCGCTATGACCAAACTCCCGCTGACCGTCATCATCCTGACCAACCGCACTGATGCGCGGCTGACCAAAGCCTTAAAGTCAGTTACCTGGGCAGAACAGATTGTGGTCGTCGATACCACGGGCCACTTAACATTTACAGCCGAACAACGCTCCCTAATTACGAACTTAATTGTTCAACCCACGCCCACCGACAGTTTTGATTTTAGTAAACTCCGCAATAACGCCCTCCATCATGCCCATCATGACTGGGTTTTCTTTCTAGATAGCGATGAGTGGTTTCCCTCCAAGTGGCTACCACGCCTCCAAAAATATATAGAAACATCTTCGTGTTATGCCATTTCTATTTGGCGAAGTGACATTTTCTTGGGTCAAGAAATGAAGCACGGGGAAGTGGGCAAGGTGCGATTGGTTCGATTCGGCAAAAAGCAGTATTTACGGTTTGCTCGGCCGGTGCATGAAATTCCTTTTACCGACAAGTTTGTCTGTCTGTCACCGATCGAGATTAAACATACTTCACACACTTCGGTAGCTGACTTCCTGCGGAAAGTAACTTGGTACGCTCAGCGGGAAGCTAAGTACCGATTTGAGACCGGGCAAAAGTACTCTCTCTTACAACTCATTTTCTATCCTCCAGCTAAATTTGGGCTGAATTTTTTTCTTAAACTCGGTTTTCTTGATGGCTGGCGGGGATTTATCTATGCCTTGGTGATGAGCCTTCATTCGTTATTTGTCAGAATCTATCTTTATGAACTGGAACACACTCAATAAATTTTTTCTCGGTGGGTTAGTGCTCAGTCTCAGTCTTGGTCAGTTGACGAGAGTAGTACTGCCCCTGGGAGGAGCTTTTTATCTTCATGACTTGCTATTGACGGTTTGGGTCGGAGTTATGCTTTTGAAAACATCATTTAAAATCAAGGTGCCTGAAACCGTTCTCAAAAAATATGGGCTGGAAACGCTGCTACTAGCGTGGATACTACTGGGTTGGACCGGGGCCATCTTGGCGGATACTTTTGAGCTTTCTACTTTACTCTACGCTGGTCGAGCTGCGCTTTACATCCTGTGGGCATATCTGGCATACCGATCTTCTAAAATTCCCGGGCGCTATTTCTTGACGGCGTTTATTTCAGCTGGGGTAGTAATGTTGCTTTTCGGCTTCCTTCAATATTGGTTACTGCCCGATACCCGCTGGCTCACCATTTTAGGATGGGATGATCACTACTATCGTTTAATCGGGACCTTACTCGATCCCAATTTTATAGGCATGATCTATGTCCTGACTTTTGTGTACTTGGAAAAAGTAAAAGCAAAAATTAAAAATAAACAACAAAAATCGTTGCTCTTGCTCCAAGTATTGCTGACCATAGGAGTAGCTTTAACCTTCTCAAGGTCATCGTACTTAGCCCTGGGAGTGGCACTGGCCGGATTAACAGTCATTTCCTTTAAGGAAAAAGTTACTTTCACTTTTGCTATGGGAATACTTTTTTTAGTGACGGTGTTTTTAGCACCCAAGCCGGGAGGAGAAGGCGTGAATTTGCTACGCACCGCATCGGCGGCAGCTAGAATTGAATCATCACAACAAACTGTTGAATCCAACTGGCGAACATTGTTGATGGGGGAGGGGTTATTCCAGCCTCAACGTTCGGCAATCACTACTCTTAACTTTGACCGACCAAATACTGCTCGCTTTGCTGATAACATTTTTATTTTTCTTTACAATGGGGTGGGGATTCTGGGATTAGCGATGGTAGTTATGCTAGTGGCCAAGTGGGGAAAGCTACTATGGCAGAAAGATCAGCTGCTGTGTATTGCTATTGGATCAGCATTAGTCCACAGCCTCTTTAACAACACCTTGTTTCAACCTTTTATACTTTTATTTCTCTTGGGAGGAATACTCGCTAGCTCTAAAGCCTAAACCTGACAGTGATTTCTTTTTCAGTCGTATTTCCAGCTTCATCAGTGGCTTTGAAGAGCAACTTATTCTCACCTTCTTGCAGTTGGAATGACCCTGAGAAACTGCCGTCAGACTTAGTAAACAGCAGTTTGTCATTAACGTAGACCTTAGCTTTTTCGCCAGCGGTACCTTTAATCTGCAATTGTTGATTAGTTCGAGAAATAATTTCTGTCCCATCTTGTGGACTTTCAATCACCAATTCAGGTGCCTCTTGATCGGCAACCACTCGATAGGTTTTGGTAGTGCCAGACTCATTACCGGCTTCGTCAACGGCGTAGAAAGCCAGGGTGTTTTCACCGTCTTGTAACGGCACTTCAAACTCAAATGATCCTTCGTCGCTGACCTTTTCGCGGGAAAATTCTTCACTATTTAGCACCAAGACTGCTTCACTGCCTTTTTCGGCAAAACCGCTGATGTTAATTTGAGCACTGTTGGTAGCAGAAACTGGAGAAGAAATGATGGGAGCCACCGGGGGAATGGTATCTTCAGGTGAATTTCCGAGGTTGGTACCCACAATCGAACCAGCTAGCCGAATCACTCCCGGCACGATCACAAAAATGAAGAGCAAGAATAAAAAGATAGCTATCGCCGAAAAAATAATAGTTTGCTGGGTCATTTTCTTTTGCTCTTTACGAGCCAGGCGGGAGGAGACGGGAGAGGAGTTGTGCATAGTAGAGTACAGTATATCAAATTAGTGAGCCAAGAGGGGGATTCGAACCCCCGACCTACGGTTTACGATACCGCCGCTCTACCAGCTGAGCTATCTTGGCATGTGCCTGTCCTGTTACACAGGGAGCGGGATACGGGAATCGAACCCGCTTCTCATCCTTGGGAAGGATGCATACTACCAGTGTACTAATCCCGCAATCGAAATTTAAAAATTAGAAATTAGTAATTTGATATTGAATCTGTATTGTACCAAAGAAAGGAGAGCCTGACAGGCAGCTTTACTCGGCAGGCAGAATTAAGGTTTGTCCGGGATAGATCAGGTTGGGATCGTTGCCGATCGCGGGTCGATTGTGCTGATAGATCTCGACCCAGCGGGTACCATCGTTAAGGTATTTTAAAGCTATGAACCAGAGTGAGTCATTGGCTTGGACGATGTAGGGTTCGCTAGTTACTTGCTCATCAGCAGGCTGTTCAACCTCATCTTGGCTCTCTGGAGTAGGCTCTTCCATAGGTTCTTCCACTCGAGGAATACTTAATTCTTGCCCCACTTCTAGATCTTGGTCTGGACTCAGATTATTGGCTTTCTCAATTTCGGGATAAAGGTGAGGATCGCCGTAAAAGGCTTCGGCAATTCGCCAGCTGGAGTCTCCAGGCTGAACGACATACGTGACGGGTAACAGGTTGCGTTTTGCTTCAGGTTCCAGGTTGCGAACTTCTTCTAAGGAAGTAATGGGCGAGGGTGAAACTTCTCCACTTGTAATTTGATCCCGACGCTCACCTTCCCAGATAAAACGGCCCATAAACACACCGAGTAAAAAGAAAAGGATTAAGAGCAAGACTATCCGGAGGTCGAAAAAAAGCTTGAGGATGTGTTTTAGGTTGTCGCGCATTGGGTGTTTATGTCTAGTATAGTATAATTTATATCATCAAAGTATATCAATATCAAATTGAATTATGACATTTCCTGAAGGTAGCTCTGGCTATATTCGAGAACACTTTCCAGACATTTGGGCACAACTAGTTAGTGAGATTCTTCCTCTAATAGAAGAAACTATCTATGACTTAACCCAAAAAGATCATACTTTCCCTAATGCAGTCGCAAATGATCTTATCTGCGCGAGTCGACGCCCTAAAGCTAGGTATAGACAACAAAGTGAGTTTTTTGTTAAAGAAATTGAACAATTCTTACCTGAGGAACAGAGAATTGCTTCTCTTGTTATTTTTGCCGACTTCTGTGTATGGGCAGTCAATGGTGAAGAAGGTTTCTATTGGTTGAAACACTAATCTTACTTGGCGAGCTAAATCTAAATTACGTGGAACCGCTTTTAAGGTCACTTGAGAAAATTTCCGACACGATGATCAATTGGTTTACACCTGAAGCAATAGGTTATTCGCCTGCTATGGGTTAAGGATATACCTAGTTAATAATGGAACTAGAGCATCAAACTAAGAGTATAATAAGCCTTGTAAAGCAAGTAATAGCTAGTACTAAGGATTTACATGCACGCAACAGTCACCCTCAATAATGGTCAAACTATCCCTAATCTTGGACTTGGTACTTGGAGATCCACCAAAGAAAAAGTCAGTGACGCCGTCAAGTTTGCCTTAGAGAATGGCTACCGCCATATCGACTGTGCCACTATTTACGGCAATGAAAAAGAAATCGGAGAAGCCTTTAATGCCGTTTTTTCTGAAGGCAAGATCAAGCGTGAAGACGTCTTTATTACTAGTAAGCTCTGGAACACTGACCACAATCCAGTTAACGTGGAAAAAGCCTGTAAACAAACCCTGCAAGACCTGCAGTTGGAGTATCTCGACCTCTACTTAGTTCATTGGGGCATTGCTTTTGAACACGGCGGCGATTTGGAACCTCTTGATGAGAACGGCATGATTAAAACTGAGCCTATTTCTACCCAAGAAACCTGGACAGCGATGGAATCGTTGGTGGAGAAAGGTTTAGTTAAATCGATCGGCGTTGCCAATTTCACCGTCACGATGTTGGTTGATCTCCTCAGCTATGCCAAGATTAAACCTGTGATGAATCAGGTAGAAATTCATCCTTACAACGCTCAGCCAGAACTAGTCGACTACTGTCATAAAAAACAAATTGCGGTCACGGCTTATTCACCATTGGGATCTGCCACCGAAGGAGCCGATAAACCCCTTAACAACGAGGTGGTGGTCTCAATTGCCAAAACTCATGGCAAGTCGCCGGCGCAGGTTCTCCTGAGATGGTCATTGCAGAGAGGTTTAATTGCTATTCCTAAAACAGTCAGTAACGATCGGATTCAAGAAAATTACCAGGTGTTCGACTTCGAACTAACTTCGGAAGAGATGAATAAGATTAGTGCTCTTAACAAGAATCACCGCTACGTTGATCCCGTGGTGTGGTGGGGAGTGCCTTACTTTAAGTAAACTATTTCAAGATGATACCAGCCAAGGACAAAAACCAAGAGCAAAAAGTAAAAATTATCGGGGCTTGGTTTGATGAGATGAAATTGCGCTGGAGCAACATTCAAAAGATTCACGAACTTTATCCTGGAGAGGGATTGGTATTAGCTCTCTGTTTCACCGAAGCCATGGGTTATTCTAGGTATGGTGAAGTAAGTAATTTGAGCCCGTCTGAGCAATTCGTAAAAATACTCCAAGATTATCAATCAGATGGTAGTTTTATTCGAGTAGACTCATATTTGGTACAGAGAACTCCTTTAGAAAGGGAAAAAAGAACTCTGGGAAGAAGCATTTCTAGGGAAGTTTTAGAATGGTTAAAAATTGCTCTACCTGAAGGAAAGTCAATGCATTTAAGTGGCGTTTGGGAAAATTTACCAGAAAAAATCCTGCGCAACCTTAACGTGAACCATAGAGTGAAAGCCGGTTATTTATTTCAACTTACTTGGGCAGGTTATTACTACAGCTTTATACGCTCCGCTGGGGTACATAGAGGTGTCTTTGATGATCATGACGAAGAAAGAAGATGGCAAGATATAGTAAGAGCAAATAATGAAATATATTCGCGCTTGAGAGAGGAATGCGTTGAAGAAATTGTGTTTCCTTTCGAACTCGACCAACCTAAAACCCTACTTGAGGTGACTTACTAGAGAAAGAGAGGTGGGAGTATGCAAGCAACTGACGAAAAGCCGGTTTCCAAGCAGACACTTTATCAAATAGCTTCTAGGCATTCCAGATCTGCAATCACGAAGTTAGTAGAACTAACCAACTCTAGTAATGAAAACGTGGCTTTAGGAGCCTGTAAGGTATTACTAAACAAAACTTTACCTGATCTTAAAAGCGAGCAGTTTTTTGGTGATATTAAAGTCGACGCCGGCACAAGCCTGAGTGAGGAAGACGCTGTTGTAAGATTGCAAGAAGTATTAAGAAAGCTGAAAGAACTTAATATAACAGGCGACTAGCAACCTAAGTTTTAGAAAAATTATTTGGTATACTCATATTAAACTCCTGCCCAGGAGTAAGATGCCGACAAATCACTTTTCAAAAATTTCTGAATCCTTAAAAAACATTTTTGACCTCACTCAATCAAGCTACCTTAAAATTGCACTGGGTTTTCTGCTTTCAGTAGGTACGCTGCTGCAACTTTTTGGCTTACTCGATAATATTATTGCTCTCTTTATTAATTTTCTCGGAGGAACTTTCACTTTGCTTTGGTCCCACCACTACGGTGTCCCTTGGATTTATTGGCTAGTAATTGCGACGGCGCTCTTCATTTTGCTTTACTGGCAGTACCAAAGTTATAGTTATCTGAAACTCGTGTCAGGCGAGTTTTATGACGACTTCCGCACAGGTTTAATGAGATGGAATTATGGCACTGAGGCATGGAAAACTATGAAAGAGAATGGTGAGTGTATTCTAAATATCAGCCATTCAGATATCGGCGGCATAACTCAAGCCGGCTTTTGGGACAGCTTTTCTTTTTCGTTTAAAAATAAGGTTCTTAGTTTAGGAAAAGTGGGATGGATAGTGAAAGCTTGGGATAGAAGTAATTACATAATGTTGCAACTCTTGATCCTTGATGAAGACGGTGCCGACCAAAAGATATCCTTAAAGCAAGGTGTCTATATTCGCCCTCACTTTCGCTATCAAGGTGGATGGATCATTTGGCCTCATGAAAAAGTATCACTAGATGGGGGTAAATTTGGCAAAGTAATGAAATATGAGTGGCTCGACGTCGAGGTACAGGTACGAGGAAATATCATAGACGTCTACCTTGAAGGACTACATATCTATCATTTAAACCTCGAAGACCCGCTTCGTGTGGAAAGTAGAGAAGCAGTTGAGTACTTAGATTCATCAGGAAAATCGACTGGAAAAATAGAAACGAAAAAAATCAATGTATTTAGTTACCCGGGAGGCAGAGTAGGTTTCAGGTGTTCAGGCAATGAGGAGGCCAACTTTAAAAATGTAAGGATAAAGCCATTATGGTAGCAATTGAGATATTCCAAGGGTTGGCGACGGATCCTACAACACTAAATATTTTATATCTATTTCTCCTCTCCTTATTTGGTTACTTGGCTATCTCAGAGAGTCTTGGAATTAATTCCTACCTACAGTTTAATCTTAAAAGAACATCACTTTTGGTTGCATTCTTAATTTTTCTTATGGCGCTGCTGCTAAATGATAGTTACACAAATTTGGTCAGCGGTCTATTCACTTTTGCGAGTGTATATTTTGCTTTTTGGTTGGCTTCAAAACAGGAAGAGGAAAAACAACGTAGAGATGAAGAAAAAGCACTCCGTGAACAACGAAGACGCGTAAAATTTTTTCTTGGCTTAATCTGGGAAGAACTCAGATACAACAAACATCAACTTGAACAAATAAAAGCCAACGCAACATTTTATCTTGAAGAAGTTAACTTTTTTAAGCCATTTGCGCTACGGTTAGGTAGCATAAAAGCAATGACAGATGTACTCAAAAACTCAAATTATAGCGCTTTTATTAGTTCTGGTTATATTGTTCATCTTGAGAATGACGAAATATTTAATGACCTTCAAAGGGCATATAGCGACATCGACCACCTGAAATCATCCTTTATTCCTATTGTAGAGACAACAAATTTTAATGTCTCAGCTATTGAAACTCTAGGTATAACAAACAACGAATGGTTATTCATTCAGAAAGAAACCAAAAATAAATTACTTGGTCTAGGAGAGCAAATAGCTATTGCTTACCGCACCGTAACAATCAGTCTAAACACTGTTCACCAGGAACTTAATTCTCTTAAAGTGAATGCCCATGAACCTAGTTTGAGAGTTGATGTTCTTACTCAAGAAGATAAGGAATACTTAGACAAAGTTATCAGGACAACACCTAATAATTTTCCTCAGAGCTAATAGCTCATATTTGTAATCTATCCCACACATGATCTTTTATGATATATTAGAGTAAGGCAACAGCGCCAATAGATAACAAATCTCTGGCACACCTTAAGTAAGGGTGTGCTTTTTTTGTTGCCTAACACTAGGTGACAATAAGCCAAGCCAGAGAACTTCTGGGTAATAAATACGAGCAGCTGACCGATGAACAGATTCAAAAAATCATTGATAGTCTTAGGGTGTATGCTACTTGTGTGGTTGATCGAGTTCGCGACAGCAGTACAATAGGAACCAATGCGCGCCGTCATCCTCGTTAGAGCTTCATCTCCAAAACAAATTTCTGATGGTGACTCTTTAGAACATCAACTGGCACAGTGCCGTCAGTATCTCCAAAAACAAACCTGGGAAGAGACAAAAGTTTTTTCACTAGTTGAAAGTGGCGCCTCCAAAGAAAGAGAGTTTTTCCAAGAAGTGTTGGCATATGCAACCGACACAAAGAATAAGATCGACGTCTTGGTTTTTAAGCACATAAATCGATTTACTAGAGGTGGGGGCGTAGATTATCTTAAGTGGAAGAAAAAACTGTCCGATGCCGGAGTACGCATTACCGACATTTACAGTACTATCGGACAATCAGTAAATACTCTTGATCATCTTGGTTTTGATTATGAATGGAGCACCTTCTCACCTTCTGAACCTGCCGAAATCGAAGTGGCCGAACAAGCTAAAGCAGATAGACGCAATATCTTAACTCAAACTATTGGGGCGGAAATCACTTATACCCAGATGGGCTATTGGTGTAAACCAGCTCCCTACGGTTTCAAATTAGAAAAGGTTGACACACCCTCACACGGTAAAAGAGTTATTCTTGTGGAGAACCCTTCAGAATCATTCTACGTCAGAAAGGTGTTTGAGCTTCGAGCAAAAGGACACACCGTCGGGGAAATAACAACGATCATTAATGATTTGGGATATAAGTCGCGTCTTCGGCATAAAAGAGATAAACGTGATAAAAGAATAATTGACCAGATAGGAGGCAAGAAAGCGACAAATCCTCTTATCAGTGCCTTACTTGAGAGAACACACTATGCCGGTGTAATTTGCCAAGAGTGGACTAAATACCAGCCAGTGAAAGCAAAATTTAGCGGCTTTATTTCGATTGATCTCTTTAACAGAGCTAACAAAGGCAAGATCCAACTGGATGTTAAAGGTGATAAAGCGTCAATTAGGTATGGAGATGACACTTCGACTGAGGCAACAAAAACGAGGAGAAACAAAAACAATCCGCTGTATCCTTTTAAGAATGTGCTCAAGTGCCCCAAATGTAAAGGTAAACTAAAAGGTAGCGCTTCAACTGGACGCAGTGGGACACGCTTTCCTAGTTACCATTGTGACAATGGACATAAGAGATGGAGTTTGCCTGTCAAAGACTTTGAACAACCCCTCTACGAGTATGTTAAGCAAATAAAGTTCGACGAAGGATTTAGTCGTCTTCTTGAAGCCCTATTTTTCGAGGAATGGGATAAGAAACAAGTAGATGTTATGGAAGAGAGTAAAAGGTACGAAAATGAGGTACTACAGCTTGTTAGTCAACAAAAGCAGGCAATGGATAACCTCAAAGCTACACCACTAGATAAAGCCACTGTCAGACAAATGTTAATGGAAGATATTGAAGATCTTCAAAAGAAACTTGATCACGCTCGTGAGGTTAGAGATTCCCAGATTAAAAAAGAGATCGATGTGAAGCTAGCTTTCAAGTACGGACGCTACTTTATGGAACACATGGAAGAATTATTGATAGATAGGGAGAATGTGCTTCGCCAACAGCAACTTTTTGCAATGATGTTTGAGGAACTGCCGACCCATGATGAAATAGTTAATGGAACCGCTAAATTAAATCTATACTTCAAGCTAAATAAGGAGAGGGATCTATCACTTGTTAAATCGAGCGACCTCGACCGGAATCGAACCGGCGATCTCCTCCGTGACAGGGAGGCATGTT
>DASVCZ010000038.1:0-17417 GCA_036381335.1 Patescibacteria group bacterium | reverse complement strand
CTCACTTTCAGTTTGAAAGTAGATAGAAATTTTAAGCAAGACTTCATCTAGTTTACCCGTTTGCTCACCAACGGCAATCATCTGAGATAAAATGGGTGGAAAGAGGGCTTGGTTGCTCAACGTTTGAGCTAAGCCCACCCCTTTTTCAACTTTTTTAGTAGCTGCCTTGAGCTCTTCTTGGTAGAGCAGGGAAGAAGCAGCTTCCGCCGAAATAGTTAACGCTTGCAACATAGAGATGCCTGCGCTCAAGAGTAACGACAGGGTCCGAGAAAACTCGGTTAAAATAATTTTTTTGCGTAAGATACCGTAGAGAGGGATTTTTAAACTAAAGGCTGAAATCGCCCGTTTGCCGTTATCAGTTTGCCACCAGGCTCTAAGTCCAAACCCTCCGCCAACTATTAAGAGCACGAGCACCCACCAAAAGTTGACAAAGAAGTTAGAAATACCAATCAAGACTTGAGTGGCCAGAGGTAATTCAGCCCCAAAATCGAGGTACATTTCGGTCAACTTGGGAATTACAAAAATCATCATAATGGCTGCTACCGCAATCATGGCAATAATGACGATAACTGGGTAAATCAAAGCCCCTTTGGCCTTACCTCTGAATTCTTTTTGTTTTTCCAAATTATCGGCCAACCGCTCTAGAATTTGGTCCAACACACCAGCCGCTTCACCAGCTTTGACCAATTGAATATAGACGTTGCTGAAAACTTTAGGATGCTTGGCTAAAGAATTGGCAAATGATTGCCCACCTTCAATATCCTTGAGCAACTCTCCCAGTAACTTAGCTACTTGAGGTTTACTCTGTTGCTCTAAGATGGAGATACCTTCGGTTAATGATAAACCCGCTGTGACCATGGTTGAGAGCTGGCGCGTAAAGTTAACTACATCGGTGTTGTTGACTCCAAATAAACTCGAGCTCAGTTGTTTTAAGGTGTCTTCACTTTCCGCTTTTAACGTCACCACTAGCAACCCCCGATTGCGCAAAGCTTGTAAGGCTTGTTGTTCATTTTGGCCTTCCACCTTGCCTTTAACAGTTTCGCTGTGTTCATTTTTGGCAGTGTAGCGATAGTAGGGCATGCCTTATCTCCCCAGTAACCTATTAATTTCCTCTGGCCGAAGCGAAAATTCCACTGCTTTCTCCTGGGAAATCACTCCCCGTTGAACGAGTTGAGCTAAGCTGGTTTCCATCAGCATCATGCCGTGCTCTTGAGAAGTTTGAATGACGTTATCAATTTGGAAGGTTTTTTGATCCCGAATCAAGTTCTTAATAGCAGGCACTGCCACCATCACTTCCACCGCTGCCACTCGGCCGCCACTGACTTGTGGCACTAACCGCTGGGAAATAACGCCTTGTAACGTCATGGCCAGTTGTTGGCGAATCTGGTTTTGCTGATCTGCAGGGAAAACGTCGATAATCCGGTCGATAGTCTGGGCAGCGCTGGAAGTATGCAGGGTTCCAAAGACCAAATGGCCTGTTTCGGCCACCGTCAGGGCAGCGGCAATGGTTTCGAAGTCCCGCATTTCACCTACCAAGACCACATCAGGGTCTTCCCGGAGGGCAGACCGAAGAGCAATGTCCCACCCGTGAGTATCGTTGTTGATTTCCCGTTGAGAAATAATACTTTTTTTAGGGGTGTAGACAAACTCGATTGGATCCTCAATAGTTAAGATGTGTTCTCCTCGAGTAGAGTTAATTTCATCAATCATGGCCGCTAGGGTAGTGGACTTACCCTCGCCGGTCGGACCAGTCACCAGCACCATGCCCTGCTTAAACCGAGTGAACTCATGGAAAATAGGGGGCAAGCTTAACTCATCTAACGACTTAATATGGGAGGGAATTAATCTCAAAGCTGCCGCCATCGTCCCTTTATGATGATAGACGTTGACCCGGAACCGACCGGCATCCTTATACTGATACCCAAAGTCATGCTCTCTGTTGACCTTGACTAACTCTTGCTGTTGTTTGGTCATGATGGGCATGATCAAGGTTTCAGCTTGTTCTGGAGTTAAAACCGGAGCTCCTTCTACCGAAATCAGCTCCCCATGGATACGCAACGTCGGCGCCATGCCAGCAATAATATGGACGTCCGATCCTTCTTTTTGAACAACTTGGTCTAAAATGTCGTAAATGTTCATAGGTTAAGTGACTAAGCAATTAAGTAATTGAGAGACTACACTTCTGCGACTCTCAGTACCTCCTCAATGGTAGTTAACCCCTCTAAGGCCTTGATGTATCCGTCTTGTTTCATCAACATCATCCCTTGAGTCATAGCCATTTTTTCTAATTCTCCAGCGGGTCTACTTTCCAGTATAAGCTTTTTTATCTCTTCTGTAATGGGCATGACTTCAAAAATACCGATCCGACCACGATATTCAGGTTCCGTTTGCGGGCGATCTTGTTTAGTGCGATAGAGGCGAATAGCGTTGGGATCTTTATTATTTTGCTTACACCACCATTCAAAGTAAGGTCCTAACACATTCTTAATATCTTGGACCACCGCTGGCTCGGGTGTGTATTCCTCTTTGTACTCTTGGTTAATCAACCGGACAATCCGTTGAGCCATCGTCAGCGTCATGGAAGACGCCAGCAGAAATGACTCAGCCCCCATATCCAACATCCGCGGCAGTGCGCCCGCGGCCGAAGAAGTATGCAAGGTAGAGAAAACCAAGTGACCCGTCAACGAAGCCTGGACCGCCAGCTCCACCGTTTCACTATCCCGGATTTCTCCGACCATAATAATGTTGGGATCTTGTCGCAAAAATGACCGCAAACCAGAAGCAAACGTCAATCCCGCCTGAGGATTGATCTGAACCTGATTGACACCCTGCATTTGATACTCCACTGGATCCTCAAGGGTAACGATGTTAACCTTGGGCGTATTAATTTTATGCAAGACCGAGTAGAGAGTAGTAGTTTTACCTGAACCAGTCGGACCAGTCACCAAAATAATACCGTGAGGCACTTTAATAGCAGTCTCAATATTGCGAAGAGCTAGACCACGCAAGCCAAGTTCAGGCAGAGTGGGCACTACCGTTTCTTTTTTGAGTAACCGCATGACGACTTTTTCGCCATGAATGGTGGGCAGAGTAGAAACCCGGAGATCAACCTCGCCGCCGCTGCTCTGGAAGTTAAACCGGCCGTCCTGGGGCACCCGCTTTTCGTCGATCTTAAGATTAGACATGATCTTAATCCGAGAGACGGCGGCGTCATGGACCGACTTCGGTAAAATTAATTTTTCACTCAAGATACCGTCAATTCGGTACCGAACCCGCGTTTTATTTTCTTGGGGTTCAATGTGAACGTCGGAGGCGCGAGCTTTGATAGCAAACGAAAGAATAGTATCGATAATTTTGGTAATAGGCGCTTGACGGACCACCTCCGTGGAAAGTGACGCCAGATCTTGTTCCTTTTGCTTTTCTTTGGCTACCTGGTCTGTTTCCTCCAGAGCCTGAGTCACTTCTGTCGATAAGCTCTGGGCATACCGCTCGGCGATATTACGCTCCAGCTCGCTGGGCATGGCGTAGTGAGTCTGAATGCGGAAACCTGTTTTCTGCTGAGCGAAGTCGACCGCAGCCAAGTCCAGAGGATCGGCCATGGCCACCGACAGTAGGTTCTCTTGCTTATTGATCGCAAAGGGCAACATGCTATAGCGTCGTGCTACTCCTTCCGGGATCAGGGTTAAAGCTTCGGGCGAAATACCAGTTTCTCCAATTTTGACAAAAGGAATGTTGTTGAGTTGAGATTTGGCCCAAGTGAGCTGCTCCTCAGTCACGTATTTCTTGTCCATCAGTAGTCGTTCCATGGATACACCGGCGTTGGTCTGTTCCATGAGGATGGTTTGAGCGGCTTCCGGAGTAACAAACTTATTCTGAACTAAAACCTCTAGTAATGAGTTAGCTATAGGAGCCACAGCCGCCGGTGGGGTTGCGGGGCTAGGAGTCGAACCGGGAGTAGTTGGTTGGGCAGGCAGCATACGATGTACTCAATTGAGTGGTATAGTAACTATGACATATCGAGGCTGACTCAACAAGACCATGCCTACACCATTTCTGTTAATAACCTCCATCGATCACCAGTCAGCAGCTTTAGAGTTTGCCAAGGAAAAAAAGCTCGAACCTTATCTGGCGCCTGATGCTGACTTGATGAACTTAAATGGACAAGGGGAGGGGTTGCCGATTGAAGCCATTCGTGAGCTGAAAAGTAACTTGGTGTATAGGCCCTTACAAAGAAAAACCCGGACTGTCATTATGTGCCATTTAGAACAAGCCTCAATTCCGGCTCAAAACGCCTTGCTCAAAACGTTAGAAGAACCACCTGAGTATGTGAATATAGTGGCGGTGACGACGAATTTGGAGAAAATTTTGCCGACGATTCAGTCTCGGTGCCAGGTGGTGCAACTGACATCGGCAGCGATCGATATCAGTGGAGCAGAGGAGGTAGTTAAGAAGTTGACCGAGGCGAGAATCAGTGATCGGATTGTGTTGGCGGAGGAGTACAAGGATAGAGAAGCAGCGTTGGCTTTAGTTGATCAGTTGATTCATTATTATCATCAAGAGTCCGTGGACAACAATCGATCAGCTAATCTCCAACTGTTACTTAAAACTAAAGACTATTTGCAGCACAATACTAATCCACAGTTGACAGTAGATAATCTATTTTTGAGCATCAATTAAAGTGGCGCGATAAATGGCGTGATTTTGGCGTGATATAATAATGTATGTCATTTAAACCCCACTTTACTATCACTCCAGAAATCAATACTTGTATTGCCGAAATTGAAAAAATCAGAACTATTGTAGCGCATAGTCACATTTTACCGGAAATAGAACTCCACCTTCGCTTTCGAGCTACAGTTGAAGCAGCTTACAGCTCTACCACTATTGAAGGTAATCCTCTCAATAGAAAACAAGTCGAACAAGTTATTACTGGGCAACCTATTAATGCTCCCGACTATGCTATTAGAGAAGTTAGCAATTACATGCAAGCTCTGAATTGGCTTAATAAACAAACCACACAACAAAGTGAAATCAATAAATCTTCCATTCTTATGTTACATCGCTTAACAATGAGTGAATTGCTTCCTAAGGAGAAAGTTGGTCAGTGGCGTCCAGGAAATGTATATATTGTGAATGAAAAAAATCACCAGGAAACAGTTCAATACACAGGACCCAAAGCCAGTAGAATTGAAAATTTAATTAAAGATCTACTTACTTGGTTAGAAACTCAGTCAAAGACCAAAAACTTACATCCAGTCTTAGTAGCTGGCATTTTTCATTACGCCTTTGTATCCATTCATCCCTTTAGTGATGGTAATGGGCGAGTAACTCGTCTACTAACTAAGTTTTACTTACAACTTACCGAATATGATTTTAGAGGAACTTTTACACCAGATTCATATTACGTTCAAAATCAATTGCAGTACTACCAAGCTCTCAGTTTAGGTAACACCTATGATGCTCGTATCAGATCAGACATAACGCCTTTTTTGGATTTTTTCACTAAAGGTTTTTTGAAAATTGCTCAAAAATTGCATGCAGATATTACTGTGGCAGGAAACCAAAGTAGTTTGGGGAAAATTGTTCGCCTAGATCAGGAAGAGATTGCTATCCTAGATTACACACGACAATTTGGCTCCATTAGCTCTTCAGAAGTGCAAGAAGCGTTTGGTGTACCCTATCGGACGGCCCAAAGAAAACTAGCTAATTTAGTTATAAAAAAACTTCTGAAAAGGCAGGGAAGTGGTCCAGCTACAGAATATGTACTTGCAGAGAAAACTTCGTGAAAACTGTGTAGCACAAATTCCCCCTTCGATTATTAGAGCGTCACTTTAAGTTGACACTTTTAAATAGAACAGGCAAAACGTCACTTATAATTGACGCTGTTTTGGAGAGTAGTTACTAATTGTATGTCGAGGTTTTGGTAGTCACCTTTTATCCACCCTTTAGACATTACAGAGTAATTTAACCCGTTTTTCGGCCTCTGACGAGCTTATAGTCAAGTCAACCTTTTCTTTTTTCTTTTAAATGTGATATAACCAGAGTTCATCATGGCAAAGCAACCCACCGTCACTACCAACTACGGAGCTTCTGAAATTAAAGTTTTAGAAGGCTTAGAACCCGTCCGTAAACGCCCAGGCATGTACATCGGTTCGACCGATAGTAAGGGCCTTCATCACTTGGCTAAAGAAATCTTGGACAACGCTGTCGACGAAGCCATCGCCGGCTATGGTAACACCATCCAGTTATTTCGTAGTCCAGTCACTGACGAAGAACGCAAGATTGCTGGCGATAATCCCATCAGCGAAGAAACAATTACTGTGGTTGATAACGGCCGGGGTATCCCAGTAGATATTCATGAATCAGGCGTCTCCGCTCTCGAATTAGTGCTGACCAAGCTCCACGCTGGTGGCAAATTTGAAGAGACCGCCTATCAAGCTTCTGGTGGCTTACACGGTGTCGGTTCATCTGCGGTCAACGCTTTGTCCAGTGCCATGCGAGTGGTCGTTAAACGAGACGGCGCCTACCACTATCAAGCCTACAGTCGTGGAGTGCCTCAAGCCCCAGTCAAAAAAATCACTCAAGAAGAATTTGCCAAAATCTTTCCTCAAGCATCTCAACGCTTGATCAAGCAAGAAACGGGTACCCTCGTCTCCTTTGTTCCTGATCCAACCATTTTTAGTACCACCTCTTTTAGTCACAAGATTTTAACCGAAGTTATTAAAGACCGAGCCTACTTAATGGCTGGTCTCTACTTCCAACTGATAGATGAAATTGCTGACGTCGAGAAACACTACTATTTTGAAGGTGGTATCAAATCACTCGTTAATCACCTGAACATGACTCGCAAGCCTTTACATGACGTCTTTTACACCGAAGGCGTCTGGGAAGATGAAGTCACCCACAAGAAGATTGGTGTGGAGATTGCCTTGCAATATAACGATTCGTTTACTGAAAAAGTGGAATCATATGTCAACGTCATCCATACTCCAGATGGGGGGACCCACGTCAATGGTTTCCGGATTGGATTAGGTAAATTGCTCCGAGATTACGTCACTAAGAATGAGATGGTCAAAGAAAAAGAAAGTTTCACTTCTGAAGACTTAAAAGAAGGCTTAACCGCGGTCGTCTTTGTCAAGATGCCGGCTAATGACCTCCAGTTCGAGTCCCAGACGAAATCAAAGTTAAATAATTCGGAAGCTCAATCAGCTGTCTACCAGGTATTTAAAGATGGGTTTGAAGCTTTTTTGGAAGAGAACCCTAAGGCCGGTAAAGTTTTGATCGACAAAGTCATGCTGGCTGCTCGCGCTCGCCTAGCGGCTCGCGCCGCCAAAAATGCTGTAATTAGGAAAGGCGCTCTGGAGAGCGCCTCGCTGCCCGGGAAGCTCGCCGACTGCCAGAGCCGCTCACCAGAAGAATCTGAAGTCTATATCGTCGAGGGTGACTCAGCCGGTGGCTCAGCCAAGCAAGGTCGAGACCGCAAGTTCCAGGCTATTTTCCCGCTCCGCGGCAAAATTCTCAACACCGAACGCGCCCGACTCGATAAAGTAGTGGCTTTTGAAGAGTTGAAAAACTTGGTAATTGCTCTCGGGGCTGGCATTGACGAAACCTTTGACGAGAAAAAACTCCGCTACCATCGGATCATTCTCATGAACGATGCGGATGTCGACGGTGAACACATTACCACTCTGGGCTTGACCTTTTTCTTCCGTCACTTACCTAAAGTGGTCGAACTTGGCTACCTCTACATTGCCGTCCCACCTTTGTTTAAGATCTCTTCCGGTAAAACCGAGAAGTATGTCTACTCCGATGAAGAACGAGATGAGTTGGTAGCTCAAATTCGGAAAGATAACCCGCAAGCTAAAATTGGCATCCAACGCTACAAAGGTCTGGGTGAAATGAACCCCGAGCAACTCTGGGAAACAACTATGAATCCAGAACACCGGATGTTGAAAAAAGTAACAATCGAGGACGCACACAAAGCAGACCAAGTTTTCCAAACTTTAATGGGCGACGAAGTTTTACCACGGAAAAAATTTATTCAAACTCGCGCTAAGTTGGCGGAGTTGGATGTATAAGTAAGTGATTAAGTAAATAAGTAATTAAGTAGTAGGAGGCAGCATGCCAGATATCAAAGTCTTAATTGAAATCCCAGAGGGTTCCAACGTCAAGTACGAACTCGATGAAGAAACCGGTGAAATGACCGTCGACCGGTTAATGCCGACCTCCATGAGTTATCCCGTGAACTATGGTTTAATCGACGAGACCTGCGGCCAAGACGGTGACGCCCTCGATGCCTTAGTTTTCTTATCCAGAAAAGTCGTCCCTGGCGTGGTAGTAAAAGCCAAAGTTATCGGCTTACTTGAAATGGAAGACGAAGAGGGCATCGATCACAAAATTGTCTGTGTGCCAGCTAAAGCCAAGATCGATCCTATCTGCGGCACTTGGGAATCACTTGATGACATTCCTGAAGCCAAAAAACGCGAAATTCGTCACTTCTTTGAAAGATACAAAGATTTAGAAGAAGGCAAGTTTGTCAAACTCAAAGAGTGGAAGGGGACTGACGAAGCTATGAAAGTGTTAGAAGCTGCTCAACAAAGATTTGAGAAGGAAGAAGCCTAAAGTAGTAGAACTATGATCGACGAAAAAGACAACCAACCAGCAGTAAACGAAGAAGAAACTGAAGTGACGGACACTCCAGAAGCTGTGGAGTCGACCGCCACTAACGAAGAATCAACGGTCGGCCTGATGGAGGAGAGCCGGTTTGGCCTGCTCAAGCACGTCTCGATTGTGGAGGAAATGGAGAAATCCTACCTCGACTACGCCATGAGTGTTATCGTCTCACGGGCGCTGCCTGATGTCCGGGATGGGTTGAAGCCGGTCCATCGCCGAATTTTATACTCAATGTATGCCTCTGGCATTCATCACTCTTCTTCCTACAAAAAATCTGCTCGTATTGTGGGAGACGTCTTAGGTCGCTACCACCCTCATGGAGATGCACCTGTGTACGGGGCCCTCGTCCGGTTGGCGCAAGACTTTAGCATGCGATACCCACTCGTTGATGGCCAAGGTAACTTTGGTTCCATCGATGGTGACAGCCCGGCTGCCATGCGGTACACCGAAGCCCGGTTAGCCAAGATCACCCAAGAACTGCTGGTCGACTTAAACAAAAACACGGTTGACTTCGTCGATAACTTTGACGGCTCGCTGCGCGAGCCGACCGTTCTGCCTGGCAAGCTCCCTAATCTGCTCTTAATGGGCTCAGAAGGTATTGCCGTGGGTATGGCTACCAAAATTCCGCCTCATAATTTGACCGAAGTCTGCCACGCCATCATGGCTATGATCGATGCCGGATCAGCCACCGTCCAATCAGTTTCCACTTCGGACAACGAAGAGCTGCTAGAAAACATTTCTACTTCGAGTAAAAAAACGCTTGAACCCAAATCCAAAAAAAGTGACTCCACAAAAAAAACCGCCGTTGAACTAGACCATGCGTTAATCGACCAAATCTTAGCGACCGACCCTCAACAGTTAGCTGGTTCTTTCTCGAGTGATATTACCCATGAAGAGTTAATGACCCACATCAAAGGTCCCGATTTTCCTACTGCCGGCATCATTTACGATGCCAAGGAAATTAGTGAAGCCTACCGCACCGGCAAAGGCCGGGTTATTATCCGCGCGCAAGCGCGCATCGAAGAAGGGAAGAAGGGCTTCCAAATTATTGTCACTGAGTTACCTTACCAAGTGAACAAGGCTCGGTTGCTGATGAAGATCGCAGATCTGGTCCGGGATAAAAAGATCGATGGCATCCGCGACCTCAACGACGACTCCGACCGTAACGGTTTACAAGTCACTATCGATCTCAAGCGCGACGCCCGACCCAAAGTCGTCCTCAATAAGCTCTTCAAGTATACCGAGCTCCAAACTTCGTTCCCCATGAACATGGTGGCCCTCAACTCAGACGGCGTCCCTCAGTTGATGAACCTGAAGCAGATTTTACGCGAATACATTTTGCATCGGCAATTAGTGATTGTCCGCCGCTCGCAATACGAGCTGGGTGAGGCGCGTGACCGCGCCCACATCTTAGAAGGCTTAATTATTGCCCTCAATAACCTGGATGACGTCATTGAAACCATTCGCCGTTCGCCTGACACTGATACCGCTCGCCAACGATTAATGGAAAAGTTTGGCTTATCTGAAGTCCAGGCGACCGCCATTTTGGAAATGCAACTGAAACGCCTGGCCGCCCTCGAGCGCCAAAAAATCGAGGACGAATATAACCAAATCAAGCTTACCATTGATAAATTGCTCAAACTATTAGCTTCACCATCAGAAATACTCAAAGTGGTTAGCAATGAAACAAATGAGCTCATTTCTTTGTATGGTGACGATCGCCGAACCAAAGTTATTAAAGGCAAAGCTGGTGAATTTTCGGAAGAGGATTTGGTGGCCAACGAACCCACCGTCATCACCTTAACCGAAACCAACTACATTAAACGCTTAAGCCCGAGCGCGTTTCGATCTCAATCTCGCGGAGGCAAGGGCAGTGTCGGGATGAAGATGAAAGAAGATGACATGATTAAGACCTTGTTGTCGGCTCAAACCCACGACACTGTTTTATTCTTCACTAATAAAGGTCGCGTTTTTAAACTCAAAGCCTATGAGCTGCCAGAAGCCTCTCGCCAGGCTAAAGGAACTGCTATTGTCAACCTATTGAATCTTAAAGCCGAAGAAAATGTCCAAACCATGTTGCTGGTAGATGAAACTAGAGACAAAGATAAGTTCATCACTTTGGTTACCAAGCAAGGTTTGATCAAGAAGTCTGCGGTTAAACTCTTCGATAACATTCGCCAAAATGGAATCGTCGCCATTATGCTCAATAATGACGATGAGTTAGTTGCTGGCCGCTTAACCAGTGGCGGTGACTCAATTATGCTCATTACCCACGAAGGCAAATCAATTAAGTTTGGCGAAGAGCAAGTCAAGTCGTCCCAGCGCGACACCAAAGGCGTTAAGGGCATTACTTTACGTAAAGATGATTATGTGATTGGCGTCGAAGCGTTTTCTAAAGATGTGGAGAAGAGTGAAGGCAAAAAACAGTTTAGCCAACTCTTAGTCGTAACTGAGAACGGGATGGGCAAACGGACTGATTTTGACCAATATCCCGAGCAAAAACGATCTGGCATGGGAGTCAAGGTCTCTGAAGTTACCAAAAAGACGGGTATGATTGCGGCCGCGCGGATGGTGTCAGAAGAACACGATTCAGTCGTTATTACCACCAAGCAAGGACAAACAATTAAGTTGCCCATCACCAAGAACTCAATTCCGGTCCTGACCCGTCCCACTCAAGGCGTAATTCTGATGCGGTTGAAGAGCGATGATCACGTAGTGGCCGTCGCCCTGACCTATAAAGCCGAAGAGGGTGGGGAAGAGGCAGCGAAAGAATAAGAGGCTTCAAAAACTATTGTTTACCAGGCGTTTCAAACGCATCGATAAATCTTCTGGAGGTAATAAAGACAGGTAACGTCTCTTGTTGAGATAGCTGGTGAGTTAGTTGTAATACCGACCCTCTTAGTTTTTCATCTGTATGCCAATCATCTTTGCCTGTTATAACTGGGGTAAAGCCTAATAAGTAAGGCTCAACGGGATTTTTAGTTCCATTAGTCACTAACCGTACATACTGCTTAAAGAATTCCTCTAGTGAGTATTGTTCCCCCTCCCAAACGAATTTATTACCACTACCTTCACCTAAACTCTGATCGTTTGACCACTTTAAGTCCACTTCATAGCTTGAATCGGGATGAAAAACTACTACGTGTACATCTTGGGCAAATCCTCTCAAGTGTACACCATGCTTTAAAAATATATTCCTGATCTGTTGCAAAACTTCCTTTTCAGGTTGGGTTTCCCAATATATGACAAAACGATCACCTTCAAAAATTTTTGAGAAGTAAGGATGAAGGTTTAGGTTTTGTAACTCTAATAAAGCCTTTTCAATGGCACCAGTATTTTCAAGATTACGTCCTTCAACGTAAGCCTTAAAATTATCTGTCAAAGCTAGAGATTTTTTAGGTCTGGGAGGAATTCCTTGGATGTATTCATATCTAGTATCATCAGGTTTAGTAGTATCGAATTTTTTTGCACCAACTTTATGTACATACGTTAGATAGAAAGATAAAAATTTTTCTTTAATACTATCGTCAATACTTTCTGGTTCATCTTTTGACCTTTCATTAATCCACTTAGGTAACGCTTGTTTAGGGGAAGGTCCCTTGAAGTATTTGTGAATCATAAAAGTATGCCAAATAAAACCACTATTAATTAGTTGATCGATAAAAACATCAATTTGAGATTTGAGCGAGTTACCTTGGTCATCGTACAATTCTTTTCCTTGATCTAAGCTCCAAAAAAAATAGGCTGCCAAACGCAACTTTTCTCTATACTCAATTGGCAAGTCAGGTCGGACTTCCTGTAAGATATTTTCCAAAGCCACAGGTAATGTTTCAGTTGTGCTAAGTCGTTCTTCATTATTTAGAGGAAGAGGCTCTTGTAAAATTGGCTGCTTTTTACCTTCTAACTCAAGTCTAATCAAATGCCTTAAATGAGCTACCTGAGTAGGTCTAATTAATTCACTTTTAGGTAAATCTGTATCAGGAATCTGGATTAAATTAAGATTAGTAAAGGTATCAGTAGTAGGGGAAGGGATAGGAGATATATCCTTTGTATCACCCATGGAATTAATGATAAGTTGACTCATTAAAGGATTTTCTTGGCTGCTATCCATGACCTTCATTATAGGGACGAATATGGTAAAATAACAGTCTTCTTAACAGTGGGCCCATAGCTCAGTTGGCTAGAGCGCTTGTATGGCATACAAGAGGCCAGGGGTTCGAATCCCCTTGGGTCCACCAAAAAATATGCCACCAAAAAAATGGAAGTTATTATCCTCCAAAGACGTTTCACCTAGTAAGTGGTTTCCTATTGAGTCTCGAACATATGAGCTGCCTGACGGGCGAATTGTGGATGACTTCACGGTTACCACTTTGGGCGATGTGGCGATGATTATTCCCATCACAAGAGATCGAAAAGTGGTACTCGTTAATCAATTTAAACCTGGGATAGGAGACCTCCTCATCCAGTTTCCTGCCGGCCGGATTGAGCAAGCGCATCGATCAATCATTGAAACTGCTCAGCACGAACTAGAAGAAGAGGTTGGTATTAAAGCAGAGTTATCACAGTTACAGCTAGTCACTAGGGTTCATGCGTTCTCCACTAAAGCAACAGAAGTGGTTCATATCTTTCTCGCAGATAAATGTGAGTTTAATTCATCTCAGAAGTTAGATCGAAATGAAGAAATTGAAATTCTGCAGTTCACTTTTGATGAAATGGACGCAGCAATTCTTAATGGTCAGATTTGGGATGCTGAAGCCATCGCGGGGTGGGAATTAGCTAAAAAGAAATTTCCTCACCTTTTTTCTTCTTAAAAGCATTATTTTCATTTGTAGTCTAATAATCTTTTTCACCTGGCCCTTTTTTACCTAATTCCTATAATACTCACCCAATTATTGGCTTTTGAAGTGAATAAACTAATATTTATTAATCATAACTTATAGCATAATTGAGCATTAATTGTGATCAATAGCGAGCCAAAATACCTCATTTTAAGAAAAAGTAATCACATCACATAGTAAATATCTATAAGACTCAAAGATATTTTTCTACGTTGTGTAGTAATTCTTTTTTTGTGATCGAACTTACACATTCATTAATAAAAAATGATTCACTTTTATATAAAAAAATTTTTTAGTAAAAGTGAAAAAAGGGGAGAGGAGACTCAATTTCCAGATCAGAGAGGTGATAAAGAAAAAAATCACAATAAAAAAGATTGATAATTCAACAAAAGTGTCTAAAAAATAAACTTAGCAAAGAAGGGGAGAGGAGTGCTAACTTTTAAGCGCTTTAAAATCGGTTTAGATTTTGGAATGGAACTTCCCATGCACTTGTTTTAATTGCGGCTTCGTCACGTGCGTATAGATTTGAGTGGTTGCGATATTCTTATGACCTAGCATCTCCTGCACATCTCGTAAACCAGCCCCGTTAGCCAAGAGATCTGTTGCAAAACTATGGCGAACTCCGTGCGGACTGATTTTAACAGGCAGTTTGGCTCGGCGACAGTAGCTATCAACTATTCGTTGGACACTTCGAGTCGTCAGGCGCATCTCTTCTCCATCGGCCAATAAGTCTGGCTTGTTACGGGCCAGACGAATAAAGACTGGCCGCCAATTATCATCTCGAGAATCAAGCCACCGATCTACCCAGGTAGCCGCTCGTTCGCTCATAAAGACGACTCGAGGACGACGGCCTTTACCGATAACTCCAAATTCATTCCGCCCAGTGTCAATCTGGTCTCGATTAAGCGATACTAATTCGCTGACCCGCAAACCAGTGCAAAACAAAACTTCTAGCAAAGCTTTATCCCGCAAACCAGTCTTACTCGATAATTCTGGCATTGAGAGTAAACGCTCTACTTGATCGATGTTAAGAAACTTCATCGAGTGAGATTCAGCTTTTGGCAAATCAATTTTCTCAGGATGAATTACCGGCGCATCACGCTTAATTAAATACTTGAGCCAAGATCGTAAGGCAATAATGTGATAACTCTGCGTCGTTTTTGATAATGTCTTGCCCAAATCATCTTCATAGCGAGCTAAGTACACTCGATACTGACGGATAACATCGAGGTCCAAATCTTTTAAATCTTGGTACCCCTGTTGCGCAAACCAGTTAATAAATCGTCTGATATAATGAGAATAATTGCGGATAGTGAGCTTGCTCACATTCCGCTCCACTTCCAAATGTTCGACAAATTCGACAAAGGCTGATTGAGGTAGAGTAGAAGTAGCCATAGAAGTAGCTTAACCTTACCACAAAAAACTATAAGTTCCTAGCAGAGGAGAGTGATCGGCGCTAGGGTATATGATTAATAAAAAAGACTGATACTTCAATCCCCTTCTTTTGATTTCGAATGATAGCTTATGATATATTTAGCATAAGTTTTTTTATAAAAGAGGACGCAGCCATTTTAGTGTGCGTATAAAGGCAGTCCACGCTACAGAATCATCATTTACCCAAGTATTCAACACACACTCTGAGATGGCAATAGGAAATATTACATTTTGTAGTAGTTAATAACCGTCAATTGGACAAGCCATCTGCTGCTGATGAAGGCGCTTTTGACACCATTTTGCTCCTCGCTGGGCAGAATCTGTATTCAATTTTAATCATCCTTAGGACTGCTCGCCATCTACCAACCGACAATTGTAGTCTCTTAAGTGACTTAGCCTGGTAGCAACCCTATGCTTTAGAGACCCAGATCTGGACAAGCCTCTGTACGCCTCAAAATCGTCACTTTTAATTATTGCCGACCACATAGCCATACCTATAGTAATTAAATTGGTCCCATTACCTCTAGCTAACTCTCATTACCGCATTCTCATTACTATTGGTCATAAGTACCTTTAAAAAAACGGTTTCCGCAAAAATTATGCGTGAGAAGGGGGAGAGGTTGAGTATTATATGCCTGGCTGATCTGGTGATATATGCGGCATATGGTTGGAACAAGAGAGGGTGAGAGAAATAATGCACCGAGAATAAAAAAGTAAATATCTCTAAAAATGAACTAAAAGTAATGGAAACAAGAAAAAAGATGTCAAAAGCCTGACTCGGTTTAATCAAGGTTTAATGTCGCAAAAGTTATATTGTGCGACATAATAGATTGGCTCTTTTGACCTCCTTCTCCGCCAGGGAAGAGGTTATCTGTGGTCAAATAGATATCCGTAGAGATACGTGACCCAGAGTGGTGTCGGCGATCGCTTTATACCCTTTATCAGGTACAGGTTATTTAGGCTCTGTAGGCCCCTCTCGGAGAGTGCTCACAAAATACGTATTCGGGTTTTTTCGGGACACAATCTGTACTCGAGTACGGGGCGTTTAATAACTATGGCTTAAGTCCTATAATTTTTCACGGTTTTCCACAGCCTATAGCACTGCATCAAACTATATCACTCTTCCCCTTTTAGCCTGGTGGATTATTCTTGCATCCTCTCTTCTCTGCTGTGTGTGAATGTCAAAAAATTTCCCTCTTTGGGGTATCTATTTTTATTTTAGTGGCAGTAATAACAAGAAAACCGCTCCTACAAAGGCTGCCACCAAGGAATACTCCCTCAACGTATTACTGAACAATACCCCCCGTAAGAAGTTGTGCAACACCCCTAGTCCCAGATACAGGATTGCCATGATAAATAATGCCCGATTCCAGTCTGAAATTGGGAAAAACGACATGATTACCGCCAGTTCAATCAAGAACAAGTTGAGTAAACTGGCCAAGACCACTTCTCTTTTCTCCACCCGTTGCTCAAGATTAACCGACCAAAGTGACATATATGCCAGCGGAAAATGAACCAACCCCACCAGTAATCCATTCAGATAAAAAGGCAGATGTAACGAGTAAATGGTGTTGGTAAACAGTAACGACGTTAACAAGGTGAAAAAGAGCCCCACCGCGTGGGCAGCATGAAGTAACTGGATCGCCTTCCCCTTGGCTACCGAGTAAATATTAGACGTCAGCAACAAAGCATACATCCCCACTCCAAATAATCCTAAAATGAAGAATCGACTGACGATATTCTCCGGCAACAAAAAATAAAAAAGACTGACTCCTCCCGCATATAACGTTGGAAAGGGTAAAATTGTTATCCATTCAAACTTCTGCAAATCCTCGGCTAACGCCCAGGCAGAGATCAGATAAGAAACGAAAGAAAAAAGTAAAATTGCCCAGTAGCGGTACTCGAGAGAAATAAACTGGACTAAAAATAACCCCAAGCCTAGCAAGGCAGCTGCAATTACGAATTTCTCACGTCGTCTCATATTAGAACCTTACACTTAACCTCCATTAGTATACACTGCCTCTACGTCATCTAACTCTTCCAAATTTTCAATCAGTTCTGCTAGCTTTTCCTTGACTTCATCATCTGCGGGCATGGGAATCGTGGGCTCGTACTCCCCAGCTTGATTCCGTTGAAACAGATACGAAACTGAACGAGGACCTGCTAACGACCCGCCCGCCTTAGATAGCAAGGTCCGCACTTCTGAGCTAGTTCTGTTGGGATTATCGGTCACCACCTCAATCAGTAACCCCACCCCCTGAGGGCCGAAACCTTCGTACAAGAACTCCTGATAAGCCTGACCGGTGCTGCTCTTCCCCAACCCTTTATCAATCGCCCGCTGGATATTCTCTTTGGGCATATTAGCTGCCCGAGCTTTATCGAGGATTAACCGCAAGCTAGGGTTACTATTAGGGTCACCAGAACCGTTCTCTTTGACCGCCGACCGAATCAACTTAGCCAACTGGGTAAATA
>DASVCZ010000037.1:0-29206 GCA_036381335.1 Patescibacteria group bacterium | reverse complement strand
GGTCAACGATTCGATTCACGTTTACATTCCCAAACGAGGTAAATTTGGTGAAGACATTGAGTACACGACTAAAAAGTTTGAAGAAAAATTTGGATTGCAGCCAAAGCAGATTATTGAGCTAAAAGCGCTGATGGGTGACTCTTCGGATAACATTCCGGGGGTCAAAGGCATTGGGCAGAAGACGGCGACTAAATTAATTCAGGAGTTTGGGAGCGTCGAACGGTTGTATGAAGCGATTGAAGATCCTGATTCCGTCTCGGCAGAGCAAGACCTTCCCAAAGGAGCGGTGCTGACCAAACTAGTCCAAGACAAAGACAACGCGTTCTTGAGCAGGGACTTGGCCACCATTAATTGCGAAGCACCAGTGCAGTTGCAGTTAGAGGACTGTAAACTACTCGGCTATGATAAAGAAAAAGTAGTAGAGATTTTCCGCGAGCTGGAGTTTGAATCACTGGTGCCCTTGTTACCGATGGATCAGTTTGAGAGCGGAGTTCAGAACGCATTGTTCTAAGTTAGATACACGTATGACTAAAAATAAAAGCACGCAGTCAGATACTTCAGAACAAGCTGAAGCCGAACTAAGAGACTTAATTGGTGGTTCTGCCCTGGGCGCAGCCAGTTCAATTCCTTTAGGGTTGGTAGCAGATAGTTTGGGTGGGGTTGGTTTTTTTCCCATTGAAGGGGTAGTCCGTTATATTGCAGGGAACTCTGATACGCTAGGTGAACTTGGGTATACTTTACGACGCCAACGGGCAGGTAAGTCTACAGGCGTCGCGTGGAACTATGTTAAAGGTGAGTTAATTGGAACGGCAGTAGGACCTATTCTGCTAATTCTTTTTCATACAGTAGGAGTGTCTTGGGGAATTAACCCGTATGGAACTTGGGGAGTGATTATGGCTGCCGCTTTCGCCCACTCCGATAATTTGGGTGGCATGATTGCAGATCTTTCGCGTCGGTTTCATGAAGAAGGTGGATATCGTGGATTCTATTCTTTTATCTGTAGCCCTTATATGCAAGGTAACGCACTTTTTATTCTTTTATCAGTTGTGCTGAGTACATACATTCGGATTAATGGATTTGAACCACGGGCTAACTTTTTAGCTGGTATCGAAGGGACGCTGATGGGCTTCTCTGACTCATTAGGAGCGGGGTTGTATGCGCAATTAGTTCATCGCTTAAAAAGAAGAAGAGCTTCGAAATAACAAAAAACCACCCCTTGAGGATGGTATTTGCTTAATCAAAATTGGTTTCTAATTTTGTCTGAGCTAAAAAGAGTATAACTCAATTTTTTCTAATTTCAATATCTAAGTTTGTGGAGGTGACGGGAATCGAACCCGCTGATTAAGTTGCTCAGACAAAATCAGATGCCAATCCACCCCCACCTTCTTCAAGAATAACAGTGGTTGGTGGCAAGAAGGTGGCAAAACAGGAGTAATTTTCGCTTGACTGTACTTAGAGAGCAATTAATTGCATAATACGGTTACTCATGAAGACACCTTTGAAAGTCGCTATCGTCCACGACTACCTCAACGAATTTGGGGGCGCGGAGCGCGTGCTACTGGCTCTGACAGAAATCTGGCCTGACGCCCCGATTTACACGGCCTTCTATAAAGAGCACTCTCCAGCCTGGGAACGCTTTCAAGATAAAGATTTACGACCGTCGTGGGTCCAACGGATTCCTTTTTTTGCCAGCAAACTCCACAGCCCGTTACGCTTTTTAGCCCCTTGGATTTGGAATAGATTTGATTTAACGGAGTATGACGTCATCATTAGTTCGGCCAGTTGGTACATCACTAAAGGGTTTACCAAAAAGCGGAAAAATGCCATTGAGATCTGCTACTGCCACACTCCACCGCGGTGGCTGTATGGCTACCCTACTTCAGTAGAATTTCAAAAATACTGGCCGGTGCGTGTCTACGCCCACGTAGTGGGTCACTTCATGCGCCTTTATGACTGGTACGCCGCTCAGCGAGTGGATTACTTCATCGCTAACTCTGAAAACGTAGCCCGGCGGATTAAAAAGTTTTACCGTCGTGAAGCTACTGTCATTTATCCTCCTGTCGATCAGCCGAAGTCAGAGCTAGTCACCAAAAAGGACAATTACTACTTAGTCACCTCTCGCATTGTCGGTGGCAAAGGGCTTGACCTAGCTGTCAAGGCGGCTGTTGCTTTAGGTTTACACTTAAAGATTGCCGGTAAAGCTGCCGGCTATGCCAGTGAGTACCAAAATTTGGTCAATTTAGCTAAACAACCTGGTGAACACACGATCGAGTTCTTAGGCTACGTCAGCGACGATCAACTTCGTGATTTATATGCTCACGCCAAAGCCTTTTTTGCGCTGGCCAGCGATGAGGATTTTGGCATCACGCCGGTCGAATCGATGATGCACGGGACGCCTGTGATTGCATTCCGGGGTGGTGGGTATGTGGAATCAGTAGTGGAAAATAAAACTGGAGTTTTCTTTGAAGAACAATCGGTCGAAAGTGTCATCGAAGCCATTAAAACCTTTGAGAAGAAAAAGTTTGACGCCAAAGAAATTGCTAAGTATGCCCAGAAGTTTAGTAAGGAAAGATTTCAAAAGGAAGTTGAAAAGTTTGTAGCGGCTAAAAAGGCTATCATATTATAAACTCACCGCCACATCTCCCTCGTTGAATTGTTTGATGATAAGGTTAAGTAACGTTTGATAAGGAATACCACTCGCTTTAGCTTTAGCTTTAAATCGAACTAACTCTCCGGTATTAACACTGAGAGTGATGCGTTTAGATTTTTGCAGTTCGACGTGCTTTTGAGCTACTTTAGCCCAGTCGGCTTTATCTCTAAGAGTTAATTTTTTCTTGGAGTAACTTTTTTCCAGGGCATTTTCTAATTCTTGTTCATAATCATCCAAAACATAGCTGGTGGGTGAGGTTGCTTTTTTAGGCATATTGGTACTCCTATGGTACTTTAAGGTTGCTTCACCAACTCCACAAACGCGACTGAATTAACCTGCATCGGGACAAAGGTCTGAAGGACTGCGGCTGAAGTAGCAACTTGTTGCTGTTGCTGACGCCCGCCGAGGTATTGGATAGTAACTGTGTAGTTGCCGGGTTCAATATTTTGGAAAGTAATCGGCACCGTCTCGGCGTTGCGACCTCGACTGTCGTAATTAGCCAAAATTACTTCCGTGTTCCCATTCTCGTCCCGGGCGGCGGCCGCCTTGACCCACGTTCCTTTACCTAATAACTGCAACCGTTGATCGGCAATGGAGTCCAACATCCGGAGCGCGGAGTAACGTGGTTTGGCTTTGGCCCCTTTATCGCTGGCTGTAAATAGCCCCCATCGACCCCAATATTCCTGACCCGCCGGGTCTTTGCCATCTTGGATCTCAAAGACGAAGGCGTTATCGATGACCCCGATCATCTCGATCGAACCCGCTACCGTGTGGGCCGCCCCAAAATTGCTGTCGTACCCGGTGTGATTATTGCTATCGTGGCCCCATTCAGTTAAGTGCAGTTCTAGCGTCGGTTCCAGTTGGGGATAGTTACTCAGCCATGTGCGAACCTCAGTCATATCTTTGCGATACTGATTAATGTCCAAATTGTAACGGTGCCAGGAATAGAAATCCCATCGTAAGTTATTTTCCAAAGTAAACTTGGCCATGGCGTCAAACCAGTTCTTATAGAGGGCGGTAGTAGCTGGTCCGCCAATTTTAAAAGGCCTCACCCCGTGAGCATTGCTAGCGCCGCGCGCGGCGTAACTGTATAACGTCAGATAATTCTTATCGCCATAGTACTTCCAACCGCCAAATAAATCCGGTTCGTTCCAAACTTCATAGTAGACGTTATTCAGCGCCCTGGTGCCACTGACGTGCTCAATCGTCTTCTGAACGGTCAACTGCCAATCTTCCCAGCGCTGAGGTTTTGAGACAATATCGCCCTCGGCAATAGCCGGGGGCATGTACGATAAGGCGATGTAGGGCGTAGCTCTGGTAGCGGCAATATCATCTAGGATCACATCTAATTTAGAAAAATTAAACGTCAGATTACCTGGGGAGCCCTGGACGATATCGTAAAAATCATACACATGGTCAATCCGTATGTAGCGAGGTTTCAAAACCTTGACTTGACCGGCTATTGGTTGCAGCCGCCAATCAAAGGCTTCACCACCCTGGGCTAAATTCCGCCACGGCCGGGGCATAGGTCCCAGCACCGCTTGGGTGTCAATCTGAATGTTAGCCGCTTCGCCTGAGGCACTCGAAAAGAAATCGCGAATGACGTTCAATTGGGAAACCCCGATCAAAGCTATAACCGTTAATCCCACCAGGATTAAGCCACCAAATAAGGCTTTTTTTCGTTGAGAAGCCGCGCTTTTATGAGAGGTGGAAGGATGCCACATAGCTCCAGTATACAGGTAAATAAGTAAGCTTGACTATTACTATATCCTGACAAGAATCTCTTGACATGTTAGCAGAGCTGGTCTATTATTGCTAAAAGAAGCTTAAAAAGGCCAACCTATGATTGATCTTACTGCCAGACAGGTCCAAATCTTACGTGCCGTGATCGAGGAATTCATCGAGACGGCTCAGCCCGTGGGTTCGGACACGATTGACCGCAAGTTTAGCATTGGCGTGTCCCCGGCGACGATTCGCAACGAGATGGTCTACTTGACCAAGCAAGGGTATCTGGTTAAAGAGCACTCTAGTGCCGGCCGGGTCCCGACTCCCTTGGCCATGAAGCTGTACGTTAACGAGCTGATGAAGGAGCGGGAACTATCGGTGGCAGACGAAGTCTCGGCTAAAGAAAAGATCTGGAAAAGCAAAGATGAGACCAGCGAGCTCCTCCGGGAAACTACGCGGGCTTTGGCAGACAAATCTCGAGCGATCGGGATCGCACTGACTGGCGATCGTCATATTTACCACGCCGGGTATGCCAACTTGCTCAACATGCCCGAGTTTTATGACATTAACGTGGTCCGGAGCGTCTTGAGCTTAATAGAGGAAGTGCCGCTCGTCGAAGAGATGTTTGAGTATGGCAGTAGTGAAAGCGTCATTCATTTGGTTTTCGGTTCGGAATTGGGTAATAAACACCTTGACCCGATGTGTGTTATTTATACCGATGTCCAAGCCAGAGGTATGACCTGTCGGATAGGTGTAATTGGGTCTCGCAGATTCCAGTACGACTATGTGATTCCTATTATTCGTTACATGCGCGGCTTAATTGAAGAAATGGTCGCTTAAAGTAACAAAGTAATTAAGTAACTAAGTAACTGAGAAAATATGGTGAAGCAGAAAACAACAAGCAAGGTGCAGTCGCAAGAGGCTCAACTCCAGCAGCAGTTAGCCGAAGCTCAAGAGCGAGAAAAGCGAGCGCTGGCAGACTACCAGAATATCATTCGGCGGAACCAAGAAGAACGACTGCGGTTGACTAAAGCAGTCACTCAAGAAGTAGTTGGCCGGTTGGTAGAACCATTGCACCACTTGAACTTAGCCGCTCAGCAATTGAATGATCCGGGTCTGGATATGGTGGTAACCCAACTCTGGCAAAAGCTACACGAGATGGGCTTGCAAGAAATCGACGTTTTGGGCAAACCCTTTGACGTCGAAACGATGGAAGTGGTCGAAAAAAAAGGTGAGGGGACGACGGTCACACAAGTTATGACACCAGGCTACGTCCTGAATGGAGAAGTAATTCAACACGCTCGCGTGGTCGTGGGTTAAAAATTAATTTTTAATTTCTAGTTTTTAATTTTTAAGCATATCCCACTTTAGAAATTAGAAATTTAAAATTAAGAACTAAAACCGGAGGTTTTATTATGGCAAATACTACAGGCAAAATAATTGGCATCGACTTAGGTACTACCAACTCCGCGGTAGCGGTCATGGAAGGTGGTTCTCCTAAAGTCATCCCGACGGCCGAAGGTCGCAATACATTTCCATCAGTGGTAGCGTTCAAAGGCGACGAAGTGATCGTGGGTGACCCTGCCAAACGCCAAATGGTCCTCAATTCCCAAAAAACAGTCAATTCTGTCAAGCGGTTTATGGGCCGCAAGTATAATGACCCAGCGGTGAAGAACGCGACTAAACACGTTTCTTACACCGTCACCGAGGGTAAAGATGGCATGGCGGTGGTGGAAATTGACGGCAAAAAATACACGCCTCAAGAAATTTCGGCCAAGATTCTAGGCAAAGCCAAGGCAGACGCCGAAAGTTATCTCGGTGGCGAAGTCACCCGAGCCGTGATCACGGTGCCAGCTTACTTTGACGACTCTCAACGCCAAGCCACCAAGCAAGCAGGTGAAATCGCTGGCCTGACGGTAGAGCGGATTGTCAACGAGCCGACCGCCGCTGCCCTCGCCTACGGCCTTGATAAAAAAGGCAGCGCTCGGATTGCAGTCTACGACCTCGGTGGTGGAACTTTTGACATTTCTATTTTGGAAATTGGTGAGGGTGTTTTTGAAGTCAAGTCCACCAATGGTGACACCTTCCTCGGTGGCGACGACTTCGACAACGAATTGATTGAGTACATCATCGCTGAATTTAAAAAAGAAACGGGCAAAGACATTGCTAAAGATCCTCAAGCCCTGCAGCGGATCAAAGATGCCGCTGAAAAAGCCAAGATTGAGTTGTCTAGTGCTCAGCAAACCGAGATTAATCAACCTTTTATCACCCAAGGTGATGATGGCCAACCATTGCACTTAACCATGACCATCACCCGGGCAAAGTTTGAAGAACTGACCGATGAACTGGTGCAAAAGACATTCAAGCCAGTTGATCAAGCACTCAAGGATGCAGGCATCAAGCCAGCTGACGTCAACGAAGTAGTGTTAGTCGGTGGGATGACTCGGATGCCTAAGATCCAGCAAAAAGTCAAAGAATACTTTGGCAAAGAGCCACACAAAGGCGTGAACCCTGATGAAGTAGTTGCCGTAGGCGCTGCTATTCAAGCGGGTGTCATTGGAGGCGATGTTTCGGATGTAGTCTTACTCGATGTCACGCCATTAACTCTCGGTTTAGAGACTTTGGGCGGCGTTCGGACACCATTAATTGAACGGAATACCACCATCCCCACTAGTAAATCGCAAATTTTCTCAACGGCGGCAGATAATCAAACGCAAGTCGAAGTTAATGTTCTCCAAGGTGAGCGCGAAATGGCCGCCGACAACAAATCACTCGGTCGTTTTATCTTAGATGGCATCCCACCAGCTCAACGCGGTATGCCTCAGATTGAAGTTACCTTTGACATCGACAGCAATGGCATCTTACACGTTGCAGCCAAGGAAAAAAACACCGGCAAAGAGCAAAAAATCACTATTCAGAACTCCACCAATTTGAGTGAAGAAGAAGTGGAGAAAATGAAGCAAGATGCCGAGAAGCACGCCGAAGAAGACAAGCGCAAAAAAGAGCGAGTGGAAGCGGTTAACCAAGCTACTGGGGTGGCCTTTGAAATTGAAAAGCAGCTCAAAGAATATGGAGACAAGCTAGAAGCTAAAGACAAAGCCGCCATTGAAGAAAATGTAACCAAACTCAAGGAGCTAGCTGGTAAAGAAGAAGCTTCGGTTGAAGACTTAAAGAAAGCCACCGAAGAGACGTTGCAATCAGCGCAAAAAATTGGTGAGGCCATGCAGAAAGCCAACGCCGGTCAACCAGCCGCCGAAGGTGACAAGAAAGACGAAAAAGCTAAAGACAAAAAAGGCAAAGACGAGGCCGAAGAGGGCGAAGTAGTAGAAGAGTAGTTTTGGCTACTTATTGACACTTTTCGCTGGTGGTGTGGTATAAACACCTGTATGATCTTGTCGCCGCTTGAAGTCGCTGGTACTTCTCAAAAAAATGGATTTCCTATCGTGGTGGGCAGGATTGAAGCTGAGGTGGTGTCGGGTAAAGTCTATCGCAGTTTCAACGAACAGTTGGCCATGGCCTTGATGCCTTTTAAAGATCAGGGCATGATCAACTTAGTACTGATTTGTGAAAATCCTCAGCTCAAGTTGCCTAGTCCCGGTGAAATTCGCAAAGCCTTGCAAACGGAAGCCGGTAAATTTCTGGAAGAATTCCTCCGCCAGCTAGTCCTAGTTGGTTTTAAAGATGAACTGAGTCCAGAAGTGGCTGAATTTAGCACTAGAACTAGTGGGACCAAGGTTTCATTGGCTGATGATTTAGAGACTGCGTTTGAGCGTTTAGGACTGCTGCCGACGTCAGATTAGCACTCACTTTCTTCCTCTGCTTAACATTGATGACTCTTCTTGGTACAATGTTCCCCTATGGGTACTCAGCGTGACTACTACGAAGTTCTTGGTGTAACTAAAACTGCCTCTGAAGCAGAGATTAAATCTGCCTATCGGAAGATGGCTCTCAAATTCCACCCCGATAAAAACAAAGCCGCAGACGCCGAAGAGAAGTTTAAAGAGATTAACGAAGCGTATCAGGTTCTTTCCAACAAAGAGAAGCGCCAAGCCTATGACCAATTTGGCCACGCTGCTTTTGATCCAGCAGCCGGTGGGGCGCATGGTAACCCATTTGCTGGTGGTTTCCGGACTGGTGGCGGTCCTTTCACTTGGACGTATTCTTATTCTGGGGGCAATCCTTTCCAACAGGGGAACGTCGATTTTGATGATCCTTTCGATATTTTTGAACAGTTTTTTGGTGGTGGTTTTGCTCGGGCAGCCCAACGGCCGCGCTATTCGTTAACCATTGATTTCTTAGAAGCTGTCAAAGGGACAGAGAAGGACGTGGAAATCGAGGGTAAGAAAAAAACCATTAAAGTGCCGGCTGGCGCTAGCGACGGGACTCGGATTCGTTTTGACGACTTTGACGTGACCATAGATGTTCGTGCCCATGATCGTTTCCAGCGCGATGGTTCAGATTTATACCTGGATCAAGAGATTAGTTTTCCGACGGCGGCACTGGGTGGTGAAGTGGAGGTGCCGACGGTGGATAGTACCTTAAAACTGAAAGTCCGGCCCGGGACTCAGTCCCACACGTTGGTGCGTCTCCGAGGCGAGGGGGTGCCGCATCTGCGAGGTAGAGGTAAAGGAGATCTCTATGTGCGCTTGATTGTGAAAGTGCCCGAAAAATTGACCAGTGACCAAAAGCGGGTCTTGGAGCAGTTGGGTGATCTCGTATAATGGCTTCATGGCTCGAGTTTTCCCTCAATTAGCCGTTTTTTCCTTAGTAGTTCTTTTTCTGTTAATTGTCAGCGGCGGTCCTGCTGGTGCTGTCGAATTGGACGTCATCGAGCAAAAGGTACTGCAGGCGGTGGAGGAGCGGATGTCCCAGAATTCAGGGCCAGTTTTAGATGAAGAGGGTGACGAGCTTGCCCCCTCGTCGTCAGTAGGTCCCGCACTCGAGGTAGTTCCCACCGAATCGGTCGCATCAAGTACTATCGATCACCAGCCTCCAGATACAGTTATCTGGCAGATCTGGGGTGGACGCATTAGCCTGCGGCGCTTCCAGGGGCAGTGGTTGCTTTCTTTCGATTTTTCTCTGAGTGAGAACCCCGAGTAAAGGCCTATAACTATTGAAAAACGACCTATTTTTTGATATACTTATCCTCTTATCTTGCGTTGCACGTCTGCCCAAGCGGTAGACACCTCTGCAGCGCAAGATCTTGGGCTCCTGTTCCACAAACGAGAGCCCGAAAGGGGTCGCAAGACCCCTTTTTCTTACCTTCTCATAAGACTTCCCCTTTTCCCCTTTTCCTGATATACTACTCCTGTTGGAAGTAAGTTAAGGACGGGGCACACCAGTCCTTTTTTTATAAAAAAATAGAAAAGCACACTATGCAAACTACCTCACAAGTTGCTCGGACCGAATTTGCGGCCGCTATCACTCAAATCGCCACCGAGCGTAAGATCCCAGTGGAATCCATTTATGAAGCTATTCGCCAAGCGTTGGTATCGGCGTTCCGCAAACAAATTGGTGGTTTAGAAGACGACTTTTACTACTACGTTAACTTAAATGAAAACACCGGCGAGGCGCGTATCCTCAAGGCCCCGGCGTTGGAAATTGACGAAGAAACCCTGGAAATCACCAAGTGGGATGAGTCAAAAGCTGTCGATGTCACTCCCGCTGGCTTTGGCCGGATTGCCGCTCAAACTGCCAAGCAAGTTATTTTGCAAAAGATCCGCGAATCCGAAAAAGACCAAGTCATCAGCGACTACCAGCAAAAGGTGGGCGAGATCGTCACCGGTCAGGTTTTGCGCATGGATGGCCGCTGGGTAGTGGTCGATATCGGTCGTGGTCAAGGCCACATGCCTCCGGAAGAACAGATGCGTGGTGAGTTTTACCGCACCAATATGCGCTTGGCTGTCTACATTAGTGATATCCGAGAAACCTACAAAGGCAAGCGCATTATCGTTTCCCGAGCCGACAAGCAACTGGTAGCCAAACTTTTTGAACGAGAAGTGCCTGAAGTGGCCTCTGGCGCCGTGGAAATCGCTGCCATCGCTCGTGAAGCCGGCGTCCGGACCAAGTTGGCCGTTAAAGCCACTCAAGACGGCGTTGATCCGGTAGGTTCTTGTGTGGGCCAACGTGGCGTCCGGGTCCAAGAAGTCATTAAAGAACTCAACAACGAAAAAATTGACATTATTCCTCATTCTGATAATCCTACCTTGTTACTCCAGGGCGCCTTGGCTCCGGCCGAGTCTCTCAAGATTGAGATTAATGAGCAGAAGCAGAAAGCAGTGGTAACTGCTCCCGATGACCAATTGTCCTTAGCCATAGGCCGTGGTGGTCAAAACGTGCGCTTAGCCGCCAAGTTAACTGGCTACAAGATTACCATCCAATCCGCCGGCGGTGAAATTAAATCTGAAGTTACCGGTGAAGAAGAGTATGAAATCGATACTTTAGAAGGGTTAGATGAAGTGACTCGCGAGAAGTTAGTTACTTTCAAACTGACCACTGTCAATGACTTGGCCCGCTTCCGCGACAAATGGGAGAATTTTGAAGAAGTGGGAGAAGACCAAAAAGCAATTTTGCGCCAGGCTGTCGAGAAAATGGAAGCTGAAGATGCCATTAAAAACGAAGAACGCCAAGCCAAAGACGCTGAAGTAAAAGCTAAAGAAGACGCCAAAGAGGCGGAAGAAGCTGAAAAAGTAGCAGAGTAAATAAAGATTACTCTTTATACCTAGTAACTTAATAACTTAGTTACTTAATTACTTATATATGGCTCAACAATTACGACCACCAGTCATCACCATCATGGGTCACGTCGATCACGGCAAGACTACTTTGTTGGATTACATCCGCAAAGCCAAAGTAGCGGCCCGAGAAGCAGGTGGTATTACCCAGCACATTGGTGCCTATCAAGTTGAGCATCAAGGCAAGAAGCTTACCTTTATCGATACTCCTGGCCACGCCGCTTTCAACAAGATGCGTGAGCGCGGCGCTGACGTCACTGATCTAATTGTGCTGGTAGTGGCCGCCAACGACGGTGTCAAACCGCAAACAATTGAATCAATTCGTCACATAAAGCGTAGCAATAAGCCTTTCTTAGTCGCAATCAATAAAATTGATATGGAAGGTGTCTATCCTGACATGGTCAAAGCCCAATTAGCCGAGCACGACATTCTGGTCCAAGGCTATGGTGGCGATGTGGAGACGATCGAACTCTCTGCCAAAACTGGTAAAAATGTCGATAAACTCCTGGAAACCTTGGCAGTCATGGCTGAGTTAGCCGAGTTCAAAGCTGATCCTGAAGCACCCTTAGAGGCCATCGTCATTGAGGCCACTCTGGATAACAAACGTGGTCCGGTGGCCAGCGTCATCGTCAAAAATGGCACACTCAAAGTTCGCCAAGACCTGACGGTAGAGGACATTGAGGGCCGAGTTCGTCAGTTGACCGATGAAAACAGCAACCAACTACAAGCAGTCTTACCTGGCAGTCCGGCTGAAATCGTAGGCCTGAAAAAGGTACCACCAGTGGGCTCAATGGTCAAAGAGGTGGGCCGAGATTACGCAGAAAAAGTGGAAAATGAAGCAGCAGGCAGTGAGCTAGTCGATGCTGACCAGTCTCCAGCCGCGCCTGTTGATCCTTTTGCCGATCTGGATGTCGATTTTGCCTTTGGTGATAAGGAAAAGCTGACTCTGATTATCAAAGCTGACGTCGAAGGTACTCTGGAGGTAATTAAACAAAACCTCGATCCCGATAGCGTGGAAATCTTGGCGAGTGGAGTGGGTCAAGTCACCGAACAAGATATTGAGTTGGCTCAGGCCAGTGATGCTCGGATTATTGCCTTTCACATCAAGGTGCCTACTAAAATCAGAGATTTAGCCAAGCAAAATGGCGTCAAAATCAAAGAGTACGATGTCATTTATAAACTGATTGAAGATTTGCAAAAGCAAATTTTACGTTTAATGGAACCCACCATTGATGAAGTGGTGATAGGTGAAGCGGAGATTCTCCAGATTTTTGAAATGAAAGGGGAAAGGATTGCTGGAGTCCGGGTTAAAACCGGTGAAATTAAGCGCAGTGACCTGATGCACCTCAAGCGGGGTGATGAGATTCTGGCTAACCCAGTCATTAAATCAATGATGCACGGTAAAGAAGAGATCCAAAGCTTGAAGGCTAAAAATGAAGGTGGTCTGACCTTTAAAAACAAGAAGCTCAACTTCCAGGTCGGTGACATTCTCCAGGCTTATAAAGAGTCAGATGAGTGATCTGGTATAATAGTACAAGTTGAAAATTAGAAATTTAGAAATTAGAAATTAGAAATTAATAACGTTACTTTACCTCCTGGTTTCGACTCGGAGGCTAAGGGAAAGGCTCCCCGATTTATCGGGAAGACAAAATACATTATGGCACTGACAGTTGCCCAAAAAACCCAACTTATCAAAGATTTCCAACTCTACGAAGGAGACACTGGTTCTCCAGAGGTGCAGGTGGCTTTGTTGACTGCTTCTATTCAGCAATTGACCGACCACTTAAAGCAGCACAAAAAAGACAACCACTCTCGTCGCGGGTTGCTCAAGCAGGTCGCTAAGCGTCGCCGTTTGCTCAACTTCTTACTCAAGAAGAGCGAAGAGCGCTACCAGAAGTTGATTGACCGCCTGGGTCTTTCCAAGTAATTCCAACCCCGAAGTAAATTGCTTCGATTTTGCCACGTTTCCCGACTAAAGTCGGGATCCCGACATGTCGGGACTTGCCACCAACTGCTGTTATTCTTGAGGAATGATAACTGTTGAATTGTTTTTATCTAAAATATACGAGTCTTTTGAAAAGTTAGAAAAGGAGCAAATTTCTGAAAAAAAGACTATTTTTGCTGAGGGACTAATTAATTTGGGAAACATTAGTATTGGGTCACTTTTCTTTAGTCAGTTCCTAGATGAAAAGGTAAATCCCTTAGTTGGAGCATTGGGAGCAACGGCAGGGATTATTTTTTATTTAAGTGCTATACTTTTATTACGGAGAAGACTATGAATCAACCAGGTTTAATATTCATTTACTTGTTTATGATTTTTTTCGCTATATTCATTACGAGCATTATTCTTATTCTTGATAAAAAAGAGAGTAATAGCAAAGAAAGAAGAACTTTCTAGCATTTCTCACTCATTTCCTCCCTTTTTCTCACAAAATTGCCTGGAAAGATGGTATAATATCTTGCAGAATCGATACATTGGTTCTTGATTAACAAATTAATAATAATTTGGAGTTGCGGCTAGATTCTAAGTTTTAATGTTGCGTCTTTACTCTCCCGAAAGGAGATAAAGAACCGGCCTTAAGATTTAGAGTTGCCTAGCTCCAGACCTCTGCGTTAGCAGAGGGCACAGAAGGAGAGTATGGCTTATCCCCAATACCCCAATACGTATAAAAAAACTATTTCCGTGGGTGACAAAACCATCGAAATTGAGATCGGAAAGTACTCCGAACAGGTCAGTGCCGCTATCGTGGCCAAATGCGGTGAAACTGTGGTCCTGACCACGGTCGCTTTAGGCCGCCAGGTCAACCTTGGGTACTTCCCCTTGTCAGTCGAGTTTGCAGAAAAACTCTACGCCGCCGGTATTATCAAAGGTTCCCGCTGGGTCAAGCGCGACGGTCGTCCGACCGACGACGCCATCTTAAAAGGTCGAGTCATTGACCGGACCATGCGCCCAATGTTCCCTGATGGCGTCACTCACGAAGTCCAAATCATTTGTACCGTCTTTTCTTATGACGGCGAGAATGATCCTGACATGTTGGGCTTACTGTCAGCCGGCATCGGTTTAGGCATCTCCGAGATTCCTTTTGAAGGTCCGGTGGCTGGTTTACGCGTGGGTTACAGCAAAGAAACTCAAGAGTTTGTATTCAATCCTACCGAAACCGAGCGCTCCACTAGTGACTTAGACTTAATCGTCTCCGGTACTCGCGATTCCATCGTCATGGTAGAAGCTGGTGCCAACGAAGTCACCGAAGAAGTAATGGTGGAGGCCTTGCAAAAGGCTCAAGCGGAAATTGCCAAGATCGCCGACGACATTGACGTCATGGTCTCGGAAGTTGGTAAAGAAAAAGTCGAGCTAGTCAGTGAAGCTGACCGCTTGGAGGCAGAACAGAAAGAGGTCTTGGCAGCTCAATTAATTGAGCTGGACGAATCAACGATTACTGATTTTGTCAAAAAAGAAGCCCACCTTGAACACGTTGATTCTACCGAGTTCGTCACTACTATGGTGGCCAAGCTCAATGAAGGTAAAGCAGAAGATGCCGAAGACTTAGTTGATGAAAAGATGATCAAGTCGGCGCTGAGCCTAGCTATGAAGAAGCTAGCTCGGAACATGATTATTGATCAAGCGGTCCGCCCTGACGGCCGGAAGACTGACGAGATTCGTCAAATCTGGACTGAAGTGGATGTTTTCCCTCGGACTCATGGTTCCGCTATGTTTAAGCGGGGAGCAACTCAAGTGGTCACCGTCACCACTTTAGGTTCACCTTCCTTGGGTCAGCACGTAGAAGACATCACTGGCGAAGAAGTGCGTCACTACATGCACCACTACAACATGCCTCCGTACGCTTCTGGTGAAGCCGGTCGGTTTGGGGCACCCAAACGTCGGGAAATTGGTCACGGTGCGTTAGCTGAGCGCGCCCTCTTGCCCATGGTGCCTTCCCAAACAGAGTTCCCCTATACCATTCATGTGGTCTCGGAAGTGGTCAGTTCCAACGGTTCCACCTCCCAAGGGTCCGTCTGCGGTTCCACCATGTCGTTAATGGCAGCCGGTGTGCCGCTCAAGCGGCCGGTAGCGGGTATCGCTATGGGCTTAATGAGTGACGGTCAGAAATTCCAAATTCTGTCGGACATTCAAGGTTTAGAAGACCACGTAGGTGATATGGACTTTAAAGTCGCTGGCACCACTGAAGGTATTACCGCTATTCAAATGGACATCAAACTCAAAGGATTGCCTAAAGAAGTCCTGACTCAAGCGTTGGATCAAGCCAAAGTGGGTCGGTTACACATTTTGGATAAAATGTTGACCACTATTTCCGAGCCTCGAAAAGCTTTATCGCCGTATGCACCTAAGATTGAGCAGTTAACGATCCCAGCTGATCGGATTGGTGAATTGATCGGTCCTGGTGGCAAGATGATCAAGAGTATTATTGAAATGTCGGGTGCAGATATCGAAGTCGATGAGGACGAAGAGAAAAAGGTGGGGATCGTCAACGTCACTTCCCCAGATGCGGAAGCAATCAAGAAAGCAGTTACGTTCATCACCAACATGATGCGCAAAGTCGAGATTGGTGAGGAGTTTGAAGGTATGGTCACCCGAGTGGAAGACTATGGTGCGTTTGTCGAGTACTTGCCTCAGCGCGAAGGGTTAGTCCACGTGTCTAACATGTCCACCGAGTTCGTTCAAAGCGCCAACGATTTAGTCAAAGTGGGTGACATGGTTAAGGTCTGGATTCATGAAGTCAAAGAAGATGGCAAGATTGGTTTAACCATGTTGACCAAAGAGCAACAGGAACAAGCTCGGTCCAACGCTGGTGGTCGGCCCCCGTTCCGAGGTGGACGTGATGGTGGTGATCGTGGCCCTCGTGGCGGCGGTCGTGGTGGAGACCGAGGTGGTTTCCGCGGCGGTAGCCGGGGCGGCTCACGCGGTGGTGGCTACGGTGATAGACCTCGCTTTAGTCGTGGTGGTGGCAGTGACCGAGGCGACCGGGGTGGTAATCGCTCTGGCGGTTTTGGCCAACGCAGCTATGATGAGTAAGTAAGTAATTTAGTAACTAAGTAATTACGAAAACCCAGGTGGAGCGCAAGCTTACCTGGGTTTTTTGATACCATATCGTGATAAACTTAACGTATGAATGAAGACCACCAATTACCTCCTATTGCATCAAACTTTGACCAAAAAGTTCAATCACAGTCACCTTATTGGCAATTGATAGTAAGCGGGGTAATAATTTTTCTATTACTTCTCACCGTGGGTTACTTATATTTAGAAAATGACAAGTTTAAGCAACAGACTTCATCTCAAGCTTTATCCGATGAAATGTCACCACTAGAGTCAGAAAATAATCAAGCTCAAAACCTAAAATCTAATCCAGAAAATGCTTCATCTACCTCGGCAGGTAATTTTACCTTAGTTGATGCGTTTGCTAGAGCATTATTAAGTGACTGCAAGGAAACAGGAATCTTAGCAGATAAATTACCCATTAATCTGACAGCGTTGTTGCCAAAATATGGCCATAGCGGACCATTATTTTGTAATTCTACTTCTTCATATGTCTCACTTTCTGGTGGCTCTCGACCAGACTTCCAAACCAGCAATGTATACATTTTTCATGGAGGAAGTTCGTACGAGGGGTATGATAATCCTTTTGGAGAGTTAGCAACCTATACTCAAGTAAAGATAAACGATAAAGAGTACTCCTTTGGGTTAAGAGCGCCTGGTCCATATGGAATCAGTGATTTGGGTTTACAAATTACCTTAATTGGGCAACTAGAGCCCAGCAATGGAAACCTGCTTGTTCGATCAACGCGATTGATTAATATGGATGATGAAGAAACACGTCTGTTTATTCAACAATTTGGTGAGAAATTTGAGAACTTAGGTGCAGGTTCGCCCGGGTATATAGTTCATGATCCAACCAAAATTTCCCAACTTGAAAATGCAATCATTAAAGAAATAGAGACACCTGGGACCAACTTCCACCAAGTTTTCTCAGCAGCAGCTGCTGATATTGAAGATGATTTTAAGCTGATTTCACCGGCTTTGTGATCTGTAATAATCCATACGCCGCCACCGTTGGCGCGTCTGTAATTTTGCCTCTGCGCATTGCCGTTTCAAGTTCTTCGACCGTCATCGTCAGATGCTCTAGGTCCGCTTCTGTCACCTCTAGCTTACTTTCTTCTTGTACTAACTCGGTGGCTAAATAAATATGAAAACCTTGGTTGCTATATCCAGCTGCTTCGTGCAGGAAACCAATTTCTTCGACTTTACCCGCTACTAAGCCAGTTTCTTCTTTTAACTCAGCATTGGCCAAATCGACCGGGCTGATTTTTGACCCAGCTTCATGCTTTCCCTGAGGAAATTCAATCGAGTCTTGTTGGGTGGCATACCGATACTGCTTCACTAAATGGAACTTTTCACCGTCAAACGGAATAATCAAAGCAAAGTCAGTTTTATCTACCACGCCAAAAATTCCTTGATGACCGTTAGCAAACTCCACGTCGTCTTCCCGGACTGTCATCCACGGGTTTTGATAGACAATTTTGGAAGAGAGCTTTTTGATCATAGAGGCATCCCCGTTTATATATCTTCCACAGATATTTCTTTGTTCAAGGGCTCTTTAGTAAGCTGCGTGCTGTTTTCTTGCAAAGCTCCAGGCCATGGAGGGACTTCACCTTTTGGCAACGGACGAGTCACCATGTCCCATAAAATTTTAGCACTTTTATTTGAAGGATCACTTAAACTGTCTGCAGGTACCTGCCAAGTTATTCTAACAATTGCTTGCCATATGTCAGGTGAATAAGCAGCGTTTGCCAACTGCATAATTTCGTTACGGGATGCTGCCCAATTTTTCCCCCAAGCTATTTCCTGGAAAAGTTGAAATACATATTCTTTTGTATGGTGAGGTAAATGAGCATCTGTGAGCAATCCTTTGATGAGTAGTTTAAAGAGTCTCACATCATCCTTATATGCTTGATCCCGAGATTCCTGAGTATCTAAATCAAAAGATTGATGTTGAGAAATTTTGTAAAGTTGAGTAGTGGTTAATTCATTAAGTGCTTCATCGAACAACGTAAAGACTAAGGGTCGGAAGTTTTTAGGCTCAGTATTCTGAAGAGGGTATCGACCTAACCAGCTTGATCTTAACCCTGTTTGAATGGACTGCCATTTACTGGAAAAAGTACCTTTTCTTTTAGACTCTAAAATTCGACGATGAGCATAAAAATGGCCCATCTCATGACTGAGAGTATCAATCAATAATTGAGGCTCATTAAGAACATGTTCCTGTAAGACGATGTGCCCTGAGAGCTGGTGCGTGTAATTAATAAAACGAGTTGAAAGATCTGCTTCTGTAGGCAGAGGAACAATTATAAAAAGATCTGGTTGGTAAGAGAGTATGGAAATGTCGAAGCGAGTATGAAACTGTTGACTTATTGTTTCCCAAATAGATTTAACTTGAGCGTCAATTTCAGATGTCCATACTTGTTCTCTCACATTCGGGAGGTTGTCTTGGTCAAATTGAGGACTAAAACGCTCAGGAAAATATCGACCTTGCGCATCAAAAGAATGAAACTCGACTTGGGTTGCTCTCATGTAGATTGATTATATCAAGCAAAAAGCGCCAAAAAATTAATTAATTACCTTGTCAGCGCGAAGATATCCACTTGCTTGCGATTGAAGAACAACGTCTGGACCAATCTCATTTCCTGAGGCTGAAACTGCGACATCTCATGACCACCTAGAGTCAACGGATCCGTCGTACCTTCTTCGCGAATGACGTAGACGACTTCCGCCAACGAATAATCATATTCACTCACCGGCCTCAAGCCATCTCGAGTCAGCAGAAAACGATACTCATAGCCGAGCGTCGTCAACCCATCGCTACTGTCTTTATAAATAGCAAACGGTTTATTTCCGTGCGCTTTTACATCGGTTTCGATGGCAGCCGTAATACTCGTCAGGTGACGTAAGTTCCGGAACTCAGGTTTATAGAGCCCTACCAAACTTCTCAACTGAAGCACACTAACCAGTAGTGCAATCAGGATTCCCAACCACTTGGGTTGAAGATACGATAACAGCACCGCTACGGTGAGCAGGAGTAAGGTGCCAGGTACCACCAAGTAGTACAAGAACAGATACCCCGGGTAGAGTAAAAGTAAAACTACCACGCTTCCAGTCAAAAAACTTAACGTTAACGCCAAGGTCTTGGCTTGAGAAGGGACCATGCGTATGAGAGAAAATAGACCCAGTCCGCTGGCTAACACGATAACTAGTTGCAGCCACTTTAAGGGTCCTACGTACAGTAAGATATTGTCAATTTTTTCTCCTAACGTCCAGTGAAGGAAGCTGTCGCGGACACTTTCACCTTTGACAACCTCTGCTCCATACTCAAAGAAGGCTCGGCTGGTAATAAACTCATGACGGAAGTCGAAAAGTATCAACGGTGACAACATCAGGATCACTCCTAAGCCATGAAGCATGAGGGCGGCTAGCTTTTGTCGCCATTTACCAAGGGTTAAGCCAGCAACTACCAAAAAATATCCGGGAAATAAAAGTAAAGCACTGAAGTGGACGTGCAAAAATAAACCTAAGGCGCAGCCAGCTAACAGATGGGTCAGGAGTGAGGGTTTGGTGACAGAGCGAAGTAAGAGCGTCAGCGCCAAGAGGGTAATAAAAGGTAACATCGGCGTGTGGGTAGCAGCCCGGCTGCTGACAACCATTAATGGCTGGGTAGAAAAGAGGAGCAGAAAGAGCAGGCCAGCAGTCAAGTTAACTCGAGATGATAAGAGCTTAAATCCTAGCCAGGCTGCCAGCACGTTAAGTATCGCAAATGCCAGCATTACTATTTCGGGCACTGGCCCAAATAAGGCATAGAGAGCGGCCACAAAATAAAAGTAAAAGGGTCCTAAATAAAAGCCGCCGACACTAGCTTGCGCTCCCAATAAGGTAAATTTTTCTGTCAAAATGCGCCAGCCAAATAAACTATCGCGGCCAAAGTCGCTATCAAACTGAATCCAATCTAAGTGGTAGACGCGGACGGCAAAGGTCAAGAGAAGAAGAGCGACAACAATAATAGATACCGCAATGGTGGAAGGAATTTTTTTAGCCATCGATTCCCATTCTAGCAGACAATTCCTGTATACTACTCACATGCACCTGTCCGCCTTAAGTTCTGCCACTGGCCTGATGGAAATGGTTCGCCTTGATGAAGCGCTCAAGTTGTCGGAAGCGATGGGGGCGGCACTAGATGACGTGGGTGGCAAGCAGCTGGTTCAGCAAGCCATTAAGAACCTGCAGCAGGCAGCTCGAAAAGATGCTTCTGGGTTAATCGTTGATCCTCAATACAGTTATCCGCTTTTAAAATCAGATCAGAAACTACCAGGCTTAGCCTTTCGGTTGCACCAACAGCTGGGTAGCACCGTTGACCCCTTGGCCATTCCCTCACTCATCCAAGATTGGGGCGTGGAAGCGATCAGGAATAATTATGGGGTGGCATTTTTAGAGTTGCATTATCATCCCAGCGAAGCTGACGCCCTCCGCAAAAAGCAAATCGTGACCGAGTTGGCCGACTACTGCCACCACGAAGGCATCGACTTCATCCTCTCTTTAATTGTCTATACCCCGGCCACTGAAGAGTTTAACAGCCAGCGTTTCCAAGAAGCTCAGTTAACGGCCATTCAGGAACTGCGAGCCTTTCCTCAATTACTGGCTCTCCAGTACCCGCTGGACCCGCTCAGTGCCGCTACTGTCACCGCCGAGCTAGATGTGCCTTGGATTTTAAGCGACATGGGACTAGAGTACGAACCGTTCAAGGGAATGTTACGAGAATCTTTAGAAAACGGTGCTAAAGGCTTTCTAGCCGGAGAAGTGATTTGGAAAGATTTGTCTAAAGAAAAGGATCAGGCGGCGCTACTTAGTCCGGACACAATTGATCGCTACTTTACAACCATCGGCAGAGATAGGATACTCGAGTTAGTCAGAATTACGGAAGAGTACGAAGAGAAGTAAAAAATTAAAAATTAAAAATTAAGAATTAAGAATTAAGAATTGAGAATTGAGAATTAAGAATTAAGAATTAGGAATTAATTAGTATGACCAAGCTTTTGAGAGATTTAGCTTCATTTGTGATCGCTTTAGTCGAAATTCTATTAATTATTCGGTTTGTGCTGAAATTGCTGGGTGCCAATCCCAACGCTGGCTTAGCTACTTGGGTTTACGCTAACACGGCCCCACTCTTGTCGCCTTTTACCGCTATTTTTCCCACCCCTGCCATTCGCGGTGGTTTTGTTTTGGAGTTCACCACTTTATTTGCCATTTTTGCCTATGCGTTTGTCGGGTATTTGCTCCAAGAGCTATTGAATTTGATCAGCAAGAAGCGCTAAAGACACGTGTCGACATGTCTAACTCCGACGGAATTCTTACAATTGGTTGGTTTTAAACCATCAGCTCTGTGATATAAAGAAGTTATAAAGTAAAAGATGATACGCATCAGAAGGAATAGGTATGCACACTCTTCCCAAACTCCCTTACGATTACTCTGCCTTAGAGCCGGCTATTGATGCCAAGACGATGGAAATTCACCACACCAAGCATCACCAGGCCTATATTGATAAACTAAATGCGGCTTTAGAGGGCCACGCAGATCTACAAAAAAAATCTGTGGAAGAGCTTTTGCGAGACTTTGATTCGGTGCCGGAAGCCATTAAAACCCCGGTCCGCAATCACGGTGGTGGTCATGCCAATCATTCGCTGTTTTGGACTATTTTAGGGCCTGATTCACAGGGTGGGCCGCAAGGTGCACTGGCAGAAGCGATTGAGCAGAAATTTGGTTCTTTTGCTGACTTTAAAAAAGAGTTTGAAGCCGCCGCTGCCGGCCAATTTGGGTCCGGCTGGGGCTGGCTGGTGGTCGATAACGGGGAATTGGAACTTCTGGCGTTACCTAATCAAGACTCACCCTTAATGCAAGGTAAAACACCTATCTTCGGTGTTGATGTCTGGGAGCATGCCTACTATCTCAAGTACCAAAACAAGCGTCCGGACTACTTGGCAGCGGTGTGGGAGGTGGTCAACTGGGGTGAAGTAGGACGCCGGTTTGAGGCAGCCAAGTAAGCTAGGAAGATATTTTCATGAGTACAAAAGAGAATGAGAATGGTCAGCCTCGTGGAGCTGTGCCAAGGGGGAGACACGAAGGTGATCCGTTGGTGGCAGTGGCTGGTCGCTATCGTGAGGTTCTTTTTCAAAGGCAACAAGCTAAGGCTCAAGCTGAAAGCAATAATCCTCAACAACAGGCTAGCCCCGAAGTAAAACTTCAGGCTTTGAAAGACGAATGGTTGTCGTTAGCTGTCCAGTGGTGGGAAACTAAAGATTTTGACGTCCTCACCCAATGCCAAATAGTGTACTTCGAGTTAATCGATGCCGGTGCTGATCCAGCAGAGCTAGATCTATTAGTGGCTGAAGAAGCGAAGAGCTAAAACCTCTATGAACAACTCTTTGCTGGAAAGAAGAGAAAAAGCACTACAGTTAACCAAGGAAAGATTGCGTGGTCAAAAAATAGAAACTCATGACTTAGTGATGCTCATTTGCCTTGAGTGTGATTTTTCTTTTGAGTACGCTTTAAAAATTGTCATTCAAATGCTTGAACAAGGTAGTATCACTACTAATCTGTGGGGGCTGTTACAACTACCGGATGAAGAAGATGATTCTCCAATTAACAAGACTTGAAAAACGCCTCTCCAATTTGGTAAAACAATAGACTATAAATGTTACAGCTAATTCTTGACGTTGAGACTCAAAAAACGTTTGACGAAGTGGGTGGGTATTTTCCCGATCGTTTGGGTATTTCTTTTGTGGGTGTTTGTATTCGCGAAGGCGCCAGCGGTCCCGGAGAGATGAAGGGTTTTTTTGAAAAAGATTTGCCTGAACTGTTTCCATTACTCGAAAAAGCAGATGTAGTGGTTGGCTTCAACATTGATGGCTTTGACATGCCCACGTTTACCAATTATTACACCGGTGACATTGGCCGGATTCCGACGTTGGATCTGATGGTCAAAATTAAGAATACCGCCGGGCACCGGATTGGTTTAGATGCGGTGGCTAAAGAAACGCTGGGAATTGGAAAGTCAGGCGATGGTTTAGATGCCATTAAGTACTATAAATCTCAGCAGTTCGATAAGCTCCGCGATTATTGTTTGCAAGACGTGGCGGTGACGCGCGATGTCTATGATTATGGCTTGACCAAAGGCCACGTTAAGTTTCGCAATAAGTGGAATCGGTTGATCGAGTGCCCGATAGATTTTTCGTTTACCCCTAAAAAAGATGCAGGGATACAGATGAGCCTGTTATAATTTTAAAAGCTTGCTCGCTATTTCAGAAAGGATGATATGTCTTTGAAAGATGCCTTAAGAAGAACAGGTGTGTTTTATGGTACTGTCGAAGGAATTGGAGAACCCGTGCAACCCATCTCAGGTTTAGGAGCTCCTCGCAGGGTTGAAATAACTGCTGATAATGGAGAAAAATTTATCTATAAAATAGATCCGATTGAATGGCAAAGCATTAGATTTTGGGCTGAACAAAGAGTAGCTATATTTGCAGTTTTAGGTTACGTGGTAAACCTTGAAGACAGATCAAGAAAAAAATAAATAATTTATTTTTTCCCACAAACTGGCCAAGCGCCAATGCCGCCGTGGGCAATTTTCCAGGCAGTGGTCCGAATAGCTTCTTCCGCATTGAAACGTAAATCGGGATTGGGGTCCAGGCCCATGGCTTTGCGAGTGGAGATCCAAGTCGAGGCCACGTACTGGTACATGCCGCCGTATAAGCCACCGCCACCGATGGCGTTAGCCCGGTAGCCGGACTCACACTTAGCAATCACTTTTAGTTTTTCCCAAGACACGCCATACTCGGCGCCGTACTTTTGGAACAAGGCATCGAGTTCATGAGGCGCTAATTGAGCAGCTGTCGGCGTTGGTACCGGAGTTGGACTCGATGTTACAACTGGAGTAGGTGAAGGACTCGGCGTGGGTGACGGCGAAGGCTCGGCACTCGCTTCCGGGGTACTTAAAGCAGCCCGAAACGCAGGCTCCTCTGGCAAGCTTAATTGACTCGAGTTAGACGCTTCTTCAGGCATAACTTCAGTCGAGATACCCAAGACTTGCCCTTGAGACTGAGCGCCGGAATGAACAGGCATTGCCTGTGGTAAAACCATGGCACTACTCGAGGCGACAAGAAGAGTCAGAATCACTGAATAAAGGTTAGGCATAGGGTTGGGAAATGGGTTTTGAAGTAAGCATAATTATATCAAAATATGTCAAAAAGTCAAGCTAAACGGGCGTTGTCTAGATTACTAATTAAGATTGATAAATCAGTAAAAATAATGTTTGTTTTAGGTAATGATTTCTGAAGCTTGGGCTTTGGTTTCTCCCTGATCTCGAGTACAATAGACGCATGGCTAAACTCCAACAATTCCAGGCAAAAGTATGTTTAACGGCTGCGGGCATTCTACTTCATCAAGGCAAAGTTTTGTTGGTAAAGCATAAAAAACTAGGAATCTGGTTGAACCCAGGTGGGCACATTGAACCTAACGAACTACCACATCAAGCAGCCGAACGTGAGTTTTGGGAAGAAACAGGAGTAAGAGTAGAAGCTTATACTCCCGGCTTAGAACAAGCAAAGGACGAATCAGAGTACCTGCCGAATCCGTTGTTCACTAACCTCCATTGGATTTCAAAGGAAAATTACCAAGCAAGAACCAGTAATCAAGAGTCCAAAGACAAAGTATGGGGCAAAGGGTGTGAACAGCACTTGGGTTTCTTATACTTAGTTCGACCAATCAACGGTCAAGTGGCTTTTAAAGAAAATAGAGAAGAAACAGATGGGATTGCGTGGTTCTCTGAAGACGAGATCGATGATCTTGAAACTTCCGAAAATATCAGATTCGAAGTAAAATACGCTTTTCAGTTACAACGTTAGATGGGCTTTCCTTATGCTGACTATCAACAATCTCCAAGCTACTATTGACGACAAAAAAATTCTCAAAGGAATTAATCTCAAAGTGAACGCCGGTGAGATTCATGCCATCATGGGCCCTAATGGTTCGGGCAAGTCGACGCTAGCCTACACCTTAGCTGGTCACCCAAGTTATGAAGTGGCTAAGGGTTCACAAGCACTATTAAACAATAAAGAAGTCTTAGATATGTCACCCGATGAGCGCGCTCAGTCAGGATTATTTTTAGCATTCCAATATCCAGTCGAAGTCCCAGGCGTTAAAGTCCAGAATTTTTTACGTCACGCCTATGAAGCCAGAGGGCTGAAAAAGTTTGGCTCAGTCTTAGAGTTCCGAAAACACTTAGAGGCCTTGGCCAAAGAATTTGGAGTAAATCCAGAATTGTTGCGCCGTGGTTTAAACGAGGGTTTTTCTGGTGGTGAAAAAAAGCGTTTAGAAATTTTACAGATGGCATTATTACAACCCGAATTTGCAGTTTTAGATGAAACAGATTCGGGCTTAGACGTCGACGCCATTAAAATCGTGGCCGAAGGCGTGCGCAAAATCGTTGATCGTTACCAGACCGGTGTCATCGTCATCACCCACTACAACCGGATTTTAGATTACTTGAAGCCAGATTTCGTGCATGTGCTGGTAGATGGCAAGATTACTCAATCCGGAGGTCCCGAGCTGGCCAAAGAAGTTGAAATAAAAGGATACCATCATGCCTGAAAAAAAAGAGCCAATTAACGTCCATCTTCGCTATGATTTAGAACGGGGAAAGCAGAGGTATCCTCAAGTGAGAGAACTTATCATACAGAGCTTAGCTCAAAGCGGAATGCCTGAACAAGCTGGTCGCTCAGAGAATGAGCAAGCGGCTTGGAATTACTTGGTTGGCCAACTGGAAAATGCTATGGTGGCAGTTTTGATGCGCAAACCGCTTGATATTGTGGAGCTAGAAGAACTAACACTGGAGCTTATTGATGCCAGAGGAGCAGCCTTTGATCTAGGGGTGAACACTATTTACTTAGATAAAATGCTGATTGAGGAGTTATATAAATCATACTGTCTGTTGCTCGAGAGCAAAGCTCATGCTGACGCAACACTGTTTTCTTCGGCTATTAAAAAATTAGCGGAAGAAGTCGCAAAATTAGTCATTACGATCACTCATCAATTTGAACACGAACTTTCGCACGCACACGATCAGGTGCATAACCTTCAGCAGTCACTTCGATCAATTTTTGCTACGTTTCATTTGGAAAGTGATCCTACTCAATATGCGGGCGATCCAGGTGAGATTGAAGCTCAAGAATTAGCACTCGATATTCTAGAAGGCTCTAGTGATTATTTATTAGGTGACGAAGAAGTAGTCAAAGCCATTGATGATCACGTCTATCCCTATGTCATTAATCTCAAGCAAGAAATAGCAGAGAGAAAAAAAATTCGTGAACAGTTAGATCAACAAAAAGGACAGTCAGCCTAACTATGGCCAGATTTGCAGCCAAGAAAACCACTGCCGATGATTCGCTCATCTCCGACACCTACAGTGCCGGCTTTTCGTATAGTACCGACAAGTATGCTCATATTTCTCAGCCTGGCTTAAGTGAAGGCGTGATTAAAGAAATTTCGCACTTAAAAGAAGAGCCAGCCTGGATGTTGGACTTTCGATTGAAAGCCCATCAGGAGTTTTTAGTTAAACCCCTACCTGTCTGGGGGGCGGACTTGTCAGCCATTAACTATGATCAAATTCGGTACTACTTGCGGCCGACAGATGACAGCGTCAGCTCCTGGGACGAAGTGCCGGCGGAAGTGAAAGAGACATTTGAAAAACTAGGTATTCCAGAAGCCGAGCGGAGCATGTTGGCGGGGGTCAAAGCCCAGTACGATAGCGAAGTCGTGTATGGCTCTTTGCAAAACGTCTGGGCCAAAGATGGAGTCATTTTTTTATCGATGGATGAAGGCTTGAAGATGTATCCGGAGTTAGTCAAAGAACATTTTGGTAAATTAATTCCCTATGGTGATAATAAGTTCGCGGCTTTGAACTCAGCGGTTTGGTCCGGTGGTTCGTTTGTCTACGTGCCCAAAGGCGTAGAAGTGAAGATGCCGTTGCAAGCCTACTTCCGGATTAATGCTCCCAATGCGGGTCAGTTTGAACGAACGCTGATTATCGTCGATGAAGGGGCAAAGGTGCATTACGTGGAGGGGTGCTTTACGGCTGGAACTAAGATTCTAACTGATCAGGGCTTGGTAGCAATTGAGGATGTTACAAAGGAAGATAAGGCTATGAGTCATCAAGGAAGATACCAATCTATCTATCATACGCAAGTAAGACCTTATTCTGGTCAACTTTATACCTTGGTAGTTACTGGAAATCCATCTGAAGCCATTGAAGCAACAGAGGAACATCCATTTTTGGTTGTGAAAAGAAAATATAAAAACGAAAGAAATAAAAAATGGGATGCCAGTTGGTTGCCAGTGAAAAATATCCAAAAAGGTGATTATGTCTGTTTACCAATTGATAAAACTGAACACATCAACGATGAAGTAACGTTTGAAGTGCCGGTAGGTAATGGCAAACATGGATGGCAACTGGAAGAAATTAAAGTAAAGTCAGATGAAAAATTATTTAAGCTGATTGGTTATTATCTAGCAGAGGGAAGTATTAGCTCGGGTTCCTATTTAAATTTCTCTTTTAGTTCTGAGGAAAGAGAATATATTGAAGAAGTTAAAACATTGCTCAAAGAAGTTTTCGGAATTGATACTTTTGCTGAATCTCAGCATTTAAAAAATAATGGGACATCGGTAGTAGTTCGCTCAGTGAGATTATGTCGAATCTTCGAACAGTTTGGGACTCACGCACATGGAAAAGTGTTGCCTAAGTGGGTTTTGCAAGAATCTAGGGAAAAACAAAAGGCACTCATTAGTGCTTGGTACTATGGTGACGGGAACTATTATCGTCGACAACATCTGGGTGGTTTCAAAGAAGTGTTTAGAATTAGCACTGTTTCTCAGACATTGGCTCAACAGGGACGACTGTTGTTAGCTCGGCTAGGGATTGCTTCCTCCCTTAATCTGCGAGACCGGAGTCAAGAAAAAAGACAAAAAATGTTTACGCTCGTGATTGGTGGTGAGTATATGATTCCTTTTGGAAAAATGGTTGGTCAGCCCGTTCAACCCAAAATGTGGAGCAAGAAGCGTGCCACGATGTACTATTTAGACGATAACTATCTCTACGCTCCTGTCAAATCTATTACCCAAAAAAGAGTTGATACTATTCCGGTGTATAACTTCAGTGTGACCGATGATGAGAGTTATGTAGCGGGGGGAGTAGCGGTGCATAACTGTACCGCGCCAAATTTCTCTTCGGGCTCGTTGCACTCGGCGGTGGTGGAGATTTTTGTGAAGAAGGGCGCGCGCTGCCAGTACACCACGATCCAGAATTGGTACAAGAATGTCTACAATCTAGTCACCAAGCGCGCGCATGTGGCTGAAGAAGGGGAGATGGTCTGGACTGATTTCAACATGGGTTCTAAAGTTACCATGAAGTATCCGAGTTTCATTTTGGCCGGGAAAGGGGCGCGAGGTGAGACGCTGTCGATGGCGTTGGCAGGAGAAGGTCAGCATCAGGATACTGGTTCTAAAGCTATTCACCTCGCGCCCCACACCAGCTCGACCATCATTTCCAAATCTATTTCTAAAGATGGTGGGCGTACCAGCTACCGCGGTCTCGTTAACGTTGGGCCACAGGCCCACCACAGTCAGAATACTGTCATTTGTGACGCGCTCCTTCTCGATGGTCAGTCGCGCTCTGACACCTACCCGGTAGACAAAATCTTTAACTCTCACGTGGCCGTTCAACACGAAGCTACCGTCTCCAAAATAGGCGATGACCAGTTGTTCTACTTGATGTCCCGCGGCGTGGCCGAAGAAGAAGCTCGCAAAATGATCGTCAACGGTTTCATTGAAGACCTCGTTCGCAAGCTACCTCTAGAATATGCCGTCGAGATGAACCGATTAATTGATCACGAGATGGAAGGCTCAATCGGGTAAGAAACTCATCAATCGCTACTTATGCTCACCCACGAATACACCATTACCACCCACGAAAAACACACTCTCAC
>DASVCZ010000036.1:0-4457 GCA_036381335.1 Patescibacteria group bacterium | reverse complement strand
TATTAAAGGTAGTAAAGAAAATCAAGGCAAACAATCCAGGAACCGCCGCGACTACTTTGATGGTGCCCTTAATGTCAATTTTGGAGGTCGCACCCTCGGTGTGAACAATTTCTTTCTCGGTCACGGGAATAAAGAAGAGATGAATAATGGCCACCATGGTAGCGACGATGGCCAAAAGCAAGACCAAGTACATGCCCGAGTGCCCCACTAAAAATCCACTAATCATCGACGTAACCATGAAGCCAATCCCCGACACCATCCCCACCATACCATTGGCTCTATCTCGCTGGTCGGCTGCCACCAATAAGGTGACTATAGTCGGTAAGGCAATGTTCCGCAAGTTGCCGGCCAAGACTCCAGCCATGACTACAGAAATAAGGAGCCACAGAGTCACACTCGAGACCTGGGTAAAAGCTGCTGGGTCAGCGGTGACGTAGACCGCAAAACTAAGGCTGTACGCGATGAGGGAGATGACACTTGAAGCCAACATGACAACTTTCTTTCGATTGTGGTCGACCAAACTGCCAAACCAGATACTAGAAATGGCGGTGCTGACCAAGTAGAGGCCTGAAATGATAGAAGTGGCAAAAACAGACTGAGTTTGCAAAAAGGTATAAAAAGTAATGCCAAACCAGACTGTAAAATTAACGATGCCAGCTATCAGATTATTAAAAAGCAGGTGATAAAACGTTTTCATAGAAGGTGTAGTATAGCAAGGAGTTGGGAGAAGATCACGGCTTACTTCGCTGCTTTATAGGCTGCTTCCAACTTCGCCAGGTCAAACTTCTTCATTTTTAAAAACGCTTGGGTGACAGCCGCTACTTGCTGGGGTGAGCCTTTCATCATCGTATCTAAGGCGGCGGGTGAAATTTGCCACGACACTCCAAACGTATCTTTCAACCAGCCACATTGTTCAGCTTCAGGCACCGCACTTAACTTTTCCCAGTAATAATCGATTTCTTTTTGGTTCTCACAATTAACGAGCAACGACACCGCTTCGTTAAAACCATAGTTGTGTTCTCGGTTGCTGTCCATGGCAGCAAACCATTGTTTTTCCAGCTGGAAATCACCAAACATGACGGTACCTTCTTTGTCCGGCTCCATGCCAGCCGGGTACTTGTGAATCGAACCCAGTTTTGAATTTTTAAACACCGATAGGTAAAAGTTAATCGCTTCTTCTGCTCGGCCGGCGACATCTTCCACAAACAAAAGGGAGGGCATAATGAACGGTCGATCTTCACCAGCTGGATCTGTCAGAATTAATTGCCATGACAACCCGTATTTGTCCTGAATCCAACCGTAGCGCTTGCTAAAAGGATACTCTTGCAACGGCATCAAAGCTTTACCACCTTCAGCCAGCGTTTCCCATAAGGCATCGAGGTTTTCCCGAGCATTGTTATCTTTAGAGGGATCAAAGTTGACCATGAACGAAATAGCGGGAGTGAACTTGAAGTAGGGACCAGCACTGATGGCCATAAATGAGTACCCGGCTAGATCAAAGGTGACGATATCTGTGTCTCCTGAGGGTGTATCGGGCAAAGTAGTGACGCCGGTCACTTTTGAGTTGGGAAAGGCCGAAGTGTAGAATTCAGCTGCCTCTTTGGCTTCTTTATCAAACCACAGGTGGGGGATGATTTTTTGCATGGTATTTTCCTTTCAGAGAACTCTTTATTATTTACTTCAGGGCTTCAGCCAATTTATTCAAACTCGACTGCCAGCCTTCTTTCATACCACTCTTAAGCATGGCTTGGAACTCAGCTTCAGTGGCGGGTTTATCGTACACAATAGACAGCTTTGTTTGGTTGTCAGCAATCTCTTCAAATAAGATGGTCATTACGGGCATTTCGGAGGGAACATCAGCCGCCATGCCTACTTCGGTAGGATCGATCTTATTGCCTTCGGAATCTGAGAAGTAATCAGTGGCGACAATTTTTTCCATGGGTACAATTTCTTTAAAAATACCGGCGCTGTACATGTCTTTGTCCCACTCTGAGCCTTCAGGTCCGCGCATGGCATACACGTATTTACCACCTACTTTGAGATCAATTTTAATACTCGGGGCGCTAAAACCTTCTGGGCCCCACCATTGCTTAATGAGCTCGGGTTCCGTCCAGGCTTGCCAGACTTTTTCCCGAGGAGCGTCAAAGACGCGAGTGATTGTGATTTTTTCAGACATGGTGAATGCCCTTTCTACTTTTTATTTTTTAATACTTGGTCCAAACGATCAAATTTTTGGTTCCACATGGCTTTCATTTTCTTGGTCCAGGCTTCTAACTCGGAAAAAGCCTCAGGGTTAAGCTCATACATGCGCTTTTGGGCAATTTTTTTCATTAAGACTAATTCTGCTTCGCGTAAAACTTTTAGGTGTTGTGAGATAGCGGGGGGAGAGACGTCAAAATTATCATAGATGTCAGACGCGGAGAGTTGGCCTCGATCAGCCAACATCTCTAAGATAGTGCGTCGGTTGGGTTCGGCGAGGGCGTGGAAAATATCCATACCCAAATAGTAAAAGAAGATATTATTTAAGTCAATACTTAAATAAAGAGATTATTTCCGGGGGTATTTCTTATCCACAGCTGCGATAAATTTATCTGCTTTTTTACCATTCACAGCTCTCAAAATTTCATCAATTTTTTCTTCCTTTCTATCATCTCCTTCCTTGGATTGAGGTGAACCCAAGTGCCATAAGACAGCTAAACCACCAACTTGCCACACTAATTGTAGAAATTCTGATTGCCAATTTTCTAACGTATCACGGGCAGTTTGAGTGATGTATTGACTAACTTCTACTGGTTGATTGTGAGCTTGTTGGTCACTTTTATAGATCACCCATGCTGTGGCCCAATGTCCAAATAGAGAAAACACAAATAGCCCTAAGGTTACCCAAGTGTAACTATAGTCTTTGAGAAGTGAGTTGTTGGTCATGTCCTGAAGGTAGCGAATAAATGAAAGAGGGATGTAGGAGAAAAGCAAGCGAATGATAAGATAACGCATATGTCACTTCATCCTCAGACCACCATTGGTCACGTTCATTTAACTGTTTCTAACTTAGAACGGTCGCTGAAGTTTTATCGAGATCTCTTGGGCTTCGAAGTCATGGAACGATTTGGCGATTCAGCGGCCTTCTTATCTGCCGGTGGGTATCATCATCATCTTGGTCTCAACACTTGGCAGGGAAAAGGCGTCCCGCCGCAACCGGAAGGCTATGCGGGTCTGTACCACTTTGCCATTTTATTTCCCACGAGGAAAGAGTTAGCCAAAGTTTTGAAAAAGTTGTTAGATGCTAAGTATCCGATTGAAGGTGGATCCGATCATGGGGTGTCAGAAGCGATTTATTTGCGCGATCCGGATAACATCGGCATTGAGTTGTACTGTGACCGACCACGAGCGGAGTGGCCACGAACTGATGATGGTACTTTAGCCATGACGTCTAAGGCGCTGAACTGGGCTGATTTGTTGGCGGAGCTAGATTAAGTTCGAAATTTTTCTGAGTCAGATCAACGGTCAGTAACACGGTCGAGAACTCTTTACCCTTGACAATAACTTTTCCGTCTCGCTCTTCATACGTAAGTGGTTCCAAGAAATTGGGCACCGAAATAGTTTCGATGGGTGTCTTCGCTTGAGGATGTATCGGCACTAAGTTTGTAGACTCTCCGGTAGTAAGATCAACCAGATACAGAAAGAGACTCTCTTCTAAAGTTGGAGTCTTACTGGGATCTAAATACCAGAGATCATACGCTTGACCGATAAATAATGCTAGTGCTCCATCTGGCGTAACATACGCTTCTGGATTAATCGAATCAGGCGGATTGGCAATCTCCCAGGAAAAGATTTTTTTTGGTAAAGTCGAGGCCGTGGTGACATACAGCCCACTATCAGCAAAGAGATAGCGTTTATTTTCAACGATCCGAGTGTAACCCATGAAATAAGGCAGATCGAGGCCAAAATCCTTTTCGGAAAGATTAATTTTAGTTGGTAATTCGCCTACCTCATCAGTTAAGACCCACGTATCACTTTCTGCCTGATAGGCGCTGACTCGATCGCAGTTTTGGTACAGTACTTTAAGCTGATCATATTCAAAGTAAATATGTGCTGGGTGCAAGCATTCAACAGGCATCTGCAAGGCCGCGTGGTTGTAGGTATCAATTCGAGTAGTTTTAGTGTCAATTCTGAAAATGCCTTCATCTGATGCACCCCAGAGCCAGTTGTCTTGACTGAGTAACTTGAGATTGACGCGTGATTGACCAGTCAGTTCGACATCATTATAGCGGGCAATGATTTCACCACTCTCGAGGTTTACTTTATAGATTTTAGAACTCTCACCAGCCACTTCATGGCAAGCAATATACAGATTATTGTCTACCATCGCCGCACTGGTAGCACAACTGAGTGGTTCTGTGCTAAGACGATAAATGGTGTCCGTTTCAGGGTCGTACTCCATAATTAAGTAGGCACCC
>DASVCZ010000035.1:0-7384 GCA_036381335.1 Patescibacteria group bacterium | reverse complement strand
CTTCTTTTGACCCCCTTTTTCCTGGTGGTGTCTGTGCCTGCCTGGGCTCAGCGCCTGGAGTCGGACAGCTACGTGATTCAGTTTGGCAACTTTAATGTTACCTCAGGAGAAAAAGAAAGCGCCAGCTATAACGTGACCGATACCGTGGGCCAGACCTTTGCCGGGCCCTTTGGGGCCTACGGCAGCAGTGACTACTTTATCGGTGCCGGCTTCCAGTACATTTACCAAATTGATACCTTCGCCTTCTCGATCTCCGATGTTGACATAGATCTAGGCAGCTTAACGCCCGGCGCCCATAACACCGCTTCCAACACCTTGCGGATTACGACTAAAGGCGCCGGTGGGTATACGGTGTATGCGTACGAGCTCCATCCTTTAAGGCACAGCAACGGGACTAACGACATCGACGACACCTTGTGTGACACCGGCGCCTGTTCCGAGAGCAATGCTGACCCCTGGACTACCCTGACAGTCACCGGCTTTGGTTTTAATGCTAGCGGCAACGATGTGCCGGCCGATTTCGTGGACAGTACCTACTTCCGGCAGTTCGCCGACCGCGAGGACGGTGAAACCATGCAAGTGGTCATGAGTGACGATGACATTGCGGACAACGAAGAAGCAACTATTACCTATAAAGCCGGGGTCAGCGGCACCCAAGCCGCCGGTGATTACCAGACGGGAGTCGTTTACGTAGCCGTTCCAGGGTTTTAAAATAAATTGAGAGATAGGAATTAAGAGATAAGAATTATGAGATATGAATAGAATTATCCGCACCATCCTGCTAGCCACCATCGTCCTTCTTAATTTATATCTGGTACTTCCTATCTCGTTAGCCTCTGCCCAATCCGCTCCCATCGACCTCTCGGTCTCGCCCCCTACCGAGTACATTCAGGTAGCGCCAGGTAAGTCTATCAGCCACACTGTCACCATCGAGCAACACGGCTCACTGCCCCTCAGAATCACTCCCAGCATAGTCGACTTTGCCAGTGATGGTGAGACCGGTCAACCAGTCTTACAGTTTGAGAAAGGTTCCAGCTTCCGTTACCTGAAAATTAAAAATCCTGACGTCCAGCTGGGTCAGCCTTTTTCGCTCAACCCCGGGCAAAAAAAGCAAATAGTATTTCAGATCGAACCACCAAGTGAGGCTGTTCAAGGAGAATTCCCGCTGACATTGCTCTTTACTGCCCAGCCCCCAACTGAAAATACTATTGGCACTGGCTCTCAAGTCAGCGGCATGGTGGGCAGTAACTTAGTAGTCTTGGTCAGCACCGGCCAGACTGATAAAGGCAAGTTGGTTTTAGAAAAGATCCGCGCACCCCGCCTGGTAGATAGTTTTGGCAGTCTAGCTTTCTCACTCTTAGCCAAAAATAACGGTCGCAATGCCACCACTGCCAGCGGTAGTGCTACTATTACCAATTGGCAAAACCAAATAGTAGCTGAGTACACTTTTTACCCGGACATGATTTTAGCCCAGACTAGCCGCCTGCTCCGCCATGGCCAGTCAGTTGAATCCGACGCCGCTGACAACATCACCGCTGACTTCAAGTACAAGCCGGCTTTTTTGATTGGTCCTTATACGATTACTGCCAGCCTTAACGAAAATGGCCTTGAGAATCAAAGTCAATCTCTACTCAGTATCAGAGTTTTTGCCTTCCCCTTCTCATTACTGATTGTAACGCTACTCGGGGTAGTCCTTTACTTCTGTTATCGATTCTTAGTCTTGCATGCATCAAGCAAAAATGATTAGATGATGTACGTGCCAAAAATATTATTAAAACGCCTGTCTATTCTTGTCCTTGCCTTTGGCTTGGTGGGTTTAGTGGGCTACCTCGAGAGTCACCCTATTCACTCGGCTAGCTTAACTACCGTCTCGGTGACCTTGTCTAATCCTCGCTTATCGTTCAGAGGCGCTCTGGGGAGCGGTAACACTGAAGGTTCTTCTGTCGTCACTATCAACACTACGCAAGGGGCTTATCCTTCTACTTCCTCAGCTCAATTAGTCCAGGGTGATACGGTCTTGATTGGTGAGAGTAGCAGTTTGGGATCCTATACTGTAGCTAGCACCAGTTCCTTGTCCACTTTTACCATCTCTAGTGCCCTGGCTGCCGGTGATATCGACGCCGGAGACGACGTCATTTCAACTCAGTCAGCCGACCACACCGTTCGTTTTTCCACCGCCAACGCCATTGCTAACGGTCGCTTCCGTATCTTGGTGCCAGCACTGGAGGACGACGGCGCCGCCGCCGACGGCATTCCTGATGGCGGCTTCTTTGACTTCGGCACTTCTGCTCCAACTGTGACGTGCCCTGATGACGTCAACGGTGACGATTACGACTTCGTAGCTGGTGTGGCCACCGCCTCAGCTATCACTATCGATGGTACCTCCTACCACGCCTTTGAGTGCGCCTACTCGGGAGCTGGAGCTGTGGGAACTGACTTTGATAACTCTTCTCAAGATGCTATTCTGATTAGTTCTTTAATTAATCCAGCACCTAAATCTAACCATACCACTGGAACTGCCGATTCTCATAAAGTTATTGTTCAACACTTAGACAGCAACTTAGTGGTCCAAGATACGACTACTGTTTCCGTCGGAGTGATTGAAGCGGTCAGAGTTACCGCTTCGGTACCCGCTCAAATTACCTTTCAAATTCTGGGTTTAGCAGCTGGCACTAGTGCTTGTGGTGTCACCACCGACGTTACTACTACTGCCTCTTCTGTACCCTTTGGTGAAGTTTCTATTTCGGCTTTTAATGATGCCGCCCAGTCTATGAACGTCTCGACTAACGCCGTCAATGGCTTTGCGGTGACTGCTATCGAAAACGATCAACTGGGGCTTAATGGAGCTGCCTGTGCGGGCGATCCCACTATTACCAGTAATACCAGTTGTATCGCAGATGCTCGAGGTGACAACGGCACTATGGCCGACGGCACCAGTGATGAGTGGAATACGAGTAGCAACAAAGGGTTCGCTTACTCTCTCCACGACGTCAACACCTCTACTACTGAAGCTTTTTCGTACAATGAAAGTGCCCGCACCTTTTCAGCTCGGCAGTTTGCTGACGCCGAGAATAGTGGCACTGCCCAAACTATTTTTAGTAGTACCGGGCCAGCCGATAACCATAATCTCTACGTCTGTTACCGATTAATTCCTGGAGTTACCACCGCCGCCGGAAACTATGAAAATAACGTGACCTACACGGCCACAGCTACCTTTTAAACGTAATCAACCATTATGAAAAATTCTGCCCGCCTGCTTTTAACTTCTCTTAGTCTCCTGATTTTGATGTTGGGTGGCCTAGTCTGGCTCTCGACTGCGACTTTTGCCCAATCTTCACTGACGTTAACTGCCATTCCTCCTCGCCTGGGTGATGACTTAAGTCTTAAGGGCAAACCAGGAGAAAAATTGCAAACCAGCATCAGAGTCCGCAACGCTTCTGATCAGCCGGTTCAGGTTCAAAGCTTGGCCCAAGATTTTGTTATTGGTGAAGACGGTGAGACGCCGGTCGCGGTGACGGAAGAAGTCTCTAATCGCTGGAGCTTAGCCAAGTGGGTAACGTTGACGCCGAATGTTCAGACCTTACAACCTAACGAAGCTGGCACTATCAATGTTTTAATTGAGATTCCTAGCGATGCCCTACCTGGTGGCCATTATGCTATGGTCACCCATCAACCCATGACCGGTTCTGCTAACGAAATTGCTCCTACCACCGGGGCTGGCTCCAGTCTAAACCAACGGGTAGGTACCCTTTTGTACGTAGTGGTTGATGGTCCTATTAACGAAGAAGCCTTTATTCGCAACTTTAGTTTGCCTACCTTTAGTGAGTACGGACCTGTTCCCTTCTCTTTCTCAGTTGATAATCAATCTGATATTCACATTACCCCTCAAATTGGAATCGAGATCTATAACATCTTTGGTCAAAAGGTGGATACTATTGTAGTCGAGTCAAAAAATATTTTTCCCTTGTTAAGTCGAGATTTTGAAGGCAAATGGGAACGGATTTGGGGCATTGGTCCCTATACCGCCAAAGCGGTCATGAGTTACGGCACTCAAGGTCAAATTGTGGTGGCTAAAACTACGTTCTGGCTCTTCCCGTTATCATTGGTCTTAGCTGGTTTAGTCGTCCTGATGGTCTTCTTAGTTATCAGTATTGCCGTTCGTCGCCACTTAGATCACCGCAATGATAGCAACCGGCAAAAAGTAGAAATGCTGGAGCAACGCCTAGCCGAAATGGAACGTGACCGCATTAATGATCTCGAGCGACGACAACCTTAACCGTATGTGTCTAAAACTGTCTTTACTTCCTACCGCCGATTTTTCAGTCTAAAGGTAGATAAAATAGCCTGGTTGTTTCATTCTTTTGTTTTCTGTCTCTTAGTCTTTGCTTTTCTCCCTCTTCCTACCTGGGCCCAAACTGGCCCGCTGGAAGAAGAAGTGACAGTCTCGGCCACTGTTCCTGATAGTTCCGGTCCGACCACTCCCATTTTAATTGCTCCCAGCAATGGCTCATACGTGACCGATAGCACGCCGTCTTTTGTCTGGGAAGAGTCCACTGATGATCAAGGCATGAGCCACTATCAGTTATCGCTGGACGGGAGTGTGCTTTTCTCCAATATTCCCCTGACAAGTACCGAAAATGATGACTACACCTTGACGTATGATTCAATCAACGACGAGTATACGCTAACGCCTAAAGAGGCGTTAACTGATGGTACGCACACCTGGAAGGTGCGAGCTGTTGATATTGCTGGTTTTGGGACCGATTCTGCTACCTGGAGTTTTACTCTGGATACGCTGGCGCCTTCTTATGTCATTACCGATTTTGGCGAACTTACAGTCAATATCTCAGCTCAAGACACCTCTACAATTCCCACTAGCCCCCTGGAACTAACAGAAAATGAGCCTGAATTACTAGGAACAGGTGAAGCCAACGCTTCTGTCCAGGCTACGTTAACCATTCCCGACGACCCGACTCAGAACTTTTCATTTACTATCGACACCAATGGCAACTGGGGCTTACAGCTGGACATCCTGCCTCGAGATGTGGTGATGACGTTGGACTTTACTATTACTGATACTGCCGGCAACGTCAGTATTCTGCAGGGGGTGGAATTTGTAATTGTGTCGGAAGTCATCGTTTTTCCGCCGGCTTCGCCCTCACCCACACCTAGTCCAGAGGCCACCCCAATTCCAGGGGTCACCCCCGAACCTACGCCGCCTGTTTCCCCAGAGCCTCCTCCTATAATCGAGATTCCTGTCATCCCACCTCGAGAAATTGTCAATGAGACGGTTCAAGAATTATTGGAGAGCATCCCGGCGCCAGTGACTAATTTGGTCCGGAACCTGCCTCAGCCCATTAAAAATGTTGGTCGGGCCCTGGCACCTTACTCAGGAGCTTTGGTAGCCTCAGCTGCTCCCACCTTTAGTTTATTGGCTATTGCCAGCCAATTTGGCGGTAACCTGTCGTTTAACTTAATTCTCAGAATTCTGCAGGCGCTGGGTTTGATTCCCGCTGGTAAGCCTCAAGGCTTGGTCTTTAATAGCCAAACGTCAGAGCCGGTGCCCTTCGCGCTGCTGACTATTACCAATGAAGGCAGTAATAAAACGCCAGTGTTAGAAACGGTGGTGACTGACGTCGAGGGGGTCTATAGTGGGATTCAATTAGCGCCTGATGTGTATCGGCTGTCGGTGTCGCATCAAGAGTATGCTTTCCCGGCGGCTAAACCGCGCCCGCCTTACATGGTCCTACGTGATTATTACCGTGGTGAACCATTCACAGTAGCTTCAGGCAAAGAAGAACAATTGTTCTTGATTCCAGTCGATCCTCTGCTTGAGGAAAGTCAAACTAAAGCCAAGTACAAGTGGCGCCTCTTCTTTGCTCGCTTGAGTCGCCTGGGTGGAACGTTAATTTTCCCTATCTGGGTATTATCTGGAATATTGACAATGCTCTACCCCACCTGGCTTAACTGGCTGGTGTTTGGGGTGTACACAGTAGTAATTGTCATCAAGGCCCTCCGGTGGTTCAAGATCCCCCGTATTACCGGCCAAGTCATTGATGATCAAGGGCAGCCAGTGGCCAATGTGGTCATCCGGTTGAGTCTGCCAGAAGCCAACGAGTTGGTGGCGGTAGTTCATACCAATCAACAGGGTGAGTTTGCGTTGTTTGTGCCTGGTCAGAAGTATCAGCTGGGAGCCACGCATAAGGACTATGTCTGGGCAGAAGCTGGCACCACCTTGTCCTTTAACGAAATCGATGCGACTGCTACCGCGCAACATTTACTGATTACTATGAAGCCAGTGGGAGATGTTTATGAGGAGCTGTTTGGGACTTGAGTGGGTTCTTCATCTGAATCCTTTTGCTCTTTATTTTGTCTAAGATTGTAATCTTTAGCCCTCTCTCTTAACTCCAATCTTACTCTTTCAGCCAAAAACATCTTCATTAAAGACTGATAAGGCACATCTTGTTGGTTTGCAAGCACTTTTAAGTGAGTAAGCAAACCCTGAGGCAAACGTAAAGAAATAGTCCTGGTAGAAGGCTTGAGGTTAGGAAACGAGACCGACTGACCATCACTGGGCTCATAATAATCAGCCAAGTTAATATTCGCCCAAAATTCATGCTCTTCATCTTCATTTTTGAATTTAGGAAGTATGAGGGGTTTTTTCATAAAGGCTCTTTTCCTTTCTTTTGTTTAAATCTCTTGCTGAGATTACTCTGACTTTATTGTTTCTAAGGGTAAAAACTATAAATAGATTACGTCCATTCAGTGTCTTTCCAACTATAATTTTTCTAGGTTCAACCTCTGAGTGAGTTGGATCAGGATAAATCAGTTTGCTTTCATCAAAAAATACCTGTTCTGCTTCTTCAATAGTTACATTATGCTTGCGCCAGTTTTTCTGTTCGTTTCCCTCATCCCATTCAAATATCAAAGGCTCCGGCAATTCATTCATCATATTTAAAATAAGTATATCACTGACATATACAAAGTCAAGTTTTAATTAAAGTCCTATAATTAGCCTGCTCGCTTTCATAATCAGTACTCATAATTTTATCTTCCCCACTAAAGCCTCATTTTCGTCACTTTTCAGTTAGCAGTGAACAGATATGCCCCCTTTGTTCAGAATTGGCACCAATTGGCTGTTTTTACCCAGTTATGGTCTATACTCGCCTCTTTTCTGCTCTTTTATAAGGATGTTAAGGTTACCTTCGTCTGTTTTTATTATTAATGCATTATTGCCGATTTATTACCGAATAGTCTGGGAAATTAATTACCGCAGTCGTCTTTTTACACCTACAAATATATCAAAGTCTACTTTATTAAATGATGTTTTTTACCAAAACTGCAAACCCGAAGAAATGAGACAAAGATCGCTGGAAATACACAG
>DASVCZ010000034.1:0-14453 GCA_036381335.1 Patescibacteria group bacterium | reverse complement strand
CAGCAGCACTGTACCGTCTCTAACATAGCTTTTTTTGGGAGTGCCGACGTTGACGAGCAGCACCCGCTCTACCACGAAGCGTTTAACGTGGCTCGATACTTGGCCTATCATGGCAAAGTGATCGTTAACGGCGGTGGGCCTGGCGTGATGGACGCGGCTACCAAAGGCGCGCAAGCTGGCGGCGGTTCTACCCTAGCGGTTACCTTTTATCCCAAAGACATGCCGGAGTTCGAAGGCCGGTACTTTGATAACACTGTCGATAAAGAAATCAAGACCGCCAACTATATCGAACGCATGTTTGGCTTAATGGATCACGCTGACGCCTTCGTCTGTTTCCAGGGCGGGACGGGCACGTTATCCGAGTGGGCCACAGCTTGGCTGTTGGCTCATCTTTACTACGGCAACCACAAGCCGCTGATCCTCTATGGTCAGTTTTGGCACCGAGTTATGGACGTAATTAAGGACCACTTTTTTATAGGAGAAACCGAAACTAGCGTCTATAAAATTGTTAACAACGAAGAGCAATTAATTGCGGCATTAGCTGATTTTGAAAAGGAATTGTCTGACCGTTGTGGCTTGCCTATTCGCCAAGATGCCAAGCACTTACCTTATGTCCCAGCCGTGCCCAGTAAAACTAAGCCAGTTCTGACCCGTTATTATCGTTTATCACGCCTGCTGAAAGGAGTTATGTAATGCCTCAAGTGACTACTATTGGATCAGCCCTGGTTGATGTGTTTATTCGGTCTTCGCAGTTTGCGGTCGATGCCGAAGGCTCTCTGACAGCCAAAGCCAATGGCGGCAAGCTCGCAGTGGAAAGTTTTGCCTTAAAAACGGGTGGGGGGGCTAGCAACACGGCCGTTGGGTTTGCCCGGATGGGCTTTGACACCAACATTGTCAGTGAAACAGGTAAGGACGAGTTAGCAGTCTTGATTGTCAATGATTTACATCAAGAAAACGTCACCACTTCTTGGTTAGTCCAAGAAAAAAAGGAAGAAACCGGCGGCTCCGTCATTTTGATCGACAGCGATACCGGTGACCGGACAGTTTTGACTCATCGCGGTGCCTCCTCCCGCCTAGACCCGGAGGATTTACCAAGTGAGTTATTGAGCAGCCACTTGATTCATATTTCCAGCGTTTCTGGTCAGTTAGCTACGTTGCAGAAAATTTTTACCAGCCGGCAGCAACAGCAGTCGCCAGTTCTGCTTTCCTGGAATCCTGGGGTAGCCGATATTGTTATGGTGGTCGATGGGCGGCTGGCAGTGGGGCCAGTCGATTACTTATTTGTCAATAAAGAAGAGTGGGAAATGCTCGCCACTAAACATGCCGAGTTATTGGCGGCTTGCGCTACCATTATCATTACCAACAGCACCCACGGCGGGGAGGTCTACCAGCACGGTCAATCGGTGTTACAGTATCAAGCTGAGGTGGTCGATGCCACTGACACCACAGGGGCGGGAGACGCCTTTGCCGTAGGTTTTTTATCAGCTCAACTACGGAGTAAATCTTTAGCCGACGCTATTGACTGGGGAAAGAAAAATTCCGCCAGCGTGGTTCAACACATTGGGGCTAAAGAGGGACTGTTGAGAATTTCTAATTTCTAATTTCTAAACTTTCCTTCTATAATGAACTGTACTGCCCATGTCCGACTATAAACACATCCTCCAGCAAGAGATTCAGCAGCTCAAAGATCGAGTCGCTCAAGCCCAACTTCCTCCTGAAATGGGTGTGAAAGTCCAGAAAGATATCATTGCCTTGGAGCGGTCGGTGGAGTTGGGCAGTTACGATGAGAAATACGAAAAAGTTTCCCGCTATATTGAGTGGCTTTTAAAAATCCCCTGGCAAACACTAACTCCCGACACCCTCGACATTGAACAAACCAAGCAAATCTTTGACAAGCACCACTATGGTATGCAGGAAGTCAAAGATCGGTTCTTGGAGTATGTGTCGGTTCTTAAATTACGCCGGGACCAACAGCCGGACGAAAGTTTCCGGGCGCCCATTTTGTTGTTAGTGGGTTTGGTTGGTACTGGTAAGACTACTTTTGCTTACTCGTTGGCTGAGGCCTTGGGGCGGAAAATTGTCCGGATTCCTTTTGGTGGCATGGGATCGGCCAAGGATTTGCGAGGCAATTCGCGATTGCTGCTGGGATCAGAGCCGGGCCGGGTGATCAAGGGCCTTTGTGAAGTGGGCACCCGCAATCCAATTATTTTGCTCGACGAAATTGACCGGGTAGCAGAAGAAGCGCGTCGTGACATTATGGGTGTGCTGGTGGAACTGCTGGATCCGGCTCAAAATCACACCTTCGTCGACAACTATATTGACTATCCAGTGGATTTATCACAAGCTATTTTTTTGGCCACCGCTAATAACACTACCGATATTGCTACCGCCGTCTTAGACCGGATGGAAAAAATCTCCATGCCATCGTACACCGATCAGGAAAAGATGGTAATCGCTCAACGTTACATCCTGCCTAAGTTAATGCAAGAGTCCGGCTTGACGGCTCAGCAGTTGATTATCAGCGAGGATGTGTGGCCGAAGATGGTCCGGCCGCTAGGTTTTGACGCCGGTATCCGGACGCTCCAGCGGACGCTTCAGGGTGTAGTGCGCAAGGCGGCCCGCATCATCGTTGAGCGCGGCTTCCCCAGCGTGGTCATTACCAACGAGAACGCCAAAATCTTCTTGCCGCAGTATTAAATTTCCTTAAAGCAGAAACTCCTAACTTTCTCCGTGTTACAATTTCCCTATGGACAAAGCTCAAGCGTTACGCGATCTCTACGCTGATTTAGAAAAAACTGCTCCCTCATTACCACTTGCTACTAAGGCCTCCGACATTGTCCCCGGTGAAGGCAACCCCGACGCCGATATCTTTTTTATTGGTGAGGCTCCTGGGTATCATGAATCAGTCCAACGTCGACCATTTGTCGGCGTCTCTGGCAAATTTCTGCGCAAAACCATGACCGAAGTCGGTCTCAACGAAGAAGACGTCTACATTGGCAACATCGTTAAGGTCCGGCCGCCGGATAATCGCGACCCCTCTCCGGCCGAAATTCTTGCCTATAAACAGTACTTAGACCAAGAAATTGAAATTATCGAGCCGCTGTTGATCGTGACTTTAGGTCGTTTTAGCATGGCGAAGTTTTTGCCAGATGTTAAAATTTCTCAAGTTCATGGCAGATTGCACAAAGTGGTCTGGAACCAAAAAGCCTTGTTTGTTTTTCCTATGTACCACCCAGCCGCCGCCTTGCGGGGAACTAAAATGCGCGAATCATTTGCTACCGATATGAAAAAGGTGCCAAAAGTTTTAAAATGGGTACAGCAACAACAAGAAACAATAGCTCTCGAATCTGACGTTAAAGATATTTTATTATGATTCATTTACTTTATCTGATTCCTTTATTTTCCTTGGGCAGTATCATTATTTTGTACCAATTAAATGGCAAACGAGATTTTCTGTGGTTTGATTTAGTTCAGTTTTTTTATGGTTTTATTGTAGCGCCGTTAGTATTCGTCTGGGCTAAAAGCTTTCTCTTCCATTTAATGAGTCAGGAAGTTAACGTAGGCTTAAGTACCACCGAACTTTTTATTATCGACACCATCTTTAGTACATTTTGTTTGTATGTCTATGCTTTTGTAGTTATTCACGCTCTCACTAAAAGCTTTAGTTTAAAGACACTCAAAGACCCATTATTTGATATTTTTTATCACTCAGAAGTTCTCCACTTGTGGTGGACTCACTTGATTACTTTTGGTGGCGGGATGGCAGTTATGACTACCTTAGCTATTACTAATTTGTTTTTTGCATCTAATATTTATTTAGATAAAGCTTCGTTCTATACCTTCGTCACGAGTGGAATCTTGGTTGGTTCATTTGCATTGTTGGGTGTCTGGCTGTCGGATCCTAAACAAGAAGGCGCTAACTTCATGAGGATTATGAAGTTATTCTTTGGTTTCTTTTTTATTATCCACGTAGTTGGTTACTTTCTGCTCAATCCAGCGTTTAATTCACAACACTTAGTCTACTGGTGGAGTCTCTTTGTCTTTGCTACGCTGGTGACAATTTCGCTTTTTACCTACCGCTCGCGTCGAGCTCGGTCAACCATGGAGCGATTGGTGGATAGATTTAAGCATAGTGGGTGGGGATTCAACATCGAATTATTTGAAGAAAAGTAAGTCAGCTCTTACATAGACCCGACTTTGGTTTTACAATCGGGCTTACTAACGTCATTACAATCATTAGTAGCAACTGAAAAGGATTTTTATGTCACTTTTAAAATTAATTCCGTTGGGTGGGATGGGCAAAGTTACCCAAAATATGTTTCTGTATGAGTATGAGGACGAAATGCTGATTGTCGATATGGGTATCGGCTTTCCCGAAATTCAAATGTTGGGCGTAGATGTCTTGATTCCTGACGTCCGTTATGTCCAGACCAAGCTGGAAGAAGGTAAGAAGATTGTGGGTATGGTCTTGACTCATGGTCATGATGACCACATTGCCGCCACCCCGTATATTCTGCCGCATTTACCAGAATTTCCTATTTTAGCTTCGCCGCTGACGGCCGGTTTTGCTAAAAATCGGATGCGAGATGGGGCGGTAGAGCGAGAGATTACCGTCGTTAAAGATCGCCAATGGTATCAGGTGGGACGGCACTTTGAAGTCATGCCTTTGCATATGACCCACTCGGTGCCTGACACCAAGCACTACGCGATCAAAACGCCCGAAGGCATCATTTACCATGGTTCTGACTTTAAGCTGGATAAAGACCCCATTGATGGACAGTTGTCTGATCTAGAAATGGCCACCCAGCTGGGTCAGGAAGGCGTCCTGTGCATGCTGATTGACTGTTTACGGGTGGAGAGAAAGGAGCGAGTGGGTTCTGAGTCGATGGCCGGGCCAGCCATTGAAGAAGAAGTTTTAACCACAAAGGGTAAATCGGTGGTGACCTTGATGAGTTCTCATATTCATCGGATTCAGCAAGTGGTCGATGCCGCCCAAAAGGCAGATCGTAAAATTTGCTTTATTGGTCGGTCGGTGGAGCAAAACGTCCAAGAAGCACTCCAGCTTAAAAAACTGAGTATTCCTTACGGGATGATGGTGGACAAACGTGATCTGGGGGATTACAAAAATTCCCAACTGTGTGTGGTGATTGCCGGCAGTCAAGGTCAAGAAGGTTCATCGTTAGTACGAGCGGTCTATGGCGAACATCACGTCATTTCCATTACCCCCGAAGACAAGGTCATTTTCTCGGCCGATGTCATCCCAGGTAACGAAATTCCTTTTTATGAAGCTATTGATGAGCTGTGTCGAAATGGGATAGAAGTGGTTTATCCAGATATCAAACCCAACTTGCACCAGTCTGGTCATGCCAGTGCCCAAGAACAACAAGAACTAGTGCGGGCGGTCAAACCTAAGTATATTTTGCCAGTCGGTGGGGCAGATCGACACCGAGTTAAGTTCGTGGAGTTTGTGGCTGAGCCACTAAGCATTGCCCCTGAAAAGGTGCTGATTCCTGCTCACGGTGAAGTGTTGGGTTTTGAAGGTGGTCAGGCAAAGGTGGTGGATCACTTGTCGTTGCACGCTCAAATGGTGGATGGCTTGGGTATCGGCGACGTCGGTCCGACTGTCCTGGCCGATCGGCGGATCCTGAGTGAAGCCGGTATGATCGTCTTGGTCATTCCTAAGATCAAAGGTCAACTCCAGCTGCGCGAGATGCAAGTTATTTCCCGCGGCTTTGTCTTTATGAAAGAAGCTGATGAGGTGGTTAAATTCATCAAAGATACCACGGCTGAGATTATTAATTCGCTGGAGCGGAATGCCAAAGACGACGAGGTTCGACGAGCGATTGAGAAGCGCTTATCGCGCCGGCTGTACAAGATCATCAAGCGCGAACCGATGATCATGGCGGCGATCGTGAAGGTGTAAGAATTATTTTTCCACCCAATTTCCCTGTTGATTACTTGATTCAAGCGTGCTAATAATATCCTATAATAATTAACTTTCCGAGAGGAAAGCTGCTCATATGGGCCGTCGTCGCAAAAGCAAACCACTTAAAATTAGCATCAAGGATGAAATCCTTTATTCGGTGGTAGGTGTCTTCCTAATCATGGTAGGGCTACTGGTAGTGGTGTCATTTACCGGCCAAGGAGCTCTCCTATCCCAACTAAATGCCTACTTAGCTCTCAAACTAGGTATTGGTACCTTATTTCTACCTTTTGTCTTCATTTCTGCCGGGCTAGTCATGTTCCAGACCAAATGGGCCTGGTCAAAACCCAATGTCCTGTTGGGTACGTTATCACTTATGTTTGGCGTGACTGGGTTAATGAAGTCAGGTAGCTTGGGCGCGGAGACGTTTGCCAATTTAGCGGCCTTAATTTCACCGGCGGGAGCCTACATTTTCTTTGGCACGTTCGTGGCGATTGGGTCATTAATTATCACTCAGTTGTCAGCTAAGGAAGTCTTGGAAATGATGGCTAAGATTAGGTTGCGTCGAGAGCGGGGGGAGCAAGAAGCGGCCGAGAGTGAAAAAGCGAGAGGCTTTTCTTTGCCTAAATTAAGCTTTCCGTTTGGTAAAAAATCCTCAGTCGAAGATGCTGGTTTCACTGTTAATGACAACACGGCTGCCTTGAAGGAAGTCCCCACCGAGGAAGGGCCAGTGGCGACGTCGGAATCGATGATGCCTAAATTGACGCCCGTTACGGCTGGTGTCACCACCGAAAATAGTCTGGATAAAGAGTCAGCCGGCACCAATGCGGCGCCGATCGTCTGGGAGTATCCACCACTGTCGTTGTTATCGAGTAGTATGGGCGGCGAAGCCGACCGCGGTGACGTGAAGCAGAACGCAGCCATGATTGAAAATACTCTTGATTCGTTTGGTATTAAGTCGCGGGTAGCTGAGGTCAACTATGGTCCATCAGTGACGCAGTATGCGCTGGAAATCACTCGGGGAACCAAGCTGTCCAAAATTACTAATTTATCAACGGACTTAGCGCTGGCTTTAGCGGCTCCCACTGGCCAAGTCCGGATTGAAGCCCCGATTGCTGGGCGGTCGCTGGTAGGTATTGAAGTTCCTAATCACTCGGCACAGTACGTAACGCTACGCAACATGCTCTCGTCCGACAAGATGAAAAAACACCCGTCTAAACTGGCGGTGGCTTTAGGGCTCGATGTAGGAGGCAATGCCATCGTGGCCGATATTGCTAAAATGCCTCATGTCTTGATTGCCGGTGCTACTGGCTCCGGTAAGTCGGTGGCTATTAATACCTTCATGTGCTCAATTCTCTTCCGAGCCAGCCCTAATGAAGTCAAGTTTATTTTAGTTGACCCCAAACGGGTGGAGTTAACAGGTTACAACGACCTGCCTCATTTGTTGACGCCAGTGATTGTTGATCCCGCTAAAGTGGTCTCAGCCCTCAAGTGGGCTACAGCCGAGATGGACCGTCGGTACAAGCAGCTGGCCGAAGTCGGTGTTAAAAATATTGATGGCTATAACGAGTTAGCGGGCTTTGCAGCCTTACCGAGTATTGTCATTATCATTGACGAAATGGCTGACGTGATGATGTTTGCCCCCAGTGAGGTGGAAGAGAGTGTGACTCGGTTGGCCCAAATGGCGCGGGCGGTGGGGATTCACTTGGTCTTAGCGACGCAACGGCCGTCGGTGGACGTAATTACGGGTTTGATTAAAGCCAATATTCCCACCCGGATTGCCTTTAACGTGTCGTCGATGGCGGATTCTCGTGTCATTTTGGACATGCCGGGAGCGGAGAAACTATTGGGCAAAGGTGACATGTTGTTCGTGCCGCCGGATCAAGCTAAGCCAACTCGGATTCAAGGCACCTATGTCTCAGAAAGCGAAGCTCGGTCGCTAGTGGACTTCATCAAGTCTCAAGGACATCAACCAGTCTACGAGGAAGATATTACCACTAAGTACAAAGCGGGCGTGGTGACGGGCGGTTCGAGCGGTACTGGTGGAGAAGATAAGGATGAGCACTTCTTGGAAGCGGTCAAGTTAATTTCCCAATACGATAAAGCTTCCAGCTCGCTGATTCAGCGGCGGCTCTCTGTGGGGTATGCGCGCGCAGCGCGCATCCTCGATCAGTTATATGAAGCAGGGCTGGTCAGCCCTCCAGAAGGCAGTAAACCTCGCGACGTCAACGTGGCTAAACTCAGAGAGTACCTGAGTAATCCGGGGAACTTGGAGCAGTAAAGTACTTAATTCTTTCCTTGAAAAAACCGGCTAAATATCCTATAATATGCTTCTTACATCGGGGATGTATTGCCTTGACGTGAGAGCTCTTTAACATCTGCAGACTGGCGTTGACCACCGCCGTTCGGCCATAAGCCGACTAGAAAACATGGTCAAAAAAACAATAACTGGCAACTTCGTTTCCGGTTTAGTTGCAGATCTTAGATTTGCTGGTCGCTTAATTGCTTCCGCTATCAAAGGTGCAACTCCAGCATTTGCTGCTAACGTAGCTTAACCGCTGGCATTCAGGTCACCAATCTCACTGGTGTTGGCCCTGGGTGTAAAAACAGCCAGTGTGACAGTTTCATTCGCATGTTGATGAGATCTAAGCCTTTAGACATGAAGGAAGTACTCAGGTTCGTGTGACTTTGACTGATTATTTCTCACTTTAAAATCACACTATGTCTGTAGATGATGTTGATGCAGTTACTTGCGGACGCGGGTTCATTACCCGCCATCTCCACAAAAAGCACTCTCAAGGAGGGTGTTTTTTTATTGCTATAATGATTTTATGGTCAGAATATTTTACTCAGTTTTAATTTATTTCAATAATTTTTTCGTGTATCCCTACTTTAGTTTTTTAGGATCTGTCTCTACATTTTGGCTATGGATATTCTCTTTTGGCCTTTACTTTGTCGGCGTGGTCGGCTTTATTATGTGGCCTATCTTGTGGTATCTCAGAAAAAAGTTTAAAAGAATTCTTACACTCCGAAATGCGTTAAGTTTCTCAATTTTGTTGTCGGCAGTAGAGATGTTGTTAATGATCAGTCAATTCTTTCTCTTTATCTTTGTCATGGATCGGTTTTATTTATCAGTTTCAAATGTAAGTTCTATCACTGTTTTTGTGATTTTTTTGACACTGATTTTCCTGACCTCCACTCCCTTTATTTATTTCCTCTTTAATTTCTTATTGAACCATAAAAAAATAACTTTTGAACCTTGGTTGCTGCTCATTTCCGCTTTATCAACAGGCTTAACCCTGGGGTTAATTCTTTTTGTCGTCTGGATTACAGCGCCTTCAGGGTTATGTTCTAAGTATGATGATTTAGTAGTTTCATCTGGTTATTCTGCTCACTCAAGAGAACTTTGTTATCAAAGAAAAAACACCAGTGAATGCCCTAAAACACCAGAAGAACTAAGAGCCTTTCGGCCCAAGGACTATGACGAACTCCAAATTTGTTATTATCCGGTAAAAGAGATAAATGGATACACGCTTAGACCAAGGTTAATGAGAGCGAAGTTTTAAACATTTTTTCTAACTCCCATGAGCCAGCGTCAACCCAATCACTTTTTTAACTCCTGCTGCCTTTAAGATCTTGGCGCACTCGTTTAAAGTGGTGCCGGTGGTCGTCACGTCGTCGATGAGCAGAACGTTTGTTGGAAGGGGATCGATTTCTTCAGTAACCACAAACGCATCCTGCAAATGTACCAACCGCTGACTCCGATCGGTAATTGAAGCTTGAGTAGTGGTGTACCTCGTTCGCTGAAGGAGATCCTGACACGGCACTTTCATTAACCGAGCCAACTCTGCCGCCACCAACTGCGACTGATTAAAATCCCGCTCGGCTAACCTTTTTTTGTGCAATGGCACGAAGGTAACACAGTCGACAATGGGCACGGCCGTAGTATGGTAGACCATTCGGGCTAGCACCGGCCCGATAGCCTTCACCCCTTTATACTTATACATGTGAATCAGCGAACTTAACGGCTCCTGGTAATTGCCCACCGAGATGACGTGGTCCAGATAGGAAGGATCCAACTTAATTTTAACTGGCAAGGTAAAAAAATGGATCTGCTCGTAGCAATTGGGACAGAGATAGGTGCCAAGCTTTTGACACCCCGCACAGTAAGGAGGGAAGAGGAGGTTGAGAAAGAGTTCTCGAATGAAAGCGAGGAAGGCCATTAATTGAGTCTAGTTGAGAAAAGTGGCAAGAAGGTGGCAAAACGGGAGCAAAGTTGAAGTAAATTATCTCCAAAATGTATGCTACTATTTTAATTAGAACAGGAACTATTCTTTTATGAATCAAAATGAACGAAGATATTTTGACCCTCAAGCTGAAGCACTTTATTCAGTTCTGCAAGCTGATGGATACTTTGGGTCGCGACTGTCACGATTTGTCGATAAGTTAAATCTCCAAAGAGTAGGGAGTACTGAAGAGCAACTTAAGAAAGAATACTTTCTACTTGCTTTCGATAGAATTAAAACGGAGTTAGGAAGCAGAACCTCAGTGTTTCCAGCATTGCTCAAATTAGCACATGCTCCTCTGGTAGAAAGTGTGAAAGGAGAACAATCGATTGCCTTAATCAAAGCAGCAAGAATTCCTACAATTATGGTGAAAGGCGACTATGGATTTGAGAATAATGGTGCGCGCTTGCTTCCCTATGGTAATAGTCATGGAGAATCAATCAATTGTGGAACGGTCGTTCCATGGATTAAAGCTGGAGAGTATGTGGAAGTTGATGCTTCAACCTTTCAAAACCAACAGAGAGTTATTTCTAATCCTGATCTTTCTAACCTATCTTGGGTGATGGTATTATCTAGTGCCGCCAAAAAAAACCTGGCAGAAGTTGCTCATGAAGCCATGGCTTACAAGTTAATTGCAGCACTTACTCCTAGTTCTACACCCAGAAATAGGGAGAGTTTATTAGCAGTTAAAAATGAAAATGCTAAATTTCAATTGGTAACAACACTGGTAGTATGGGATTTGCTTACCCACAATCGACAAGCTTTTGAAATCGTTAAATCTCTTATTGCGCGGTAGTTTTACTTAGAACTTGGTGGCCGCACCAGGACTCGAACCTGGGACCTCTCGAATGTGAATCGAGCGCTCTAACCAACTGAGACTATGCGGCCTTCTCACCCGGAGGGTGATCCCGACTTTAGTCGGGAAGCAGAGTAGTATTATATCATCAGATCAGCTCGTATTTAGTAAAAATTTCCTTTACTTCATCGGCATTGTTGGTTCTAAAAATTTCCTGACGAATTTCGGTGGCATAAGGAATACTTTTGACGTACCACCCCAAGTGTTTGCGCATGGGTAAGAAGTTGTACTTTTCGTCATCTTGATAGGAGTGTTCAAAAAGAGCCGCGTGTTCTAAGGCAATTTCGAAAATGTTGACGTGAGGAGGTTGGCCGTTATCCAAAAAGACAAAAGGATTGCCAAAAGTCGAGCGACCAATCAAGGCTCCATCTAAGTGGTAGGTGTTGATTTTATGGAGAGCATCGGCTCGTGACTCAATATCGCCATTACCTAAGTACAGGGTGTTGGTGTTCTTGGTATGAATGGCGCCTTGGCCAATTGTTTCCCAGTCAGCTTGACCGCCGTACTGCTGCTTGAGCGTCCGGCCGTGGACGGCAATAGCGGCTGGTTCCATTTCTAAGAGAGTGGGAATCCAGAAATCGATGACTTTCTCGTCATACCCGACTCGGGTTTTAACACTGACCGGTAGTTCTCGAGGCTGTTGGTACTCAGTTGGTAGCAGTTGATGGCGGGCTTCTACTTCTCGCCAAATTTTTTCGACCACGTCAGCGCAGTCGCGCGCTCGTTTACCATTGAGATAGTCTTGAACCCCGGCTTTAGTTTCTCGAATAATGTCTTGAGCCAGCTTGGGGGTTTTGATGAGGGCGGCGCCAGCACCGGAGTGAGCCACGTTTTTAGCGGGGCAGCCCATGTTGATATCAATGCCGTCGAAGCCGAGTTGGCAGAGGAGAACCGCGGTTTGGCGGAAGAAATCCGGAGTCGTACCGTAAATTTGAGCTACGACAGGGCGTTGGGACTCGTCGTAAAGGAAGTCAGTCAGCAGCCGACTCGCGCCGTGACACACCCCTTCCACGCTGGTGAACTCGGTATAAACCACGTCAGGCCGGCCGTATTTTTTTTGAATAAAGCGAAACGGGTGGTCGGTGACGCCATCCATCGGCGACAGACCAATAATGGGAGTGGGCAAGGTGCTCCAAAACATCAGGGGGATATTATACCTTAAAAACTGCTCACGTTTTGCCACCTTCCTGCCACTTTCGGGTGGTATCCTCAAAAAAATATAGTATAAATAGAAGGAGAATTATGTCTTCCCCAGAAATAAAAAAACCAGATTATGTGGTGACTGTAGCCCACTTGGAATCAAGATTAAAGGCTCGCTTGTCTCGAACTGAAAGTAATCTTCGTCAAGAAATAGTCCAAACAGGGGCTGAAGTGGCTAATTCCGTATTAGATGCTGTCCGGCGAATGTTCGACGAACAAAATAGAAGAAACGATGAAAAGTTTGCCACTAAAGTTGAATTGCAAGAATTAAAAATGGAGGTCAAAGAGTTTAAGGAAGAATTTATTGAATTTAGACGTGCTAATTTGACGAGTATGGATGCCTTGATGACAGAGCTTAAAGCTATCCGAGAAGAATTAACCACTGGTGGGTATCGTCAAGCAAAACATAGCGATCGGATAGAAGAGCATGAAACCAGAATTATCAGACTAGAAAATAAAGTGGGACTAGCTACATCTTGAATTTATCTGGCTTACACGGGCAGAAGTCCCGACCCCGATGTTATCGGGACCGGGACTCACTAGCTAGTACCTTAGAAGGTTTCGTTGAGTGCCGTTACCTGTTGGGTCAGATAGGTGTGGCCATCGGTCGTTATCAGGTTGCGATGGGCTTTAACTAAGACCGATAACAGCCGAGCGTAGTGCTGTTGTTTTTTAGCTGAGGTACTGGCTTCTCCCCAGGCGGCCATTTTATCGAGCACTTTGTAAGAAGCCTTTTGCCAGAAGTGACCTTGGTCTTTGACCAGTTTGAGATCTGCCCGGAACTGGGTGAAGTTCATGGTGTGGGCGATGGTGCTGGTGCCTTGTCGCTCATACCTAATAGTAAAGGTCAGCGGTTGTGGGCCAACCATGCCGGTGTGGTGCAGAGCAGTTGGGTTGGCGGCCACGTCGTAGGCAAAGAACTGGAACGCGTAGGGGCCAAATTCTTGCTGACTAACAGTTAAGTAGTACGTTCCCGACTCCGGTTGAGCCAGCTGGTGGATCTGGGTGGGGTCGGTTTTTTCGCTCGACTCACCGGTTGGGTCTTGGAGGTAGTCGGTAAAGCTCTCCAAGTTGCTGACAGGCTGATGATTGGCATCCATTAAGGTCACCTTGAGCCCGGGTTGGTGAGCCATGAACAGGTAGCTCAAGTCGGTGTGACTGGGTTGGAACAGCCGAGATGACAGGAGCTCAGTCTGGTGCTGGCTGAACTTGGTGTAGTCATAGGCAGGATCTTTGATGTAGAGATCGGTGCCATCACCGGTGACGCCGTTGACGGTCAGAAAGTGGCCGGCAATTTCAATGATGCTGGGTTTGTCGGCGGCAATTTCGCTGGCCACAGTGGTCAGGGTTGTGTCTCCGCTCCAGCGGTACTCCAGCTTGGGGGTGCCGTACTGTTCGCTGATCAAGCGGGTCAAGCGGGTGCCGGCAATCCAGTTGACGAGGCCGTCTTTGACGTAGCCGTCGGCTTGGGTGGTGAGCCAGTTATTGAGGGCTGCGGGTGTAACGGGGCTTCCATCCGGCATAGTGGTCAAGCCGTGATAGTGCATGATCATGGCCAGGGAAGTGACGGCGCAGCCCCAGCGGTTCATGGTGGGGACTTGGGACCACTCGGTAGCGGTGTCGTAGATGTCGTTCTTCCAGACCGGGTCCGACTGCTTGAAGTGGGTGTACTCCAGCTGCTTCCCGTCCTGGGTGGGAGCGTCTAGAGAGCGGACGATGATGTTGTCATATCGAAGCCTTGTAGGAGCAATTGCCCCAGTTCCAGCTTTAATGCCAATTTTTCCAATTGAACCATCGTTATAGCTCCAATCATCCTGATCTATAATCAATTGGTCATTGATTAACAATTGGATATTGCCGTCCTTCAGCCTGATATTCATCTTATATGTCTTACCATTTTCTAATCTAAATGGATGGTTAACTCGGAACGGAACGCTGCCATTTTCTACCCGAACTAACTCATAAGAGTTCTCAAGAAAATGAAACTCGTACCAATTTGAGTTGTCAATCACCCCAAAGGAGATATTTCTGTCTACTCCTTGTAATGGAGTAAAATCAAATTCGTATTCAATGTTTCTCCATTCTGAGTTCCAAAACTCGTCCTTTGGCACCATTTCGATGATCGTACTTCTATTAGGAACATTAGCTTCAGCTTGACCGTCTACTATTGACCACAAATGACTATTAC
>DASVCZ010000033.1:0-7902 GCA_036381335.1 Patescibacteria group bacterium | reverse complement strand
TTTCATGAACTCATCTTGCCGCTTAGTAAACTGACGCCCAATCAGAACGATCAACAGGCCAGTGGCCAGGGGATCGAGCGTCCCCGCGTGACCCACCCGTTTCACGCCAGTCAGACGCCGAACCTTCGCCACCACATCGTGGCTGGTCCAACCCAACGGTTTATCAATGAGGACAACTCCTTCGGTCGGTAATTCTTGCATACACGTATTTTACGCTATCAAAAGTTATGTATAATGCTCATATGCTCCTGACTGAAGCCGAAGGCAAAGCCTTACTCCAAAAAGCTGACCTAGATATCCCTCATGGACAACTGCTTGAGAAAGCAACGTTTAATCCCGCTGACCTATCGTCGCTCACCTATCCTGTCTTTATTAAAGCCCAAGTCTTACACGGCAACCGAGCTTTGCAAGGTTTGGTTAAAAAGGCGGATTCAGCTGAAGCAGCCCAAGCTATGGTGGAGTCTTTTTTTGAAACAACTGACAAAGTATTGGTCGAAGAAGCGGCGGTCATTGAGCAAGAACTATACTTGAGTATCAAGTACGACACACGAACTCGAACGCCAGTGGTGTTGTTCTCGGCGGCCGGCGGAGCCGGTATGGATGAGCGGGGCGAGACCATGACGAGTGTACCGCTGTCTATATCTCAGCCATTGATGGAATTTGAACCCTATCCCGAATTAACTTCCACTTTGAACAAACTTTTCCAAGTCTTTAAAGATAACGATGCCACCCTAGTCGAAGTCAACCCGCTGGCTAAAACCCCGCAGGGTTTTGTGTGTTTAGACGCCAAAGTGGAACTAGAAGATGTCGCCGCCTTTAGACACGAAGAGTGGGTCCAGTATGGCGAGCGTGGGTCGGTGGGACGGCCGTGGACGGAGAGAGAAGAGAAGGCGCACGCCGTTAGCCATCAAGACCACCGCGGCGTAGCCGGCGAGAGTTTCTTTGAGTTCCCAGGCGGAGAAATTGGAGTCATGGCTTCTGGCGGCGGTGCTTCGGCCTTGCTGATGGATGCAATGCTCGCTGAGGGACTGAAGCCTGCAAATTACACAGAGTACTCAGGCAACCCAACTCGAGAAAAAGTCAAAGGATTGACCAAAGTAGTCTTATCAATTCCTAACCTAAAAGGTCTCTATGTTGCTGGTAGTAATGCAGCTTTTACCGATATCTATGAAACACTAGGAGGATTGGTCGATGGATTTCTCGAGACAGACTATGCAAAACAACCTGGTTTTCCTGTCTTAATTAGGAGAGGAGGACCACGATGGGAAGAGGCTTTTGAAGTAGTCAAAGAACGCTTAGAACCTCTTGGAATTAAACTTAAATTGTTTGGCCCCGAATTTCCTTTAGTAAAAACTATTAGCGAAATGAAAAAACTTTTAAAACAATAATGTCATTAATTTTCACTCGACAACCTCAGGTACTTATCCAGGGTCTAACAGGAAAAGAAGGCCAAAGGGCTGCTGCTTGGATGAAGGCTACCGGCACAAAAGTTGTTGCCGGAGTAACACCAGGCAAAGGTGGGCAAGAAGTTGAGGGCACACCCATTTATAACTCGGTTGAAGAGGCTTTGGCAGCAAGCCATTTGATCGATATTTCTTGTATTTATGTTCCTCCACAATTTGTTTTGGCAGCTGCTAAAGAAGCAATTACTTCTAAAGTGCCAATCGTTCACATCATCGCAGAAGGAGTACCAACAAAAGATACAGCAATTTTAATTGAACAGGCTAGGAAACATGGTGTGCGTGTAGTTGGACCGAGTTCTATTGGTTGGTCCGTGCCTGCTGTAAGTTCAGTTGGTTCCATTGGAGCAGGTAGTCTTGCGGATTTCTTGCCTGCTACGATTGAAGAACCTGGGGTAGCTGTCATCTCCAAGAGTGGCGGCATGGCTAATACCATTGCGAATGTTCTTACTTATGGAAAAATTCCTCAATCTTTAGCGATCGGTATTGGCGGAGACAGACTGATTGGTACCACTTACGCCGACCTTTTACCCGACTTAGCGGCAGATCCCCAGACTAAAGCCGTGGTCATCATCGGTGAAATTGGCGGAGCCTATGAAGAAGTGCTAGCCGAAGAGATTACTAAGCAACACTTCCCTAAAAAAGTAGTGGCTTTTATTTCCGGACTCTTTGCGGAAACCTTGCCACAGGGGGTGGCCTTTGGCCACGCTGGCGCCATCGTCAGTAAAACCGAAGGCACTCGACAGGGGAAAATTGATGCTCTCAAAAAAGCTGGCGTCCTGATTGCTACTACTCCTGAAGAGATCGTTGAGTTACTAAGTCAAAAGTGATTAAGTTAATCTTGTATACTATATTTATATGCCCCAAAATCTCACTTTTACCACCCACGTCAGCGGGCACACAGCTCAAGGTATGGAGCTCCGCGGGCATAACCTGACCGAGCTCGTTAAGGAAGCCAACTTCGTCTCAACTTTATTCTTGTCACTGACCGGTCGCAAGCCTACTTCTGCTGAAGAAAAAATTCTCAACGCCATTTTAGTGGCCTCGATTGATCACGGCATTAATCCAGCCAGCGGCTTTGTCCCTCGAGTAGTGGCTGCCTCCGGCAATGAGATTCTGACTGCCATGGCTTCGACTTTATTAGCACTGGGTCCTTATCACGGCGGCGCCATTACCGCCGCGATGGAAGTTTTTTCTCATTTGCAACAACAGAATCATGACAAAGAAAAAGCTTGTGCTGATCTAGTTGCCGGGTATCGGCAAACCAAAAAACGCGTCCCCGGCTATGGCCACGCTCACTACCGAGATGAAGACCCCCGCACCACTCAACTTTTTAACTTAGCTCAACAAGCTGGTCTCAACGTGGACGTGATTAACCTGGCGCGGTTATTGGAATTAAAAATCGAAGAGAACCTAAATAGAAAACTAGTCTTAAACATCGACGGCGCCATCGCGGCCCTACTCGTCACTTTGGGTATTGATCCCAAAGCAGGTAACGCCATTTTCGGGGTCGCCCGGGTGGCTGGTAGCATTGCTCACATCGTAGAAGAACAAAATTCTGGCGAGTGGGTGCGACGGCTTGACGAGGACCAAGTTAACTATACTCCTGACCATCGGTAAATCATCTTCTTTTAAACCATGATTCGTGTCAAAATGAAGACATGGACATTGCCCACCTAGAACAGTTAGCCAAACTGATTCGTTACTTTATCCTCATCTCTACTTCTGCGGCCCAGTCTGGTCATCCTACTTCTTCTTTGTCGGCTGTCGAACTCATGACCGCCCTTTATTTTGGAGGCATCTTAAAGTTTGATCTAGATCAGCCCGATAATCCTCATAATGATCGCGTCATTTTTTCCAAAGGTCACGCCTCACCCTTGATGTACGCCTTGTACGCGGCGGCCGGCAAAGTCAGCCAAGCCGAGCTACTGACGCTCCGCCAATTTGACAGCCCGCTGGAAGGCCACCCCTCAATGAGATTTCCTTATACCGAAGCTACCACTGGTTCTCTGGGGCAGGGTCTGGGTATTGGGGTGGGGGTGGCATTAAACGCCAAGTACTTGGATCATTCGCCGTCAATTACTTATGTGCTTTTAGGGGACAGCGAAATGGCCGAAGGTGCTAACTATGAAGCCATGGAGTTAGCCCACCACTATCAACTCAATAATCTGGTGGGCATCATTGATGTTAATCGACTGGGCCAACGCGGGGAAACAATGGCAGGGGAGGACCTTCTGTGGCACGCCCGCAAAGCTAAAGCCTTTGGTTGGCAGACGTTTGTCATTGAAGATGGACACGATTTTAATCAGATCCTGTCGGTGCTAGAGGAGATTCGACGCTCCACCATTCACGGCGTCCGACCCAGCATGATTGTGGCTGGAACAAAAAAGGGGAGAGGGGTTTCTCTCTGGGAAGACCAAGAAAACTGGCATAGTAAGCAGCTAAATGAACAGCAGTTAGCCACCGCGCTTCAGGAGGTAGGAGCCTTTGATAAAAACCTGAAAGGCATAATTAGCTCTCCAGAAAAAAGCTCTCCTTTCACCACTTTAAGTGCTGATTCTTCACACCAGGCTCAACCAGCCACTCCTGACTATTCACAGCCCACTACTACTAAATTGGCCGCTGCTCAGGGAGTAGTCAAAGCCATGTCCACTCATGACCGCCTCGTCGTTCTTGACGCTGAAGTCAGCAACTCCACTCATTTCGACCTGGCCCAAAAAGCGTTTCCTGATCGCTTTTTTGAAATGTTTATTGCCGAACAAAATATGGTCGGCGTAGCGACTGGTTTATCCAGCCGAGGTAAGATTCCGGTTGTCTCCACCTTTGCCGCTTTTTTGACCCGCGCTCACGATCAAATTAGGATGTCCCAGTACGCGGAAACCAATATTAAATTTTTCGGTTCTTACGCTGGAGTCTCGCTCGGTAAAGACGGTTTTTCCCAAATGGGTTTAGAAGACATTGCCCTCTTTAGAAGTATGCTTAATACCACCGTCCTTCAACCCGCTGACGCGGTGTCGGCGTACCATTTAGCTCAAACAGCTATTAATCAACCAGGGAACGTTTACCTACGAACAGTACGAGAACCGACGCCTCTTCTCTATGAGTTGGATGAAACGTTTGAAGTTGGCGGCAGCAAAACGCTCAAGCACTCATCGGCCGACAAAGTCACTGTCATCGCTGCCGGCATCACTGTCCATGAAGCCCTTAAAGCCTATGGCGAGCTCCTGCGCCAAGGTATTTCCATTCGTGTTATTGACCTCTATAGCCTAAAACCAATTGATCATCACACATTAGAACGTGCTTCCATTGAAACTCAGGCCTTGATTACGGTTGAAGATCACTTTCCCGAAGGGGGCATCGGTGAAGCCGTCCGCTCGGCCTTACCGTACTGCCAAGTACCGATCTACTCACTAGCCGTCAGCAAAACACCCCGCAGTGGCTTGCCTCAAGAATTGTTAGCGTATGAAGAAATTGACGCGGCGGCAATTGTGAAGAAAGTCAAAGAAATAGTAAGATAAAGATGATGAAAAATTCCAATAAAGTCAGTTTCATTGGCTGCGGTAAAGTCGGCATGACCGCCGCCTATGCCTTGTTTCTTGACGGCAGCGCTAACGAAATCGTCTTACTTGGCCGCTGCAAAGATGACATCGTAGGAGAAGAGCTCGATCTCGAGCACGCCTTATCTTTTGTTGATACCGCTACCGTAAAGTCAACCGAGAGATACGAAGACATTGCCGAGAGCGACGTGGTGGTGATTACAGCCGGCGCCGCTCAAAAGCCAGGTGAAACTCGTCTCGATTTAGCACAAAAAAATACCGCCATTATCGAAGATATTATTCCCAAAGTAGTTGCTCACGCCCCAGACGCCATTATCGTCATCGTCTCTAACCCTGTCGATATTTTGACCTACAAAGCCTACCAACTTTCTGGTTTACCTAAAGGCAGAATCTTTGGTTCTGGCACGGTTTTAGACAGCGCCCGCTTCCGTTTTCATTTATCTGAATTTTTAAAAGTCAGTCCTCAAAGTATTCACGCTTACATTTTGGGTGAACATGGCGATAGTTCGTTTCCAGTTATCTCCAGTGCAAGTGTGGGTGGTCAACCCCTGCAAACATTCGAAGGTTTTTCGGAAGATAAAGCTATGATGGCCTATGAAAAAGCTCGGACAGCGGCCGCTAAAATCATCGAGTCCAAAGGGGCTACCTACTATGCTATTGGGGTCGTGATTCTGAAAATTATTAAAACTATTTTGCGCGATAGCAAGTCGGTCTTACCGGTCTCTGTCCCTCTGCACGGCTACTATGGCCACTACGGAGTCGCTTTAAGCGTGCCCTCAATTGTCGGTCGCCAAGGAGTGGAGCGAAGTTTGGAAATTAAGATGAACTGGGAAGAGAAATCGAAATTAGAACACTCAGTCAATCAATTGAAGAAGTATTTATAATTGCCGGCCAATTTTATTTTACTTCTGACACACCTCACAGTAATACGTTCCTCTGCCACCGAGTTTGACTTTTTTAATGGGAGCGCCACAGTTATAGCAGGGCAGACCTTCCCGACCATAGGTCAGGGTTTGGCTTTGATACCCACCGGCCATACCGTGAATGTCCACATATTTACCGTCAAAGGTAGTACCTCCGAGGTCAATGCCTTTATTAATGATCGCTTTAGCTGACTGAAGTAGTCGTTCAACCTCCTCCGGTGTCAACGAGTTGGCAGGCCGAAAAGGGGAGATACGCGCCGAATTCAAGGTGTCGCAGGCGTAAATATTGCCCAGTCCACTCATAACGGCGTTATCCATAATCACGATTTTAATCGGCTGCCTTCGGCGCGCCAACTTTTCTCGTAAATAATCTGCTGTCAGCTCATCATCATTAATGTCAGGCCCCAGCACACTTATCAGCTGCTGATACTCATCGGAGGTAGCCACTCGCATCCAGCCAAAAATCCGCTGATCATTAAAGAATAAGTTGGTCCCGTCCTCAAAAGTGTACTGAATCCGAGTGTGCTTACTCGGCAGTTCCTTGATCCAGTCATCAGTCGGGTGACCCCCGCCCACTCGTCGATCCTGATCGGCATACATTAATTGCCCCGTCATTTTTAAATGAGTCAACAAATGCAAACCGTTGTCCAAATGAAAAGTAAGTATTTTGGCGCGGCGAGTTATCTCTGTGATGGTTTGATCAACTAAAAGGGAAGTATCGCCTTGAAAGGATTTATCTTTAAAGATCAGAATCTCTTTAATACGCTTGCCAGGAATGACTTCTTGCAACCGTCTTTTAATAGTCTCGACTTCGGGGAGTTCAGGCATCAAGAGGAGTATACCAAATTAAAAGTCATCTTGGTCTTGAGGGTTCAAACTTTTATCGATCACCATTCGCCAGTAGCTCGGAGATAATAATTTAACACTAGGAAGCATTTTAACCTCATCCATTGCCTTTTGTAGCTTAATAGGGTTATCTTGAGCCAACCTCTGCAACCTCTCTTGGTATTCGGTCGGAGCTTTTTCAATCCAACGAGGGGCATTATTTAATATCGGTGCATCTGTTCTTACGTCCCAAAGCGAGTGCACTCCCTTAGTTTCTCTATTTGGATGTTGTGGCTTACTTACAACTTGTTTTGAAACTTTTTTGTCTGGTTGAGTTTGTTCAGTCGTCGGCTGATAAGGAAAAGGAATAACTTTTGCCGGCGGCTCACTGGTCGCTGGCTGAGCAGCTTTATCATTTACAACCGGTTGGAAATCTGATTCCGGTAATACCATAGCTCCATCTTCATACTTTTTCATATTTTTTGCAATAGCTAAGTTACAATTGCTCACTTAAATTCAATATTTTCCCCAACTGGATTCCTGGTATAATTACACCTCTGTGAGGGTCCGTAGCTCAGTCGGTAGAGCAGAAGCCTTTTAAGCTTTGTGTCGTGGGTTCGAGTCCCACCGGACTCACTTTCACTTCCTCGATTTCCTTGGTGCTACCCGTTACAATAGGCGTATGCTCCGCCTTCGCCGCCCTCAACCTTTTTGGCATCGCACTCGAATTCTTTTTTACTTAGTAATAACGCTGAGCATACTTTTGATCCTGACTGGAAGCATTATTTACATTGCTTTACTCGAGTCGGCAGACGCTGAACACTACTGCTCCTACAATAAAAACGTCATCGACGGACTGGCACTTTCCCCCGAAGCTTGCGTGCGCCTTTACAAACAAACCAATCATACCTTTTGGATTATTTAACTATTAAACCTTCACATGCTGAAGATATGCTAAGGAATGGCTGAGCTGGCCGGTTCGCTGCTTCTGAGTTGGATTACTCACCGTCGAAACCACTACTCCTTTGCGAGCTACCTGTCCTCGACGATCGATGATTTTCTCTTGAGCCTCAAAGTCGTAGGCAAAAAGAAGCCAGGCCACAGTAGCTGTGGCAATTTTTAGGGAGTACGTCTCTC
>DASVCZ010000032.1:0-16947 GCA_036381335.1 Patescibacteria group bacterium | reverse complement strand
GTCCCGGATGATCGCCGGCATGATGACCCAGCCGCCCGCCACCACCGAAACATACGTGGCTGATCTACTCAATTCAGCAGGAGTTCCTTTAGCCCAACCGGCCTACGCCCAAGGCTTTGGTGGTTTAGGCTTTAACTCTCTGATCCCCATTCTCGAAGCCTGGAAAACCTTCCGCAACTTAGCCTATATGTTCTTCGTCATTATCTTTTTGGTAATTGGGTTTATGATTATGTTCCGGCAAAAGATTGGCAGCCAAACTGTCGTCACCGCCCAACAAGCTATTCCCCAAATAATTATCGCCTTACTTACCGTCACCTTCTCGTATGCAATTGCTGGCTTATTAATTGATGTCATGTACTTATTTATGGCGCTAATGATTGCTGTTTTTGACCTCTCAGACCAAACGTACCTGAACTTAAATGTTTTCACTTTAGGTGGCACCATGATCAAGGGCGGAGCCAGTGTAGGCTACGACGCTGTCGATAATTTTATTAATAACGCCCTGGGCGTAGAAGGCGGTGACGCGGCGCTGGATGTGCTTTCGGACGGCGCCGAGATCGTGGGCGGTTTTGCCGCCGCAGTCATTATTGCTATCGCCATCACCATTCAGGTTTTCCGTTTGTTTATTGAACTCCTTAAAACCTACGTCAGCATTATTATTAGTATTACCTTATCGCCGTTACTCTTAATGACCGAAGCTATCCCGGGCCGTCACACCTTCTTCCCTTGGGTCAAGAGCTTGGTAGCCAATCTGGCCGCCTTCCCCACTATCCTATTACTTTTAATTATCTTTGATAAATTAACCGGCGGCTTTACCGGTACTACTCCCCAAATTGAAGACGGTGGCTTTTCCCCGCCTTTCTTAATTGGCCTGGGCGGCCCCGGCGCCGGAGTGATTCCCTTCCTTATTGGTTTTGGGATGCTAATGATTATGCCCACCCTGGTGCAACAGGTGAAGAAAGCCCTGGGAGCAGGCGGAGGCATCTTTGAACAATTCGGTCAAGCCTTCGGTGATTCGGTGAAGCTGGGCTGGAAGGGGGGTGAGTTGATTCCGGGAATGGCGTGGACGGATACGTCAAGAATGCCGGTGATTGGCAGTGGTAAGGATTTCTTTAGAAAAACAGGTATTGCTACTAGTGGAGTTGCTGGAGGTGCATATGGTGCACTATGGGAAGCTCCTCGTAGGAGAGCTCAAGGTCAACGCGACATTTCTCGTTGGACTCAGTTGAGATCTCGTGCTGATCAATTTGCTCGTAAAGCCGGCTCATCGATGAGCGATCCTCATATTAAAGAGAAAAAAGCGGACGAGAAAAAACCTCACAAATAATTGTCCCAATAACATAAGTTCACAAGAAGGGCTAAGAAGTTACTTTTCTTTGGCCTGCTTCTCTTGCTTCGATAAAGGAATTATTTCTAAAGCTTGATAGAACTCTTCACTTGTTCGAACTTCTTTGTCTCCTTGAGGATGGAATTCATGATGTAAATAAGGAGTGGCAGTACCCCCCGCCATCAAAGTTTGGAATTTATGTTTAATACCTGTGAAGAATGGTTCTTTTTCGCCACGGTAAGTATTTAATTCTTCTTGGTTATGGTGAACACGTCTGGGGTGATATTGGATAGCACTTATGATGTAGTCTTTAGCACTTCTCTGTATTTTTCTTCTGTGTTTAACTCCACTTATCATCATTTCATCTCTTACTTCTATTTTTCCCCCACCAAAAGCAAGTTCTTTACCCTCTGGCAAAAGTGCTAGTACATAATCTCGAATCTTAAGATTACCTGCAGGTAACCCATACCATTCTCTGAATTTTTTTGGAATCAATTCTTCTGAAATATCTATTTCAGTAGTTGGGGCCGAAGCTATGGTAGAACGCAAATTTTCAATAAACCGAGCAAAGTGTCTATAAAACTCATCTAAATTGTCTTCTTTACGATGCTTTTCGCTAAAAGATAAGCAAGCTAAACGAGCATATTCGTACAAATAATTAGCTAAAATTCTGCCATTAATTGTTCCCAATGACTTTGTGGGTGAAATTTTTAAGGCAATGTCCAACGTTTCTTTTTTGATTCTTTCAGCATCTTTTTTCATGTCGTCTGATGGAACAAAACCAGCTTCGCAGGCCTTAGCATACTCTTCTGCTGCCTTGCCGCCATCAAGCAATCCCTTAAGATTAATTGCTCTTTCCGTTGGGGCAACAGTTGGATCAACTTCTCGTGAGGCAGTTAACAAGCTGTCTCTGGTTCTAGAAGACAATTTTGCAGGTTCTCTCCTAGTTCGTGGCAACCAAAAAGAATTATAAAATGCTGGTACATAACTATCCTCACCTGAACGACGCTTAAATGAAAGCTTTGCAGCATCAGGTAAACCTGGTTGTTCATCTAGAGTTGGAGCCGTCCAGCTTTCCCAAATTTTGGTACCATAATCTCTACAGAAATAATAGTTATTTCTCTTGGTGTCACTATCCAATGCATTTTCTACGTCTATAGAAAAATCCGCTACCGTTAAAGCTGGGTTAACTAATTGATTTCCTTTACCACAGACAATATACATTCCTTTACCATTTGCAAATCGCTCAGCCGCCAAACCAATTGTTTTTCCGATATCATCTTCAGGAGACCACCCTGCTATATAAAATGGAAGAGCATAAAAAGTTCTCAAATCTACGATAATATGCATTTCCCACGCAACAGCAAAGGCTTCTTCTTGCAAAGCATTAAGCTCTTGATCTGGTTTTAATTTCAGTACTTCAGTCTTCCAGATAGTTTGAACTTGCTTTCTAAAAGCAGATTTTCTACCCTCACTAAATTGTTGGGTCGCATGAAACGGTCCTTTTTTCTTTGTTTTAGGGTCATATTCACTATATAGCTCACAAATGATGGGTAGAATTTGATCTATACTTTTCAATCTTTCTTGTTCTTCTTTATCGGGAGAAGTTAAATCTAGTCTAAGCTTAGAACCATATAGCATCCTCAAAATATTCCCTGTATCAAATTGAGATGGAACTTTTGCCCCCAACCAACCGGCTCCACCCTCATACATACTGGGATAATCAACAGTCATCATTGAGGTGGTGCCTATGGCCAACGCATCATAAATATTTCTTCTATCATCCAAGTATTGTGCTCGTATTGCCCATATTTCTCCACGATTTTTAAGAACGGTGATAATTTCCTCATATTTTCTATTAATTTCTTTTTTGTTAGCACTCACAGTAGTTTCAAGTCTCGCAAATAATTGCCCCCACAAAGCTTTACCAGCCGCATATAGTTGCTCATTATTCAATTTCTCAACATCAGCCTTCATTACATCTTCAAATGAAAATCCTTTCTCTAACTTTTTGCCTGAAGTATCAGCTGCTCTGCTTTCAGTATGGTTTTGTCCCGTTTGTGACTGCTGCATTTCCTGCAACTTTCGTGCTCTATTAGCAACTACATCTAGAAACTTCCATTTTTTGGCAAAATCATCGACCGAACTTTGGGTTTTGTGTTCTCTTTCAAGTGTTACCTTCGTCTCATTAGCTGCTTCTTCAATTCTTCCCAACTGTTCCAATTGAGCACGGGATAATTTCTGATTCTTCTCTGGAGGCCAATATCCATCTACCTTAGTCCATAAATCCATGATGCTATACAACGCGCTTTCTGAAAGAGTTGTTTCAGCCCACACAAACATTTCATTTTCATTGAATGGTAATTCAACTGCTTCACCTCTTAAAGAAAAGAATTCATTTATGACCGAGTCAACATATGACTCAATTCGCTCTTCTTCTTTTTGCCCTAAATTAACAAAAAGCAACTCAGCTTTAACAGCATTGGCAGCCATCTCAAATTCTTCGCGCCGATTATCAAGTAACACAATCGCTCGGCGTTGAGAATCCAAATCATCATTTCTTTGAATTTTTTGAATTGCTTGATCTAGCCTTTTTATAACTTCTAGGTTTTGTTTTAAAGTAGGAGCTGATGTGTCTTGCTGAAAAAGTGATTCATCAAATTGACCTCTGTATTGATCCTCATATTGGGCAAGTTTTACTTCTAATGGCGTCAGAAGTGCTCGCGACGTCACTACGATAGTTCCTCCAGCTACCTTCTCTGATCGACGAGCAGCTTCAAGCTCATTTTCAAATGCTTTAAATGAAGCATAATCTTTTACTCTAGTAGAAGCTTCTTCAGCTCTTCTTAAGTTTCTAAAAAATGGCCAAACATTTGTAGGTTCAGACCAGTGAGCCCTCTCTACCAATTGTTCATAAATTAAACCGCCTGGTTGAAACAACCTCCCTTCTGGGGAATTTGGATTATTTGTCTGGTCGTAGGGAATCTGGGAAGGAACGAGCCGCTTATACTCTTCATAGACTGCTGCCACAGCATTTATTTCTTCTGGCTTACGAGCAACTTCTTGAGGTTTAACTACTTCCAAGGCGTCTTTTAAGCCACCAAAAATTGCTTGGTGATATCTTTGTTCTTTGTCTCTATTCCAATTTTTTGGTTTAATTACTTGCTCCCAAATCCGTTGAGCCTCAGCGATGAGTTGTTGTTCAGTGATAGCAGGTTGTGTAGCAGCAAAGGCCACAAAATGATCTCGGTACTTCTTTCTGTTACCGTTTTCTGAAGAGTCTTGTTGCTCGTGTTTATTTTGTTCGTTCTCGGCCATAGAGGTTATATTATGTGGAATTCATCCTCTTCTTCATCATTAGTAGAGGTAGCCTCTGCAGGTGGCTCACCAGTCATAGTTCCCACTATGTCGGGAGTATCATTGTCAGCAGATTGAGGTCGTTTTATTTCTTGAGTTTTCCGAGAGGCTACTGTCTGTTCAGCTGGTGGAGCACTGGGTTCTTCTACACCGGGCGCTCGAGTATCCGAAACTGTGTTTGTCCCAGTAGTGGTAGCATCAACCAAGAACGCTTTTTCAAATACCCCTTTTTCTCTCTCAAATAAACTCTTCAACTGTTTAATTGATTTTGGATTTTCTTTTAAGAAAGTTAGAGCCCGCTCCACCTTTCCATGTCGATTCTTCATCGTGCCGTCTGTTTTGTATTCAGGTTTTAATTGATCCTTAATCCCAAAAAGCTCAGCAAAGACATTGGCAGTAACAGCAATCGCATCTTGTGTTTGTTCTCGCTCGTATTCAGCATACTTGGTTGTTCCCTCTGCTAAATTTTTAGCCTCAGTCAGTGCATGACGGAAACTCCAACCCTGCAACTTGGTTTTACTCGCTAAACGCTTCCATTCAATGGCATCAAATGCTTGCTCAAGTTCATTCCAGGCAGCATTCCCCATATTTTCGGCTTTTTCTTTTCCTGCATCTATGAAGCCTCTTGCTTTCTTAAAGCCCATTTTTTCTTTCCAATAGTCAAGCTTCCTCCAGTTACCTTTTCCTTTTTCAACTGGAGGAGTTGCTTCAGTTGCTGCCGGTTTATTCTTCTCTTCCCACCAAGCAATGATTTTCTCAGCTTGCGCCACTTCGTTGCCATCTAGGGGCTGCCCATTATTAAGCTCTTGTACATCCAGCAGTTGAATAAAGTTGCGTAGTTTTTCTTTAGGATCGCCAGTACTAGCTAACTCACCTTTGACTTGTGAAACCAAGGCTTTTAGCTCGGCTATTGTTGAGGTATCAACAGCCTTAAGTTTTGGTTCTAGGGTAGGCTCAGCTTTATTTTCTAGTGCGGCTTTAATAACGGTCAGCCCCTCTTCTACTCGCTCTTTGAGAATAGAAAGAACCCCGTTTTTAGATGATTGGTCCGTTCGGTCATAATACGCAATAATAGTGTTAAAATTATCTACAGTCTTCACGAGACTATTTCGAATAGATTCCCAAGTTTTACGATTCGATTGATTAATTACATCATTTTTATCTAGGAATATAGTAATGCCTTCTGGTAAAGCATAGGAGATTCTGTTTTTGTCATCAAGAATTGTAATCCTGGTAGCGGCCTGTTGAGCACTTCGTTCCAGGGTTTCAATTTCTTTGGCTTCTTCTTCTGGAGTTAGCTGATCCACGCTGGGAGGCTGTGGAGGGAGAGGCGTTCCTTCAGGTTGTTGTCCGGATTGCGGCACATGAGGAAAAGCACCAGAATCCGCTGTGCCTGGGGTAACATCGACGATACCAAATCTGGCTTTTACCTTTCGTTCTAACGCAGCTCTGTTGGGAGCAGTAGAAGGAATAGCAGCCAGAAGTTCATTCATTAAAGCTTCATCCTCTGAATTGAGTAAATTTGATGATAACGCTTCTCGTTGGGCTCTTTGAATACGAAGTTGTTCCCTGTTTCTGGTTAGTTCTTCGGAAGTGGATTGAGCATATCCAGAGCCTTCAGGAGCCAAAGGAATTCCGGGTTCTATAGCTCTAAAACCAGGAAGTGCATTTTGAATTTTGTTTTTTATGTTAGTAATGTCAGTTTCAAGTTGAAGTACAACGGTTTGGGCATCAATGTTATTAGAGTCCTTGAGCTCGTTGAGTAAGTTTTGAAGCAAATCAATTTGGTCACGTTCGTTTTTTCCAACTAACTCAGTACCCGTTAATTTGGCATACATCTCCCAGGGATCTTTAACTAATGGTTGTTCCGCTTCAGTCATACACGTCTCCTATGATTTTAGTTGTAAGATTGTTCTTTGATTAGAACTTTATTCTACCAGACTACCAACCATAAGACTAGCCTGGCAGGAAAGCGTACTATTAGTGTAGCGCAAAAAGTGGCTGCTAGGCTACTGGGAAAGTCAGAAGCTGACTCACTATGATATACTCACTTCACTGTGCAACAAGTCCCCGACCAAGAACCAGAACAACAGGAAATTTCACCCACCACCCTAGAGAACCTATGGTTTTCCTCATCGATGGTAGCCGGGTTTGCTTTTGGGCTTTTAGGAATGATGGGCTTAGAAGACTCAGAAAACTTGACGACAGTGGTAGACGCCACTCACCAGCTACCAGTGTCAGCCGGATTTATGATTGAGCAACTGAGACAAGTAGGAATATCTGACACAGCCATGTCTGTCATGTTTTTGGGCATTGCCTCCTACTTTTTTGGACACCGAGCAGAACGAAAAGCTCAAATTGGAGCGCATCATACCCGAAGGATCTTTAACGCTGTACGAAGAGCGGTAGCTGGTAACAACGAAGGCCACTAAGCGGCGGCTTGGGCTGGCTCTTGCGCCTGTGCAGGAGTGCTAGAAGCCTGAGCCTCTACCCCGAGATATTGATTCCACTTATCTGGCTTGTTTCCCTGACGATGGATTTCAAATAAGAAGTCTGCCACCTTTTCTCCCAAAACTTTGTTCGCATTTTCAGGATACAATTTTTTACCCAGTTGAACGCTTAACGCATCCCAAGCTTTTTGTTTAGCACTAGTTTCTCCTTCAAACACACCTTTAGTTACTTGATTTAGCACCTGAGGTAAATACCGAGCCGCTTGCTCGTCTGATTCTGCGGCTTTCTTTAGTGCTTGGCGAGTAACGTCATCTAAGCCCAATGCGTTTTTAAGAGGTGACTCGCTGGCGTCATATGCCCGCAGTAAACTTTCAGCAAAAACCTTGGGCTTATGGAGTTTATCCTTAAACTCAGACAGTCCTATCTCTTCTTTACCTTGAGCTACTTCATATTTAGTCCCACCTCTGCTGGCACCAAACCGGCCTCCTGAGGGACTAAAGAGAGCATCAATTAGTTCATCCACACGGCTCGATTGAATCATATCTTGCGCTTCTTTGATGGAAAGCTCTAAGAAGCTGGCGATGGCGGTCGCTAACTTGCCTTTGTGCTGCTCATGCGTAAGGTTATTGGTAGCTTTCTGCTCTTCAGTCATGTCATCTGTGACCTCGGTGCCAGTGAGAATCCGAAGAGCTTGATCGGTGGGCAAATGCTTAACCCTGTCTACGCTCACGTCTACCGCGTCTTTAAAATCTTGCGTAAATTGTGCTAATTTGTCGGGATTGGCCAACACCTCTTGCATTTGGGCCTCATCCATATCCTTAAAAGTGTTCTCAAGCACCCTGTCTTCGACGGCGCTGCCTAGGTGTTGTCTTTTCCATTCTTCAGCAGTGGTGGGAATACCTTTGATTTCTCCTTTTTCACCCTCTTTAACTGGGTTGCCTTCTTTGTCTTTCGGAATAGTCCAATCCCGCTTCACCGCTTCACTGAGTTGGTCTTGAGGAGAAATTCCAGGCAGATTTTTTTGTTGTTCTGGCTGAGTTTGAGGAAGAGCTGCTGGTGCTTCTGGAGCTGTAGCCGGAGAGACAGGCGCAGGGGCTTCAGGAATACCAGGTAGCGCATTGTTTTCTGTTGCTTGAGCTGGCTGGGTTTGTTCTTGCATTACTCTCACTCTAGCGCAAAGCGCTGCTCAAGGCAACTGTTACACCTTGCTTGCACCTTGCACCGAGCTCCTTTTTACTTTATAAAAATGTTACTACTTGTGGAAGTGGGTGAGATTCCCACACTGTGCCGCAACGGTTAAAGTCCGGTCTTCAAGTAGGGTACTAATCGACGAGCATCGGACCCTTTTTTCTTGTCCCCGATGCTCCTGTATATCAGGAGCTTTTTTGTTCCTGAACGTCCCGTCACCTCGGGACAGAAAGGATAACGATGGTAGAAATCACTACCCGTTCCCGTGACATGTATGAGGCTTTTTATGGCCTTGATCAGCTTAAAACTCCGGCTGAGTTTGGGCAATTTGCCCTGACTCTGGCTGGCTGGGTGCCACAGTTAGCTGAAGAAGAATTAGGAGAAATGGGGCAGACTGTAAAAAGCCAGCTCGAATCACTTTTGGCAATTTCTTTAGTAGCAGACGAAGCCTTGCTGGAGGCGACGTCAGCTAAAGAGTTGCGCCAATTTTTTGGAACGCCTGTCATTTTAGAAGCCGTTCAACCCGCAACTGAATTAGGGCGAAATGAATTATCTGCCCAACGAGCAGCTAAAGAAACAGCCCTAGAAACGAGAAATATTTGGCTAGAAACTTATCGACTAATGGCAACTTTATTAGTAGCTTTAGAAGATCAGCGTCGCCAAAAAGAAACTGAGCTACGTCAAACTCAAAAAGCTCGCCAGCAGTTATCCGAAGTAAAAACAGAAGGTAATGTGCCTGTAAAAACCTGGAAAAGTAAAGGCCGCGATCAATTCCGTAGTAAAGAAAAGTCTCAAGAGCAAGACGTCGAACGACTAAAGTCACTGCAAAGAAGAATTACAGGCAGCATCGCCATTTTGGGTAGTAAAGGCAGTATTTATGCTTCTACAGCCAATACTCAAACGGAGTTATCGGAGCTTGATCCTTTCCGAGCAGTTCCTATGGCGGCTTGACCAGGTGGTGTGGTTATCTGGTTTCCCTGTATAATAAGCTAGCCCCGCTAAAATGGCGGGCTAGCTGCCATGTTTGATCCCAGTGATACTATTACTCCCACTCACTCACTTCCAACCGCTGCCACTACGGCTCCACCGACTATTGGCGCGGCCATAAAACAAATTCAACCACATGATCGAGAACAGCCGATCAATGAACTGCAATATCTTCACGACTTTCTGGCGCCAATTGCTCAAAACTTTTCCACCGGAACCTGGACTCAAGCTCATTATCGCTTAAACAACAGCGAGTATCGCTTGAGCGGGAATCCTAATCTCCAACTAAAACTCGAACACCGACCCGATCAAACCCAGCAGTTAGCAGGCGATGAGCGGGTCAACCTTTACCCCACCGACTTGGTTTTCTTTTTGGATTACATTCAACAAGTAGTCACTGCCTATATCAGTAAAAACGCTCACGGCAAACCCAAAATCAGCGAGTTCCACTTATATGACTATATTTATCTTAACCGCGACCAAAAAACATACACCGAACAATATCTTTTAGAGAATCTGTCGCTGCTTAAAACCAAAGTCGATGAGCTGTATTCTATCTTGGGAATTCTCCTTGATCCTGAGACCGCCACTTCCTTGGAATTTAATAATCCCTATGAAATTATCGGTCAGTTTGCTGGCAATCCCCTGGAGTACTGGCCACTATGGGTGGAACCATTGGTGGATGCCTTTAAAGCGGCCGATCTGCAAGCGACATCAGTAGATGTCACAATAGCTGCCACTGCCTATCACTTTAATATTCCAGCCGTCCGTCGCATTTTAAACGCCTTCATTGACAACCTTAAAGAGTATGCGCGCGATAAAAAGACCCCCTTTGATGAGCTAAAGACAGAAACCTTGGACCAGGTTGTAGCCTTTAGAAATTTTGAGGGGAATGCCGCTGAACTTTTCTTTAACGACATCGAGCAAAAATATGGCGCCTCCGACAATGATCACTTGGCCCAGCTTGAAGAACTAGTGAAGGCACTTCTTCAGGAATTAAGCCTGGAGAAAACCACCGAGGCGGCCGTGGCGACTGCTGAAGAGGGCGATGAATCAGAAGGTGGTGAAACCGATACTCAAGAGGCCCGGGCCTTAACTCTAGAAGAAGCTCGAAATAGCTTAATTCAGGCCGCACTCCAACAGTTAATTACAGATATTGAGTTTGACGCTGCTCTGACCACACTTCCAGAAGTAGATGCGGCCGCAGTCAGAAACCAGCTGGCCCAAAGCTTGATTGACCATTACAACTTTCCCACCACAGCCGACATCGAACAAACGCTCAAGAACTTTACCTTCACCGACACTGCTACCAATAGTGTCCAGCCATTAATTGACCCTGAAACCCAGCAAATTGAACTCGACAAGCTGACTGCGCATCAAGAGACACTCTTTACTCAAAGCTTTAAAGCTTTTTTCGATCAAGTTCCCCCAGGTCAAGCTGAGCGGGCTGCGTTCACTTCAACCCTGATTAATCAGATCCTGGAAGACTTAAAAGCTGCTCCAGTAGCAGAAGAACCAGAAGAACAAGCCGCTGAAGAGCCGGCTGTAGAGCAAACAGCCCCGGCCGCTCAACCAGCCCAACCATTGGTTGATCAAGCAGTAGTTCCCACCACCGAGCTCCTGACAGAACTGAGACGTCGCGCGCAGCGCGACTTAGACCTAGACGACTGGGCTCGCGGCCTGCCCCCTGATGAACGCCTGCAGCTACTTGACGACGAGCGCTGGCGACTAACCAATGCTCTCAAAGACTACTTTTTAAGCCAACAAGAAATTGATCTCAATAATCTGCCTCAATATCAAGGTTTGCTCAACGACCAAATTTACTTCATGGTCGGGCAGTACTTACAACAACTGAGTCCAGAAGAGCAACTTCAGCTTCTCAATCACTCCCGGCTCCTCAGTCACATCCGGCGGATAGCAGAAAGTCGTGACTTTCAATTCACGCTTCACCTTTTCTTTGAACAAGCTATTTATGACCAACTCAATGATAAAGACGAACAAAGATTGGTGGGCAATAACTTGCGCCGTCGATCGCGATCTTTCCTGGTCCTCTATGGTGATAAAGCTGGCCAAGTCCTAGACAGCATGGATCAACCCGGAAATGAAGAGGCCATAACATCCACCCTATTTGGCTATCAGTTCGCCCAACAACTGCGCAAGGAAGATCGGGAACGGCAATTTATTGAACTGGCCAAACAGTATTTGAAGCATCATAAATATCAGATTGAAAGCCAAGGACTGGCAGAACTCTCTCAGTTGGTGGTACCGTTGATGCCGCTAGAAGATGGTGACTTGAGCCAGTTTAGTGATCCAGATTTTCTTAACGCTCACTTACGCTATATTAGCGCCACCAATGTTGACGATGAGTACTTTAAAGGTGAAGAAGCCTTTCAACGATCCCAGCAACTCCATCAACAGCTACCCGAAGCAGCGTATAAAGCTAATGCTTTTCAGAAACCTCGCGGATTGCTCAACAGAGCACTGAATGCACTTAGTAATCGTAAAAATCCAGTTGAGAAAACTATCCAAGATCTAAGAGATTTGAGTAGTCTAGGCGCGGGGCTGGCCACAGGCAATGCCTTTCAGGCTGCCATGGCTGCAGCGGCTTTGGCCTGGAGAAACAAAAAATTTGCGGCTATGATGGCAGCTTTGGCTGCACTAGTAGTGGCGGCTATAGCCTGGCTCATTTCCAAAATTTTACCCTATATTAAGGCGGCTCTGGAAGCTTTACGCCTCCTTTCCGCTCTTCAGGCAGGATGGAGTAATTTAGTCGGCGGCATTAGTAATGCTGGTAGTAGTCTTTTTGGGTCCTTCACTTCTGCTTTGACCGGGTCTTCAGAAAAAACCGGTGTCCTTAAAAGTACTTTGGGAGTAAAAGCTGGCACCACCGCCGCCAACACCGGCTTGGGCGCTGCTTTTAACCAAGTGGGGATTGCTGCCCCCACGGGAGCCGTGGCCTTAGGCGTGGGCATGACATTGATGAGTAACGCTTTTCTCCAGTCGGCATTTTTGATGCCAGAAGACTTCAGTTACGCTGATACAACATCTAAGTACGTCCAAATCGAAAAAGAGGCCTTTATTCCTGATCCTCTTAATGATGGGGTCCAAGATGTCACCTATAGAATTACTATCCAAGCTAAACCTGGGTATAAAATCAGAGTAACCGGGGTTGAAGATAGGATTCGAATTCGATATAACGATGACCCCGCTCTGCGCAGTAATGACGGGCCCAGCGACCCCCCGCCATCAAATAAAGACCAAGCAATTGCGACTATCATTGGGCAAGAAATTGGTGAAGAACCAGCCCCTCCAATCGAGTACCTAGTTCCTTATACTCAAGGCGATTATAACCACGCCAGTATCACCAATACTTTTACTTTAATTTTTGACGTAATTGAAGGTGACGAATTATCTACCGGGCAAACAGCTACCGCTACCAAACGTATCTGCTTCGGTGACTGTCCTGGTTTCGATTGTTTAGAATTTGGAGAAGCTGGCTTTAGTTTTGGCCCTTATGGATATGATGGAACTATATCGCTGCCCTGGACACCAGAGTACCAAAATAAGGTGGAAGAAGCATTGGAGCTCAACCTAGTTGATTATACACAAGTAGTAGATGCACTCTGTGCCAATGGCCCTATTACTGTCTATCGTTTGGAAGCCAGTTCTACTGATGCCTGGGGGTGGGCACCTGATGGAACTGGAGGACTTTTTGCTCTCTATGATATAGCCCTACAATCACAAGTCGTCACTTTAGAATACACTGTTGTCCATGAGTTAGGACATATTTACGATTATCGAACTGGGACTGTCTATCGTGATCGCCTCAGCAATGAAAGGGGTTCGAGTGGATGTTATAGTTATCCCCTCTCTTGTAGTCTACCTGAAAAATTTGCTGAAGGCTTTGTCATGAGTATTAAAAAAACAATGACACTTGACGGGATTAGCCACAATTTCCCTGAAGACTATCCTGCTGATTATCAATGGTACATCGACAATATCTTAGGCGAACCTTAGTCCTTCCAATTTCTTCATAATTTCCTGCTAAAATGAAGTGTATGTCATGGTTAAGGAAAAACATCTGGGTTGTGTTTATTGGAGGGATCGTCTTTCTAATTATCATTTCAGCTATTTTAAGAATTCTTACTCCCCCCAAACCGCCAGAAGACGCAGTTTCTTGGCAAGGTATCTATCCCGGCTACACCACAATCCAAGAGCTAGCTGCCACTTTTGGAGAACCTGAACAAGTAATTCCCTCTACTAATGGTCAGACGCTGCTCTATACATCTGAATATAACGACCGGCCTCATCAGGTAATCGCCGATCAAGAGGGCACGGTCAGATTTATTAAAGAACATCTTTTTTACGAAAACTATCCAACCCTAGATCAGTTAGTCACCGAACTGGGCCCTTACGAACTTGAACTTTTTTATGAAGAAGGTCTCAAAGGCTATGTCTTTTTAAGCAAAGGAGTAGTAGCTATCGCTTCTCCAGCCACACAACGCATCACTCAAAAGTGGTATTTTGAACCTGTTCCTCGAGAAGTTTTTCTTAGTTCTTGGGGAAAGGAACTTTCTGAGCAAGCACCGGCTCCAGAATCAGGCCATGGAGCTCCTCGTTAGTTTCTTTTTCGTTGCTCTTTTATTGCCAAACTTCCCCTCAGCCCCTATTTCCTGCTAAGATACTATACTACTGCCCTATGCGAGATCACCCGATTCCACAAGACATCACCGGCTATCAGTTTCACATCATTGGCAACATGACTATCAAGCAGTTTGCCGAGATTTTAATTGGGGTCTTCTTAGCAGTGCTTTTTTACTCCAGCAACCTGATAGCCGTTATCAAATGGCCTCTGATTGGCGTCAGCATTGGCCTGGGGACGATGATGGCCTTTGTCCCCTTTGAAGAACGCCCTCTCGATCATTGGATCATCACCTTCTTCCGCGTCTTGTACAAGCCCACTAAGTTTTTTTGGCGACGAGAACCTAAAATTCCCGATCCTTTTTTGTACGAAAACGTCACTGAGAGTAAGAAACCGGCTTTTGAGATGGATTTAAACCCCGCTCGTAGGGAGCGGATTAAAGAGTATCTGCAGTCGGTGAATTACGCGGCCCCAATTGATCAAGAGGATCTGGCTAATCAACAGTACGTAGAGTACTTGATGGGCTTTTTTAATGAAGTCCAGGTGGCCAGCATCACCAGCCAACGCCAACAACGACCTAAACTCCAAGTCCGCGTCCGCAGCCTACGCGAAGACCAGGTAGAAGCCAGCCCCACGGAGACTGTGAGCACAAATACCACCCCCGTCGTCGTTACCGAAGAAAAAAGCCGCACGCCTCTCACCTACCATAATCCGCTAGCTACCAACCAAGTAGCTCAGGACATTGCTATCCCCGAACTCAAAACCGTCACCACTGCCCGCACCGTCGATGAAGAAGCCAGCCAAACCCAAGTCATTGCTCCCGTGGATGACCGAGCGTACGTTCAAACCCAAACACCAACTCAAGAAGTAACAGCTGCTACCGCCGCCACCTTTAATGCCGATCTGCCCTTCCCTTCTGCCCCGACCGAACCTAACAAGTTGGTCGGGATGGTGCTGTCCCCGCACCATGAGTTAATCAACGACGCCATCGTTGAAATCCAAAACGAGCAAGGCAATACCGTCCGGGCCGTCAAAACCAACGCTCTGGGTCAATTTTTTGTCAGCACCCCTCTTAAAGACGGCAACTACGTGTTACTGACCGAGAAAGAAGGGATGAGCTTCCAACCCTTATCACTTCACCTGACAGGCACCGTCGTTAAACCCTTAGAAATTAGAAGTATCGTATAATGAATTCTATGGCTACAAAGCAAGACGAAATCCACTCGACTACTCAAACTTTTCTTGATATTTTTGATATTACTAACGATATCTTAATCAATAAAGACGGATCGACGGCTTTAATTTTGCAGGTGAATGCTCTCAACTTTGGCTTGCTGGCCGAAGAGGAACAAGACTCGATCATGTACGCCTATGCCGGGCTGCTTAACTCGCTTAATTACCCCATTCAAATCGTCATTCGTTCTCAAACTAAGGACGTGACCAACTATCTCAATCTCTTAAAAGAGGAAGAAGACAAAGCGGTGGCACCCATGCAAAAGGAACGGATTAGCCGCTACCGGGCTTTTGTCTCGGAATTAATTAAAGAACGCAACGTGTTGGACAAGAAGTTTTATGTGGCCATTCCCGCTTCGGCTTTGGAGATGGGCTTGATGCCTCCGTCAACCGTGGTGCCAGGAGTGAAACAACCGGATTTGACCACAGTGGAAAGATCGGTTATCCTGGATAAAGCGACCGAGGTCTTGGAACCAAAGCGCGATCATCTGGTTTCTCAGTTTGCCCGGATTGGGTTAATTGCCAGGCAACTTACAACTCAAGAAATTATTCAGCTTTTTTACTTGAGTTATAACCCCGAGGCTGCTGAGGGCCAACAGCTGACAGACACTAGTAGTTACACCACCCCGCTGGTTCGCGCCAGTGTTCAAGGAGGATACATGCCTGATAGTACTAACCCGTCATCGCCTCAACCTATGGCCGCCCCAGTGGCTCCATCAACCATCCCGCAACCGGAAGCGACGCCACCTTCTTTAACCACCGACCAAGCGGCCCCCATTTCTAGTCCGGCTGTCGGCGCTCAAGATGCTACGCCTAGTACGCCGCCGATGACGACACCAGTAGAGCCAGCATCTCCAGCTGCTCCAGCAACTCCTCCCGCCACACCAGCAGCGCCAACTAGTCCAGTGACTCCCCCCTCGATGACACCGAGTATTACTCCTCCGACTGGGTCAGCTCCTCCAGCTACTCCAGCTGCGCCAGCTATTCAAGAGCAACCCAGTGTGACCTCAGTGACGTCGCCAGCCGCACCCGCGGCCCCGTCATTGCCCTCCATGGGCACACCAACGCCCGCCGCTACTCCATCCACACCAGCTCCTGAAACCGACGCTCAGGCGGAGATTAACTCGACGTTGCAACAGCTCGGCTCCACGCCGGCCGGATCAAGCATGGGAACGCCTACTCCGCCAGCGACATCGCCAAACACATCTGTCCCCCCCACTCAACCACCGAGCATCACTCCTGGAGCCACCCCAGCTCCAGCTAGTAATGATGCCGCCAAGGATGACTTGCCTCCGGTAGCGGAGATTTAAGCAGTAGCAATGGAGTATGTTCCGTTGATTAACCGGCTCTACATAATTGAGCCTTAATCAGACCAATCATCAGTGTGAGTGTCCAACATCACTCTTCCCGTCTGAAGGCCTGTTGCATAAAAGCAACATTAGCCTGGATTTCGCCTTAAGTGTTGCTTTTAAGCAACACACTCTCGAAAGGACTATACAAAACGTATCTCCCGGGGGCAAACTTCGTCACCAACTTTGCTACCTTTTCGCCCTCTAACGCTAGAAATTCGCCCGTCTTTCCTGGTATTTCCTCAGCCCCAATCAAGTCTGTTCCAATGTGGCGCACTTTCCTTTACAATAAGGAGTAATGCCTACCTTTCTGTCCAAGCTCTTGCCGTTCGGCAAAAAGGACGATCCTAATCAACCAGACGAAAAGCAGCTCGAAATTGAAAAGCTCAAAGAGTTTTCTCGCGGCCTAGTCA
>DASVCZ010000031.1:0-27068 GCA_036381335.1 Patescibacteria group bacterium | reverse complement strand
GACTGGAACTACTCGGTTTGGAGAAAAAGTGACGCAAGGTGTGGTTGGCCCGGTAGCCGATTCTTCAATTGATGAATTATTAGCAGCCGAAATGATTATTCTGAACGGCCAATCTCAACCCGGTCCTAAAACTAAGACCGTTATCGTCGTTGAAACTCCCACTATTGAGGTACCCTTAGCGACTAGAATTGCTGCTCACTCTAAAATTATCCAGGCCTATGGTGAGTTGTTACAGCTAAGAATGACCAAATGAGCCTGACGCCATTGAGAACACATTTCCTCTGGGTTGACCTTCTCAGAAGCATCGCTATTCTGGGTGTGGTAACCGTTCATGTCACCTCTCCGTACCTCCTCAACTGGGAGATGCCCTTGTCTGACCAATGGCTTATTGCAAACTTAATAGATAGCTTTGGCCGCATGGGCGTGCCACTCTTTTTTCTCTTGAGTGGCTATTTACTGTTAGGTACTAACCGAACTAAGGATGTTGATTCTTTTTATCTTAGACGCTGGCAAAAAATAGGTTGGTTATGGTTGGGTTGGGGTTTTCTCCACGTCTGGTACTTATACTTCAATCACCGCCAAGGATGGCAGTGGAGTGTCTTGATTACTGGTTTTTGGTTTGTGCCACAGATACTGACTGTGTATTTTTTAACTCCTTTTATCGAAAAGTGGTTGGAAAATCAGCGCCTAGTCCATGCTTGGATGTGGGTTCTGCTTTTGTTTCTGGCAGGCTCTCTCTTGGTTCAAGGAGCAGTCTGGACGTATCATGAACCTTACTTGCCCTATCTTCACTTATTGCCCTACGTAGGTCTTTTTATAGCAGGCGCTTTAGTCCGGAACACAAAGCGAAGAATTCACTTTTACTACTTGGTGTCAGTTTGGACATTTTGTTATCTAGTCACTGTCATTGGCACAACACTGACCAGTAGTTTTCGCCAAGGGTTTAATTCTCTTTTTTATGAGTATGCTTCCCTAAATGTGATTGGCATGAGTCTGACTTTTTTTATGATGATCAGCCATCAAGAAGCGCTTTTCATTTCTTGGAAAAAGGAATGGCCTGGGGTGGTGAAGATTGCTACCTATATCGGGAAAAATAGCTACCATCTTTTTTTGAGTCACACGTTAGTACTCTTACTTTTGACTGATTATTGGGCCAGTTGGTCTGGTGGGTTTAGTTCGGTGGTACCGATTGACGTAGTGATCAAAGTAGTTTTGGTAGTTGGCTTAAGTAGCGTAGTCATTGAAGTTCAGAAATATCTAGTTCGGAGAGTAAGGGTGTGGTGATGCCCCGCTTGGATTCGAACCAAGATAAACAGCTTCAAAGGCTGCTGTCCTGCCATTAGACCACGGGGCACTGTAAAACAAGACCGTAATTGTAACAAATCCAGAGGTAAAAAGTAAAGCTAAAGTCTTAAGGCCTTCTCAACAAGTAAATGATAGCCAGAATGACCAGAACAATTACACCTAAGATCAAGATTAGATACGGTAACAATGGTTGGACTAACTCCCAACTTGTCCGAGCCAGGGTTTCTCTCTCTTCCAGAGGAATAGGTTCAGCAGGAACTTTTATGGGTGTTTCAAACCGACTTTGCTGAGTAGAAGTGTTGTAGATTCTCCAAATCGCTCCGGTTTGTGGTACCAGCTTTAAGCCCTCTTCATCTAAAGTAGCTGCTCCCCAGTCAATTACGTACAGGGCGTCGTCAGGCCCAAAGACCACATCAGACGGTCGATTAAGCCCATCTTGTTGGTTCAGATATGCTGGACCCGGCAAGACATTGCTGGCAAAATCAAATTCTTGCTTATTCTCCAGATCAGCTCTGATAATTCGGAAGCCATTGGGTTCAACGTTGGCTCCGGTGGTGACTGGGGCAAAAGTGCCAAAGGCGGCGATGAAGGCTTGACCTTTAAAACCGAAATTATCGCTAAGGGAAATCGCTAAGCCATTGGTGCCTTCGTGAGACTCAAACGTCATATAGGGTAAAGTTAAAGGCTGGTGCTGTTGCCACAATTGGTGAGGTTGGGGTTGAGTTGGTTCCTTAAACCGACTTTGTTCCACCGATACACCATCGAAGAAATCAGGCCACCCGTACCACGCTCCTTCCTCGACTTTGAGTAAATAATCTGGATCATTAAAAACTGGTCGGCTGCCTCGGACATCCGCTCCATGATAGGTAGCCCACAGTTGACCTTGCTCGTCAAACTCTAGACCAAAAGGATTCCGTAACCCCCAAGCCACCACTTCTACATCAGATCCGTCTGGATTAAATCGTAAAATTGCTCCGTTACACTTGACATCACCGTTAATAGTTTCACCTTCGGTGGAAGGGGTTCCGAAAGGCTTATACGCACCAGTAATTACCTCTTGCCCGTTGTCTGTCAGAGGGTTGCCGGTAGTAAAGTTCTGACCCCGAAGAGTGATATCCTGACAAGGAATATCATGGAGCTCGGGTTTTTTATCGAGCCAGCCAAAAACGTAGTTATCTTCTCCTACCACCCCAGTATTTGTCACGGTTCCCTGTCCTAGATAAATCTTACCTTCTGGTCCTAAGGAGATATTGTTGTTTTGATGATCCCCTTCGGAGGGGAGACCAGTCACAATATCAGTTAAAGAGCCATCTTCCTCAACGCGCGAAACTTTTCCTCTGTGTGAGATATAAAGCTGGTTATCGATGATTAGTAACCCTAGTACCGGAGGTTCGAGCCCCTCACTTACCTCAACTGAAGTGGTGCCATCAGGCTTGAGACGTAAAACTCTAGGCTGAGCAGTTTGGGCAAACCCAGACTCAGCGATGAGCAAATCTTGACCATCAAAAACAGCGGTGGTTGGCACACTTAGATTAATAACAGCTGGTTCGATAGCGTAGTTCGATTCCAATGTGATATCGTTAGCATCAAAGTCCTCGGGAGTGGGAACATCTTCTTGAGCACGTATCAGCTGGGGTAGTAAAAAAACAAAAGCACCTACAAGAAGGAATAGGCATGTTTTGAATAATGTATGTATATGCATTTTTGATTAGCTCATTAATTGGTAGGCTAATTTTTTATGTGTCAACAAATCAAACAAGACGTGCCCGTGATCGGTATTGGGCACAATGATGGGATCAATTTTTAATTCTCGACTCAGGTGAGCTACTCCTTTCTCGACGAAAGTCGGTTCATTGTCAGCTTTGATTAACAGAGTCGGAATTTTTCTTAATTTTTTATATGCTGGGATTACTTGGCATGACTTGAGCAAACAGTTAAAGGCTGCTCTGACGCTAAAGGTAGTGCTTTCGTTAACACAAGCGTGGAAGTAATCGTGGGTAATTAACAAAAAGTAAGGAGTTCGTTTAAAGAAGTCATACAGCATGCTCAGACGTATTACTTGTCTCAAGACGGCAAAAGGCACCTGGAGGCTTGTCAGCCAACCATAGAGCCATAGGATCCAGCTAATTTCTGTTCTGACCCAACTTAAATCAGCAGGAGGAGAAATTAGAATTAATTTCTTTAAGTGACTAGCGTGCTTGGTGGCGATAAACTGGCTCAACATGCCGCCGTAAGAATACCCCACCAAGATGAAGTCTTTTAGGTGGAGATATTCAATAAAATCATTAATCAATTCCAGGAAAAAATCAGGATGAGGGTCGAGAATATTGTCTGATAAGCCTGCCCAGCCTGGTAAGTCGATGCTGATTAATCTTATTTGGCCTTTAAAAGCTTGGTGCAAAGGTAAGAAAAAAATAGAGGGAGAGAGCCACCCGGGCAAACATAAAAACGTCTCCCCTTCTCCAATATCTAAATAGGCAATTTTTTTACCGTGCCAATAAAAAATATTACGTGTTGGTAACTGCCCAGTAGGGAGGACTTCTTCCAGTGTCATCTAAAGCAGTATGTGGTAGTCAGATAAAGTTACATTGAGGATAAGGTCAGAACTTGGTAATTGTCAGATAGTGATTGATTTGGCCAATCAGCTGTGGTCCTTGATAAATCATGCCGGTAATTAATTGGACTAGATCAGCTCCGAGCTTCATTTTTGTATGGGCATCCTCACCACTAAAAATTCCTCCACACCCGATGATAGTAAATCGATCGCCGTACTGTTTTTTTGTCAACGCAATCAGGTTATTCGATCGTTGCCAGGTGGGCTTGCCACTTAGGTTGCCTGGGGAATGTAGCCATCTTTCCCTGTCGACTTCATTAATGTCTGGGCTATTTTTATCTTTGGTTAAGTTGCCGATAATGACTCCTTGCACTTGATGACGATCAATGACGTTGAGCAGTTCCAGTGTTTCAGCTTCGCTTTGATCAATCGGCATCTTGATGTAGATCGGTCGGCTTAGTTTCAGTTTGTCTATAACTCTTAAGAGTAAATCAAGGCGACTGGGTGAGGTAAACGGTTCGCCGCCAAAAGTATTAGGGCAACTAATATTTAATTCATAGTAACTGTGCTTAACATGGGAGTTTTCAAAGGCACTGAAGCTTTGGAGTATATCCAGCATCTGTTCCCGAGTAGTTTGGTAATAACGATTAGTCGCCGCAATGCTGATGCCGATGGGAACCTCAAATGTCAGCGGTTCGAGCTCTTTAATAATGGCCTGGGCGCCTAGGCTCTTTAACCCCTTGTTGACTAAGAGAGCTTTTGAGTTAGGAAATCTGCCTAAACGCGGCTTGGGATTTCCCTCGTATGGTTGCCAAGTGACTGTCCCAATTGTCTGAAATCCAAAGCCAACGGCAGGCAAGATTTGCGTTAGGTCTCCATTGTAATCGAAGCCAGCACTGAGACCGACGGGATTAGAGAAAGATATGCCATCAATAGTTTTGTTCAACTTGGAATTTTGATGTGCTAGTAGCAGGCGAGTTACTTCCTTAGTTACCGAGTTACTTCCCAACGCTCTTCCTATCTGCGTCATAAAGTTATGCACGCTTTCTGGATCACATAAGAAAAAAAGTGGCTTAATGAGATGCTGGTATTTCCAAGCCAAGGCTTGTGATAAAAGGTAATTCATTTGCTGGGAGTGCTTGGAGGCAGGTTGTTGAGAGCCACTGAAGTCACAAATAAACTGGTGCTAATCAAAGCTGAAAAGAGACAATAGAGGCACCAGGCTTGAATAATAAAGGCCATTAAACTGACTAAGTAGAGTGAAAAAAAGAACCCAAAACTACCTAAGAGTAAAAGTAGTTTTTTAGTAGTAATAATGTGGTCAAAAAGATCGATTTCTAAAAAGTTAATAATGGCTAAGATAAACATTGACGAATAAAAGAAAAAACCAAACATAGACAAAGGAATAGGCCCGATGGAGGCCCATTGGCTACTTAAAACCTCACCACAGTCAAAGCCGGCCCCGCAGGGTGGGATGTTGCCAGTGAGTTTTTCATAGGTTAAGTAACTGGCATCGAAAATTCCTAATATAGCTAAGACAACTAGTAACAGCGATAGGAACATTTTCATACTAAACGGATTTTACTCCTGCCTTTTCTGCCAAACAAGATAGTGGTTCAATTGACCTGACTTGCCATCGGCGTAAAAGCTCGAAAATGAAAGGTTTTGGTTAAGTGGTTGAAATTTGTTTACCTCTTCTTCATCTACATGGTGGCAGTATCGATAAGCAGTCACTCCCCGATTCCAGCTCAGAATATAGTCGTTTGGTTCTAACTCAGTAGAATCGATTTTAACGGTCGAAGGATTTACGATTTTCTTCTGTTGTTGATCATCATCCGCAAACTGCCAAGCGGTCAAAATGACCACCGAATGAAAATTACTCTTAGCCGAAAGCTGAACCAGCTGACTAATATATTCTTGTCGTAATTCTAATGAGGGAATATGGTGCAGAAAGCCAAATGAAACAATGAGATCGATATTTTTGCCCTTGAAATGCTCTTCAATGGTTTTGGTAAAACTTTTGCTAAGTAAAGCATCAGTAATATCAATTTTAAATTGACTCCGTTCGAAATTTTGAGCTGATTTTTGCCACTCTTTGGCTAGTAAATACTCATTGGAATCGACAGCTAAGTATTGAATTGGTTGGTTAGGAAATTTTTCTTTAAGAAACTCTAAAAAACGTCCGTTTCCCGATCCCAGATCTAGGACCCGTAACGGTTTCTCAGTAATGAGTTTTTTGATGATGGGAATCAATTGTTGCCACCCTTGCCAGTAATATTGGCGCGAATTGTCGAAGTAATGCGCAACTTTTTGATAAAAATCGTGATTGAGCTGATTGAGCTGCGTAATGGTAGACGGTGTCATATATAATAGGTACCCCTGATGAACACTTTTGATTATACTCTCTATCTGGATCAACTGGTGCCGCTCTTGAAAAAAATTGAGGCCGCTCCTCTGCATGGTGTTCGAGATTTAGCTAAACTTTCCAGTCAACATACTAAGCCAAATGGTGATTTATTTGCTAAAGACGAGTTAGTTGCAGCTTATCGTAAGCTGGCGGGAACCCGCGGATTGAAGGCATACAATGAAGACTTTCTCAAGAAGATCCGGATGCGACCAGTCCGAACCCTTTCTGGTGTAGCTCCCATCACAGTGCTGACCAAACCTTTCCCCTGTCCTGGCACCTGCATTTTTTGCCCCAACGACGTCCGGATGCCCAAAAGCTACTTGAGTGATGAACCAGGCGCTCAACGAGCCGAGCGAAACTACTTTGACCCCTACTTGCAAACGACCAACCGTTTGCGAGCGCTGTACAACATTGGCCACACCGTGGATAAAGCAGAAATCATAGTTTTAGGTGGCACTTGGTCCTACTATCCTGAATCCTATCAAGTGTGGTTTATTAAAGAATGCTTCCGAGCGCTGAATGAGTTTAACCCAACCAATCAAGAGCGCATGATCGATGAATTGAGCCGAATCGAAGATGAGTATGCCAAGATGGAAGGAAAGTATCAGCAAATGAATCGGCATGCCATGTCCAACGATCCCGCAGCCAATAAAGAACGGAGTTCCAAGTTTGAAATTGAAGGTTCTAAACTGGATAAAACCTATAACCAAGTAGTCTCAGAAATGTATGTAGCTCCGGAGAGGATTGCCGGTTTTGATGCCTATCAATCAGCGGTTTGGCCTGAGTTAGAAATTGAGCAGAAGAAAAATGAAACAGCAGAAGTGCGATGTGTGGGTTTAGTCATTGAAACACGACCTGATAATATTTCGGAAGCAGAGGTGATCCGTGTCCGTCGCTTAGGATGTACCAAAACCCAAATTGGTGTTCAGAGTTTGCAAGATGAAGTCTTGACCAAAAACAAACGAGGCCACGATGTGGCGGCTACTCGCAAGGCTTTTAAACTTCTGCGGCAAGCGGGTTTTAAAATTCATGCTCACTGGATGGCGAACTTGTATGGTTCATCAGTGGCACAAGACAAAGAAGACTACCTCAAACTTTTTAATGATTCCGACTTTAAACCTGACGAATTAAAAATTTACCCTTGTTCTTTAATTGGCAGCGCCGAGCTCATGCAGTACTATCAACGTGGCGAGTGGCAGCCCTACACCTATGAAGAACTGTTAGATGTGCTCACTTTCGCTTTAAAAAGTACGCCTTCTTACTGTCGTCTGACTCGAGTGATTCGTGACATTCCGTCAACTGATATTGTGGAAGGTAATAAAAAAACTAACTTTCGCCAAATTGCTGAACAAAAGCTGGCTGAAGCGGGTGAACGCTCGCAGGATATCAGAGCCCGGGAAATTCGTGGTACTTCCTTCGCAGAGACTGACTTGAAGCTGGAAGAAGTAAAGTACGAAACCAGTGTTAGTCGGGAAGTGTTTTTCCAGTATATGGCTGGAGATAAAATCGTGGCTTTCTTAAGGCTAAGTTTACCTAAAGAAGAATCATTTATAGATGAGCTCAAAGCCAGCGCCATCATCCGTGAGATTCATGTCTATGGACAAACGGTAGGCATCGGTCAAGATTCTGCTGGTAAGCCTCAGCATCTTGGTTTAGGTACCAAATTAATCAAGAGAGCTCATGAAGTATCTAGCCAAGCTGGCTTCTCTAAACTAGCAGTCATTTCAGCTATCGGCACGCGTGAGTACTATCGCAAAAAAGGTTTTACTGATGGTGAGTTGTATCAGTTTGTGGAATGTGCTAGCGTGGAGTCATGAAGGAACTGCGCCAGCTTAAACATATCTTGAGCTTATCTCTCTTGTTGGTAACGGCTGTCATTGGTCTTTATACTCAGTTTAATCAGGGCGAAATTCCAGTTTTAGGAGTAAAGGTTGAGAATGAGCCAATTATCCGTCAAGATGGTCGGGAAAGTGTTAAGGTCACAGAAGTCATTGATGGAGATACCATTCGTCTCGAGGATGGCCGGACCGTTCGTTATATTGGCATTGATACTCCAGAAACTAAACACCCGACTGTAGGGCAAGAATGCTTTGGTCAGGAAGCATCTGCTAAGAACGCTGAACTGGTGAAAGGTAAGGCCGTAGAACTTGAAAAAGATGTCAGTCAGACTGATCGGTATGGACGACTACTTCGTTACGTGTGGGTGAATGGCCAATTGGTTAATGAAGTGTTGGTGGCCGAAGGCTATGCGGTGGCCAGCAGTTACCCGCCGGACGTGGCCCGTCAGGAGCAGTTGCGAATGGCTGAGCAAGTTGCTCGTCAAGAAAACAAAGGCCTGTGGGCTACTTGTCCATCTCAAAGCGTTCCCGAGTAAAATCAATTTTTCGTTGAATTACTTTTTCGACGTCAATGTCTAGTTCATTGGCCAGTAAGATTAAGGAGCCTAAGACGTCGGCAAATTCATCTTCAATATTTTGGTGGCTGAATTGTTCAATTTTAGAATTACGTTGGAGATTCATGCTGGTCAAAACTTCGTCAGCTAATTCACCCAACTCTTCCACGATTTTCATCGTTCGAGCAAAAATTCGTTGCTGCTCGTTTTCCAGTGGCCATTTTTCATTTAAAAAGAGGCTAATTTCTTTATATTGTTGAACTAAGTTATTGACTGTCATATCCTATATTTTACCATTTGAGGACGGGTTTGACTACGTCGTACCATTTTTCTATCCAACCGGGACCTATCCCAGGGAGCTTAAGGAACTCATCTTCTGTCTGCGGTTGATGTAAAACTAAGTGCTCTAACAGCGTGTCCGTCAGGATTCGCTGGTATGGTTGATGGCTTTTTTCAGCCAAAGTCAAGACTTTGCTTTTCAATTCTTGAAGGTGATAATCTCGAGGCGTACCAAGGTCAGGAGGCTGGCAGTTATCACAACGCTCACAAGGTGCAGTTTTCTCTTTTCCAAAATACTGAAGTACGAATTGACTGCGGCAAGTAGCCAGCAAGGCATACTTTACCATCTGTTGCAGTTTTTTAAACTGGTGCTGGCGATACTTTTGATTTGTACTTTTCCTAAGTAAAGCCAGCTGTGTCGACAGGTCGTGAGGGTTGTATAACAAGTAGCAATCAGAAGGCTGTCCGTCTCTGCCCGCTCGTCCGGCTTCTTGATAGTAATTCTCCAAATTAGAGGGAATTTGATAGTGAATCACGAAGCGAACGTTGGGTTTATCGATACCCATGCCAAAGGCATTAGTAGCGGTAATTACTTGCACTTGGTTGCTGACGAACTGCTCTTGGATTTGACTTCGCTCCTGATTAGATAACCCCCCGTGATACGCTTTAACTTGAGACCGAGGTGAAAAATGAGTCACTAATTCGGCTAGATACTCAGTTTTTTCCCGAGTGGCCGCATAAATAATACCTGATTCTCCCCGATGGTGTTTGAGCAGGTGAAACAGTTTTAATTCTTGATCAGTGGAGCTGGGACACATGCGGGCGTGAAAAGAGAGGTTGCTGCGTTGAAAACTGTTGAGAAAGACTTTTGGTCGTGCTAGCTGGACGTTAAAAACAATGTCACGCTGAACTACCGGCGTAGCAGTGGCGGTGAAGGCAGCCACAATCGGTCGGTTGGGTAAGGCGGTGAGAAAGGCATTGACGTTGCGGTAAGCGGGCCGAAAGTCGTGGCCCCACTGGGAAATGCAGTGAGCCTCGTCAATCGCCACTAACGAAATACTTACTTTTTGACTGATGGCAATAAATCGCTGATTAAGCAGCCGTTCGGGGGCCACATAGACAAACTTATACTCTCCTACCTGGAATTTTGTGAGTCGGCGCTGGAGTTCGGCCGAGCTTAAAGAACTATTAAGATAGGTAGCCGAGATCCCCTTTCGTTCCAGGGTGTCTACTTGGTCTTTCATTAATGAAATTAACGGCGAAATAACTAAAGTTGTCCCCGCTAATGCCAATCCAGGCACCTGATAGCAGAGCGATTTGCCGCCCCCGGTGGCTAAGATGGCAATGGTGTCGCGTCCCCTGACAATGGATTGAATAATTTCAATTTGTCCTGGTCGGAAGTGAGTATAGCCAAAGTGTTTCTTTAGAATCGTCAACAGATCGACGGTAGTGACCATGCTCCCGAGTCTACAATCCAAAAGTGGCAAGAAGGTGGCATAATGGGAGCAGTTTTTATTTTAGATACTTACGGGACTTAATTTTTTCAGGTAAATAACTTTCTTGAGAGTATTTTTGATAGCCTTGGCCATACCCAATTTCTTTCATTAGTTTGGTGGGAGCGTTACGAGTGTTCATGGGAATAGGCAGATTGCCGTGTTTTTTAACGTCTTCCACCGCCGTAAAGTAAGCCTCGTAGGCTGAGCGATCCTTCTTACATTGGCAGAGATAGGCGACGCCATGAGCCAAATTGATTTGAGCTTCTGGGTAGCCTACCTTTGTGACCGCCTCGAATACTGCATTAGCTACTACTAAGGCAGTTGGTTGTGCGAGACCGATGTCTTCGGAAGCAAATATCACCATCCTCCTGGCTATAAACTTGGGATCTTCCCCGCTCTCGACCATCCGGGCCAAGTAATAGAGGGCTGCGTCAGTCTGGCTGGCCCGCATTGACTTAATAAAAGCACTAATAGTGTCCTTAGTGTGTTCATAATTGATTCTCCAAAATGGAATTACTTTTTTCAGTTACAAAAACGAGCTGAATACGGTTTTCAAATACGATAACTTTCTCAAGTATAGCTCTTAGTAGTTCTTTTTTTCTGCCAAAAGAGGCAACTTCCCACACTTCATCGAAATCCGTTAGAGCATTGAGTGACTTAGCTATTTTGAGGTAGATGTCTTCTTCATTTGTTCGTTTTAGACGAACCTCTGCTAGTTTTTTACTAATGTTCTTTGCTTCAGCATCATTGATTTTTTTGTTGATTAGTAAATCCTCAAACGTACCTATGCCATTGTCGTAAGCATATTTCTGTCTTTTCTCTCTTTCCTTTATTTTGTTTAGGTTTGTCAGCAGTGAAGTCTCAGCCTGATCTAATGATTGTATCTTCGATTCTTTGAGTTGTTTTATTTTTTCAGTTCTTCTTTTTTTGCTATTAGCTAGTTTTCTAATCTCCTCAATGACAAGTGTTTCTAATTTAGCCTTAGTCATTACATATCGTGCAGAGCAGCCTGATTTGCCATATTGAGAATAGTTAGAACAAAGATATGAGAGTGTTTTGGTATATTTTTCTCGTTTGTTTTTGCTTTTACTATATGCGTGCCAGTGATGATACTGAGTTACATACGTTCCACCCTGACATCTACCGCATTTGGCTATGCCAACTAGTAATCCTTTTGAGCCAACTGCTCTGCCACCCAGTTTCTTTCTGATTTGAAGTCTGGCTTGGGTTTTTTCAAAAACATCCACTGAAATAATTGGAGTATGTTTTCCTTGATTGAGAATGCCTCTATGTCCTTGCATCAGACGAGTTCTGCTATCTCTACTTTTAGAAAGTCGCCACCCCCATCGAACCATTCCAGCGTAAGTAGGGTTTTGTAGTATGTATTTGACTGTTGAGTAACCCCACATTTTTCCCTTAGGGGATGTGACTTTATCAAGGTTGAGCTGGGAAGCTATTTTTCTTATACCCCAATTGAGGTCGTTATAACATTCAAAAATATAGCGAATGATTCTGGCTTTATCTTCCTCAACCACGTCTTCTTCTGTTACCTTTTTGCCAGTATTTGGTTCATATTCAATAATTTTCTTATAGCCATACGGAGTTTTACACGGTATGCGACCCTTCTCTGCCTTGCCTTTTCGACCTAAATCCAACCTTTTTACTCTGGTTCTGTTGTCTTGTTCAGCTTTGAAGTCTACTAGGTATTCCAAAAGTTTGTCAAAGCCACCTTCTTGATATTGAAATGTTCTTGGGTCTTTTATTCTGATTTCTTCTTCGGTTGAAATAACCTGCACTCCTAGTTTACGAAATGATCTTCGAAGTTCTTGCATTTCATCAGTATTTCTGCCAAACCTATCAGACATCCAAACTACTAAGACATCAAACTTTCTTTGTTGAGCATCTTCAATTAGCTTATTGAAATCAGGTCTTCCCTCAATTTTTGTGCCACTAGTACCTTTATCGGCATAACATTTTGTAAGCTCCCATTCTTTGTCTGAAATGAACTCAGCAATTCTTTTCTCTTGCTGCTCAAGCGAAAACTTACCTTTCTCTGCTTGTTTGAGAGTTGAAACTCGAATGTATCCAGCAGCTCTGTACTTGTATGGTTTTTGTAAATCAACCAATAAGTCTTCATCAACTAACCTACTTACTTCATTGTCTGATAGTGCTTGAATCGTAGCTTGGTCAATAATGTGTGTGTTAGAATCCTTCATAAGACATCCTTTTTGTCTAACCAAAGCGAATCATTTCCAGTGGGACGCTTTGGTTTTTTATTACTTGAGTATTGCAAAAATAATGCGATAGATCAATGAATAACGCTTTCATTTTCGTAAAATACTTTCATACAGAATAAGTCAATTTCTTCAAAAATCTGATCTAATAGAGTGTCTGAAAGATCAGTGAGATTAGATTCAATTGATACCTTATTTTCTGTTTCTTGCATTATTTCCTTCCAACAAAAAAGACCGCAGGTCATACCCCAAAAAGGGTACAAACTGCGGTCTCTCTTATTTGAGTTCGGTACCGTTGTCCGAACGTTTATCTTTGACTAGTAATTGTTTGACGTAAGCCAAACATACTCAGTATAAGGTTCTAACCATTTTTGACAATAGGAAAATAATCAATGTATGTATTGGTATATACGTCTATTTATACCTATGTAAATGAATGTCACAAAGCAATTTTGAGTTATTGGGTCGTAATGTGCTTTGTACGTTATTGAATGTAACTAAAATCGCTTTTTATTCTTAGTAATGATGAATGTTATGAAAAGAAATCTAGCGACTAATTTTAGCTTTTTGGGGCAGCCAAGGTTATTCCTGGTTTATTACAAACTTCCTAATTGCCACTGCTAAGCCATCAGCATCTACTGATGGTGCAATCCAGTCAGCTTGGGCTTTTAGTTCATCAGCGGCATTTCCCATTGCTACTTTCCAACCAGCCAATTCAAATAAAGGAAGGTCGTTGCCACCATCACCAGCTACCATCACTTCTTCAATATCAACATTCAAACGAGCGAGCAAAGATTGTAAGGCATGTTTTTTAGTAGCTAGTTCATGAGTAATATGAATGTCAAATGTTCCATCCTTCCATGAGGATACAGCATGAGCGGTTACATCCTTGAACTCCCTACAAATATCAAGCATTTCATTTGCATCTTCTCTGGATGTAGAAAAAATACACGGTAAAGCAATTGGTTGAGAAGTATCATAGTTCAAGATTGAGACTCGATCTAAGTTTTTTTCGTCAGCCACATCATACGTACTGAACCTTTTGAGTTTTCCAAATAATGCCTGTAAAGTGGTCTCATCTATTTCTTGTTTCCATACAAACTTATCTTCTTTTCGAGAAAACATATGTGTTCCACCATTTACTATGCATAGGTCATCAATCTTGAGAGCATCTAAAATATCTTTGCAAAGGTCATATGGTCTACCTGTTGCAATGGAAACAGGACAAATCTTCTTGGCTTCTTGAACAGCATCAATGACAGCCTGTGAGGGCATACCATCAGGATGTTTTGGTATAGCTGTACCATCTAAATCGAATACTAAGGCACTTATTTTCATATTTTTAGCTTTCCATTTCTCCAACCAACCAGTCATAGTATTTACTAGCTACGTGTTTGACTGGTATTGCAAACACGCATGGTACTTCATAGGAATGCACCTGATGAACTTCATTTTCCAATGCTTCATACTTAGATTCAATAGTTTTGGCAATGAGAACTACTTCCTTGCTCTCATCAATAGTGCCTGATTTGGGAGGCCAAAAGAACATTGGTTGCATTTCAGGGAAGATATTTACACAAGCACACAATTTCTTATCCATCAGGTGCTTACCGATAGACTTAGCTTGTTGAACATCGTTACAGGTTATATAGACTAATAGCATATCGGTCATATTATCTCCTTTGCTAAGATGTGATCTTCTGGTTTCCAACCTGGTTCTGTTTTACATTCAATCCAAGTCTCATTACCAAGAGCTTGGTGTATGCTCCCAGGTTTGATGACATAAGAATCACCTTCACTAAGATGGTGCATTGTGCCGTCTACAATTAGATCAAGCTCGCCTTTAGTGATTTTATATGTTTCAGTTGTAATTTGGTGAAAGTGAGGCTCTGAGCGATCAATAATTGCTACTGCTAAGCTATATTCTTGATGTTCAGTGGTTGGTTCAACTTCACAAATAACCTCAGCAGGATTTTCTTTTGGTAAAGCAATGATGTTTTTACCTGGATATTTTTCTTGTAGTTCTTTTTTTATTTTAGCAATGTTCATATTTTTTTGATTGAGTGTGTTTCAAACTCATTTTTCAAGTTTCTCAATTTTGTTTTTTACTTCTTTGTAATTTATGTCGTAGGCGTATACCTTTTTGAAGTGTTTGAGAGCTTCTTTTTTCTTTCCAGCTTCCTCATAAACTAATCCAAGATTATAGTGAAGTTCTAGTAAATCAGCGTCTAAATTACGTTTTAGTAAAGGAGCTTTTTTGAAAACATCTATTGCTAAATCATACTTCTTTTGATTAGCAAAGCTCATTCCAAGTAATTGAATTGCCTTCAAATTATTTTCCCAGCTACTCGAACTACCTTGTAACAAGCTGATAGCATCATCATACTTCTCTGTATTGAAGTATGAGTTTGCAAGAGAGATGACGATCTTTTCACTTGTTGGATCATTCTTATATGCTTCTAAAAGTTGGGGTATAGCCTCACTAAACTGTCCACTGTTGTGATAAGCAGCACCTAATAAAAATGACGTCTGTTTATTTTCAGGATCGAGTTTTTGTGACTCCAACAATAGAGTTACTGCTTCTTCATATTTTTTCTCGTCATCAATAAGGGTGGTTGCTTTTTTGTTTCTTTTCTCAGCTTGATATTTGGGTGATTTGTTTCGCTGGTAATAGTAAAAAATTGCAACGACCAACATAAAAGCACCTAATGGAGGCAAAGCTATTCCCAAAATAATAGCCACAATCCATAAAAATACCTTTACACCAGCTCCTGAATTACTTTGAGATGATTGGGCAGTAACTGTCTTTCTGCCTTTTTTCGAGTATGAGGTTGAGTAAATACCTGTTCCTGGTATTCCAATACTGCTATATGTGTTTCCGCGACTGCTTATCCCAACTCTTGCACCTCTAACTCCAGCACTCATGCCTATCCCACTCTTGCTCAAATTGAGCTTTACGCCAGGTGCTACTTTGAATGATTTTCGAAATCTAAATCCCATATTTTTATTTCTGTGTTTCGTCAGGTAGTTTACTCAATGTAGATAGGTCTTCTTTACTCATTTCAAACTCTAATGCAGCAACATTTTCCTCAATGTTTTCAAGCTTTGATGCTTTGGGTATGGCGTGCATGCCTTCCTGTGAGATCAACCAGTTGAGAGCGATTTGAGCTGGTGTTTTTTCATATTTTTTTGCCATCTCCAACAAAGTTGTGTTAGTGCATTCATCTGCCAACATTTTTCTACCTAGTGGTCTATAAGCCACCATAGCAATGATATTTTTTATACAGTAACTTCTCATTTCTTCTGGAAACTCTGCTTTATGTAATAAATTGAAGTGGTTCTGTACGGCAGTAATTGGGTGTTTACTAAGCTCAACAGCTTGTTTCAGTTGTTCCAAAGTAAAATTGCTTACTCCAATGTATCTTGTCAGACCTTTATCAACAGCATCATTGAGTCCCTGAATGTATTCAGCCATCTCAATTTCTGGGAATGGAGCGTGAATGTACACTAAATCAAGGTATTCAATCTTCATTCTTCGCAACATATCCTCAATGGAATGAGGAACTGCTGCTTGAGTGGCGTGTGACTTCCAGACTTTTGAAGCTATAAACAATGATTCTCTATCTAAACCTTCAATCGCTTTTCCAACTACCTCCTCAGTGTGGCCAGCTCCATACATTTGAGCTGTATCAATATGATTTTGTCCTAATTCTATGGAATGTTTGATGGCTTTTACTTCTTCTGCTTCTGTACCATAAATTGCATAAGTTGTTTTTGATTCGAGGTAAATACCACCTCCCATCAGCCAAGTACCTATTCCAATGGGGTTTACGGTTTTGTCACCAATTTTTTTGTTGAAGTTCATAACTTTATTTTACCTGATCGCAAAGCTTTCCCAAAATACAAATAGGGACTAGGATTCCCGATTTAGTTCAACTTGATGTCAGGACTCTTACCATATTCAGCTTGTAACCAATTAGCCTCTGCCACGTCACGTATGCCATTACCGATTTTCATCCAACCAGTAGCGTTAGGATACTGATTTTGCATAATCTTCACCCAAGAAGCGATTAGATTTTTCTTTTGATCTTCAGTTGAAGCAGACCAAACATCTGAATCAATGACGATACTAACAGCTGCAAAATCCACGGAGTCTTTGAACTCTTGTTCATCTCCACCCAGTTCAAACCGTTTTAGATCAGCTTCATCTACTTCTGTGCGAATAAACACATCAAAGGCAGTATCTGGACTAGCTACTTTCGAAAGATCAATCAGTGCTTGAGCTGTTTTGGCAGCTTCGGCATTACTACCACGTTTGTCATCAAAGCTACTGCGTTGATCTTGTAGCTCTTGGTTGATAGTTTCTGTAGGAATTGGTTCAGATGAAGTACAGGCTGAAAACACAAACCCAGAGAAAATTACTACTACGAGTAACGGAAGTATTTTTTTCATAATTTATTGCTCCATACTTTCTACTGTTCCTTTTCCAGCTTCCATACCTTGTTGGAAAGATTGCTGAGCCTCACCCGAAAACAGCATTGAGATAAATACAATGCCAACCAGGATAGCTACACCAATGGCGATAATTTTTAGTGGTTTTTTCATATTTCTCCTTTCAAGAGACTAATTTTTGCTACTGCTTTTTGTGTTTGCTGGTTGTTGATGTGTAAGTACCTCCTGGTAGTTTCAAATGAACGATGACCAGCCAGTTCCTGCAATAAAACTGGATTTACGTCATTTGCTAAAAGAGTTGAGAGAAACGTATGCCTGTAAAGATGAAGTCCATTTCTCCGCTTCTTTATTCCTGCCATTTTGAGATATTTTTTTGATAAGTGATGAAGTGTATTGGCCTGGATTCCACCTTTTTTCTTGCTAATGAAAAAGCTATCCGACTCTACATCAGGTCTATTACTAAGATACTTCTTGAGTATATTTGTTACTTCATCATTCAGTGGAAGGCTTTGTTCTTTATTTCCCTTGCGTCTTACTTTTATCTGCTGTGATTTCAGGTCAACATCACTAATTTTTAGTCCTACTAATTCACTAACTCTAATGCCAGTTGCTAAAAATAGTGAAAAAATTGCTAAATCACGATCGCGATAAAAAGGAGAAGCAAATACCCTTATTGTTCTAAGTAGTTTTTGGTACTCTTCAATTTTCAGGTATTCTGGTTCTAGTTCGGGGAGTGACGGTAGTTCAATATCTTCGCTGGGGTTTTGGTCAATATACTTGCGTTTTCTTAGGAATGTAAAAAAACTTCTGATACTTGATAATTTTCGAGCCCTTGTAATCACTGAATTAGGCTTTTTATCGCTATCAGGGTTAGATAGGTAAGCTAGAAAACTGATTATTTCTTGCTCTTGTATCTGGGAAACATCATTTGACCAGTTTTTATCTTCTAAATAATTGTTGAACATACGTAAGTCTCTGGAATAGCTTTGGACAGTACCAAGAGAACATCCTCTTTGGATTGTGAGATATTCTTGGAAGTTGCTAATCGCTGTTTTCATCTTCATTTATGTTTGTGACTAAGTATGTATTTACTCCAATAAATCTGGATGTTCTTATCTGGTAGTAATTTTTGTAATGTTTTTTAGTCATTTTTCTGCTGTTTCTTTTTTATGAGGCAAGTGCATATTTTTATCTAATCTGTATAATAGGAAGTACATATTTCCTGCAATGTAGCAGTCAAAAAACAATCATTGATCGCTTTTCCTCTCCTTCATTTTGATAAGTTGAGCCTCAACAGCTTTTAGTTCATCCAGGTATTTACCTTTGAAAGCCTCAGGTTCTACTACACACCAGGACTTGTACCACTGTTCAAGCCTCTGAGTCTCTTTGTTATCAGAGTAATCTCCAAACTTTCCCCAGATCTGACGACCTTTTGCAGTGTGGCTGTCCAGACTGATTTCCTCGACTTCAAGCCTCTTCCCAAGAGATTCATACTGATGACCAATTAGATTTCTCAAGTTGTCAATTTCTCTCGTCTTCTTGGCTTGGCACATTGCCTGTACTCCTTGAAAAACTAATGCTAACTTAGCCCAGGTGGCTTCCTTATTTTGCTTATGAAGTAATTGCCAATTGTTTTGCAAAGCGTTGAGCAAGATTTGAGTCATTGGACTGGCATTACCAATATCTTCGGCTGCAATAAGTACCAATCGCCTCCATAAGTACAAGCCATACCCACTCTGATGAATAATAAAAGCCCAAAAACAGGCTTCATATTCGCGGTTTCTACGAATCATTTTATTGATTGAGGATGAAACCTCGTCAAACTCATAGTCACCAATAAGTTGGGGTTTGTAAGGTGCTTTAGAACTTGCCACTTTGATTAGCCTTTCTGAACTGATTTGTAATGGGGTCAGACTGTTGAATAAGTAGTTCTGCAAATCTCCGAGTGAACCTTGTATGTTTGTTCATCTTTTCTATAAGTTCTTTTTGTGAAATTGCTTCCTCATTATTTTTATAAATATGCGATAGATCAATGTTTTTTGTGTTCATAACTATATGATTGCACAAGCGACACGAGAGTCAATAAGTACCGACTTATTGGGAAAAATTAGGATAACTGAGATTGAAGTTTAGCGATTTTTAGCACTGTTTCGTGGTGCTTTTTGCGAAGAGACTGTCCTGTTTGAGTAGGCCACACTCTCATATCAATCTCAAAGAACTTATTAGCCATCAATTTTAGCTGTTGAGCTTCTTGTATGAGTGAATGCAGTTCTTGCTGTTTTACTGCTCTTGTAATTTTGGGGTTGGGTAAATTGTTTGTTGAGTAGTATTTATCTCTGAACCTTCTAAGAGCAGTTGGTGAAAGTGTGCCATAACCTTTTTGCTCAAGTGATCCTACGTCAGTCTGATAGTCTCGCCATAGCAAGATGGTGATTCTTTCTAACGGTGTTTTTTCACTAAGTTGTTGGAGAAGAAAGTGATATGCTCTTGGACATTCCCAAGCTAAAGCGTGAACAATGGTCTTGTGACCAGCTTTTTTGAGATTAGAAGCGTATTGCCAAAATTGAAAATCTTGTTGAGTTTTTCTTTTATGATTTTTGTCTCTATGCATCTGGATTTCAGTATACCTGATGTACCAGAAACAGCCTATTTTAGAGATCAGTTGGCAAGGAGAGACTCAGGTGTGCGTTTTTGCTGACCAAATAGCTCGTATGCCTTGATACAGTACTCGTTATCTAGTAAATCTGGATATGTATAAAAGATGGCTAAAGTGTAGCGTTCATCTCTATCAAAAAACTGACTACCTTTAGCCCAGTACAGCTGTTGTCTAACTTTAGCTACATCAGCCTTTTTGACGTACTTCTTTTTTTGAATCCCATTCACCCTATATTTGAGTGCAGTGGATTGGTGCAAATGACCTTTGTTGCATTTGCAATAAGGTTTGCCACATTTATGTTTGTTGGTTACTAGACAGGCGTTGAGGGGAATGAGTGTGTCTAATAGTGATAAGTGACCTTGGTACATACTACGAAACTCTATACCTTTTTCCCCTGGGTTTTACTAATTCAGGTTTTGTTTTAGCTATTTTTTGTATTTTCCCCAAATCAGGAGAAAAGACAACTCTGTCAGCGTTCCAGACTATCTGTTCATTTATCTTTCTAAATCCTTCTTTTGTACCCTCTGTATGATATAAATCAGGATTTTCACTAGGTTCGTGCATAACCAGTAGTAAATCTGATTTCAGTGGAATTATTTTCTTTACCCCAGGCGTGAGTAATCCTATCCCATAGAAAGGATGTGGTTTTTCAGTCGGTCTCAGCATAAAAGGGTTGTCGGATGTTAGATATGCATATTTTTTTGGAGCGTGAATTATTTGCCAATCAGTTATGGCTAGGTACGGATAAAGATCATCTCCTAGCTTGAGCATCTGTTTTATCCAATAATTCTGTGGGAAGTTCATTTTTATTTTGCTCCTTTTGGGATTTGTTGCAAAATCAATGAGATGGTCAATTTCTTCATCAGTCATTACTTTACCTTCTTTTTCAGCCCATTCTCGCATCATTTTTTTAGGTTGAACTCTGAACATCATTCTTGCCATTTTTTCGTGCATCTCTTCTTGAGCTCCGAGAGTTTCAGATTTGAAATGAAGTACTCTCACCCAGAGAAAAGCGATAAATAAAGCTAGATATGATCTCAACTCTCGATCTAACTGCTCACCGAGAGATAGCTTTTCTATTGCCTTCTGAGCCATACCTTCAATTTCGCTGAACATTCCTTCAAGAGTTTCTTTGCTATGGTCTTGGGTTTCGTAGGTATAGAAATGTTTTTTATAAGCTATCGCCTGAGTAGTTTGGTATCTAAATCTAGCTTCATCAGTTTCAGCTTTTTTATCAAATACGTGCAAGTGTTCTTGATCTTGAGAAAAACCCTTTAGATAAAATTGAGGAATGTAATGGTGTTTTACTGGTAATTTTTGGTTATCTTCCATATTACAGTTTTTCCAGATCGATACTTGAGGCAGTTCCTTTGTCAATATCTGTGCAGAAAGTTATAAAATCAGAACCATAATCTGTGACAAAGTGGGACTGATCTACGTCTTTTACTGTTGCAGTATTTTCAATCACTAGGCCAAAACTTTCTAATGATTTTAGTGATTGATGTATAAGTGATTGTTTTATGCCTTTATCTTGATATTTTGTAGCAATTTTACCCCAGTCAAAACCCTTGTGAGGTCTATCAATCCTTTGCCACATTTGAATGGTCACATATTGCAAAATTGAAAATTGTAAAACATTGATAGAGTCAAGAGTCTCAACAAATAATTCTTTCTCGTCTATGCTCATCCTATTGGCAGTTATTAGTTTTTTTGTCAGATGACTAGCAGCAATTATTTTTTCTTTTCTACTATCTCGGTATACCAATCTCATTATCCTTGCTATCAACCTTCTGCCATCCCTGGAATATAGATACTCTTCATCAACCTTTGTTTGATCTAAGTTATTTAGTCTTCTATCTAACTCGAATAAGTATTCGTTGGCTGCTTGTTGCTGGTCTTCTTGATATGACTGAGCAACATAACCCAAGATAGCTGATGCAAAAGTAGCACTTCCACTAACAATGGGATTTGGATGAGCCTGGGCAAGTTGTCCACTAAGCTGTACAGCTTTGTTACTCGCAATTTTACCTATGGTACTACTAATTTTATTCATAATTTTTCAACTGAACATAATTGGGGACTGGTGAGTCCCTCATCTCTTTTTCAAATATATTTTACCTTTTAGTTTCTCTGGTAACAGACTTTCCTTTGGATCAGGATACATCTCATACCCCTTGCCATATCCTAGCTCCTTCATTAGCTTAGTAGGTGCGTTTCTCAGATGTAGTGGTATTGGTAGATTACCGTGCTTCTTTACATCATCTAAAGCAGCAAAGTAGGCATCATATGCCGATCTGTCTTTCTTTGCTTGGCTCAGGTAAGCTGTTCCGTGAGCTAGGTTGATTTGAGCTTCTGGGTAGCCTACATTCTGGACTGCGTCGAAGACAGCGTTTGCTACTACCAATGCAGTTGGCTGTGCTAGGCCTACGTCCTCACTCGCAAAGATAACCATTCTTCTAGCAATGAACTTAGGGTCTTCTCCTGCTTCTACCATTCTCGCTAAATAGTAAAGTGCAGCGTCTGTATTACTTGCTCTCATACTCTTCAAATATGAGCTAATAGTGTCGTAGTGCTCATCGGCCGACTTGTCGTAACGGAGGGAAGTAGATTCCAAAGCGGCTTTTAAATTAGCTAGACTTAACGTCCCGTACAATTCGAGAGTGTTGTCAAGAATGGTCAACAGCCGACGGGCATCTCCATTGGCGTACTGAATCAAAAATTCTCGCGTCTGCTTACTCACCGTAGGTTTTTTACCCTGACTGACGAGCGCCATAGCTCGATCAATGATCAGGTTTAACTCTGGTTCAGTCAGAGCCTTAAGGACAAAGACTCGACTGCGAGACAAGAGCGCCGAAATAACTTCAAAACTAGGATTTTCAGTAGTCGCTCCGATCAAAACAATGGTTCCATTTTCCACGTATGGCAATAAATAATCTTGTTGGGCTTTGTTAAAACGGTGAATTTCATCAATAAAAAGAATCGGGGCGGTGTAGGTACTCATCAAGCTTTGTTGCTGAGCAGTTGCTTGATCAATGATAGCTTTGATATCGGCTTTGCCAGCGGCTACGGCTGAGACTTCAAAGAAGTCACGATGTTGCTGGTGGGCAATCATCCGCGCTAAAGTGGTTTTCCCCACTCCCGGTGGACCCCAGAATAGCATCGAGAAGATCTTGCCTTCTTCAATGACCTTGCGAAGGGGTTTATCTGGCCCGACTAAATGTTCCTGACCAATAAAGTCGTCAAGCGATTGAGGCCGAAGCTGGGCAGCAAGAGGGAGCATGACCTAAGAATACTACAGAAAATTTAGCCGAACAATATCCGAAAGACTTTGTCTTTAAGCTGTTCAGTGACAATAACTTCCACCAGGCCTCGGTGAGGTTGGCCATAGTAAAGACATGTCTTCAGCGGAGCCAATAAAATCAAGACCACCGTTGCCAAATCTTCTTCACCGTTGACCAAAATATGCTTTTGGTTTTCTTGGAGGGCATTTTCGAGTACTTTTACCAGCTGAAGGGTGATGGTGCTGGCTGGGTTATCGACGGTTACGTCAGGTTGTATGTTTTTAATGACTGCGGAAGAAGTTTGTTCTCTCAATTGCCTTTGGTCATATACGGCCAAGTCATATAGCCAGTCATTCTCAACAAACTTTTCCAAGGTGGCATCACCCACTAGGTACACAGTTTGTTGCTCGTGAGTGGCAGTCGGTTCATCAACTAAGTGGCCTAGAGGCTGGCGGAGGAGGCTTTTTTGAGCTTCGGTAATATGAAGATCTGCAGTCAAGTGCGACCGATAGACTCTCCCCTGCCGACTGACTTCCCCACTCCGGATTCGATCGGCGTGCAGTTCCTGTCCTACCTCGTCTTTGACCATGGGTGCGACATAGACAGGCAGGGGGCGTGCCTGCGAAGCTTGGCGAATTTCATTAATTTTTTCAGCTCCGGCTGCTGTTTCTTCAGTCACCACGATGGCTTGAATTCTGGTTTGGCGATCAATAGTTGGCCCATAGGGATCGCTCAGCTTAATAAACTCGGCCTTAATCTGTTGGCGTTCACAAAACTGCTTGACAGCTGATAACCGTTGATGAAACGTTTGAATTAACTCGGGATAGAGTTTGCTTTTTGAGAGGTGGGCGTCGGTAATGCCAATGACTAATTTTTCACTCAGTTGGTTTGCGTACTCAATAAAAAACTCATGCCCTTTATGAAAATGGTCGAAAGTTCCGCCTAGTCCAACAAGCTGATGTCGTTTTTTGTGCATTGAATAAAACCTTCTTTTTCTAAGTCGCTTAAGGCTGTCAGAAGCTTGCCTTTATCACCAGTTATTTTCTCACGAAGTTGATCATACGTCAGACTGTCTTTGAGAGTCAAAACGTTTAAAACTTGACCGCGAACTTGGCGGAGCGAACCGGCTAAGGGGCTTTGTTTACGATAGGTTTTGCTTTGGCGAGTGGGATTGGGAAGTACCGATTTTAAATACGTTCCATAATCCATCAGGGCGGAGTACCACTGCCGAGGATGATTTTGATCGAGAGTGCTTTCAATTAAAGATCGTAATTCTTGGTCAGACACCTGTTCACGCGTAGGAAAAAAATGGTAAATAAAGACGGTCCGAATGTTAGTTTCGATAACGGTGCTGGGCAAATTAAAGGCAAAGGCTTGGATGGCGGCGGCGGTGTAAGGCCCGATGCCTTTAAGGGACAGTAGTTGGTCGGTGGTCGAAGGCACGGTGGAATTAAACTCATTCACCATTTGTTGAGCTGCCCGCTGCAGATTTAATCCTCGCCGGTTATACCCTAAGCCCTGCCAGTGTTTAATGACGTCCGCCACGGAAGCCTGGGCTAACTCTTCTACTGTCGAAAATTTGTCTAAAAAAGCTAAGTATTTAGGAATGACTCGATCAACTTGTGTTTGCTGGAGCATGATTTCAGAGACTAGGATCTGGTAAGGATCGGTGGTTTGACGCCAAGGCAGTTCGTGGCGCCCATGCTGGATATACCATTTTCCCATAAATCTTTGGAAGTGTGTAATTTGCTTGTTGGTCAAGGTCATAGCTGTACTATACTAACATCTATGCAGGGTGTTAAAGCACATGGTCTACGTTTTTTGACAGTAGGTCTTTTTTTCTCATTCCTACTCTGGGGTGTCCGTAGTCACAGTCAATCATGGTACTTCCAGGACGAAACAGAGCACGTGACTGTAGGCTGGATGATTTCTGCTTTTGATCGGCAGCTCTACTCTACTCTTAGTACTAACCACCAACCTTTACCTGTGCTGGTGGGCGCTTTGTTGGCCGAGACGATTCCCCATGACACTTTATTTCAGTTCATTGATAGGCTGCGAATCAGTATGTGGTTTTTGGCCTTTTTTGCTTCACTGTTTTTGACTTGGCGTTTTAAGTGGCGAGGGGTAGTGGCTACTATCCTGACTTATAGCTTAGGTCATTATTTTTTGGCTTGGCATGTGTTGGCTGAGAGTTTAGCCGTGCCAGCTGTGCTTTGGTTACTCTTATTCTTGGCAGATAATTGGTGGCCGTTAGACGCTCCTCCCTCTCAAGTTAGACAGTCGTTAGACGCTGTTTTGACGGGCCTGGCGATTTGGTGGTTGGGTTTTACGCTCTTACCGCTCTGGCCGTTTGCTGCCTTAAGTCTTGTTTTGAGTTGGCAACTGTTTACTACCCAAGAGCGACGCTTATTACTAGGTAGTATCTTTTTGCCTAGTTTATTTTTAACTTGGTGGTTCAATCCTTTTTACTGGTGGCAAGAAACGATTGTTAATAATGTGCTGTACTTTATTCCTTACGAAACTGGACATGACCCATGGCACTATCTGCGTTTAGTGGCTTATCCTTTTTTTCACATTTTTTCACTGAATAGTCCTATAGCTCGATTTTATCTGGCGATGGTTGTACTTTTATTGACATTGTTGGTGGTTAAACGACCTATAATCAAATGGTCAAGGAAAAATATTTTTAAAGTTATAGGCTTATTTATTTTAGTTCTGTGTCTTAATCCGCGCATCAGTCAACCAAACGTCACTTTTTACCAAGGTTTTCACTTGTTTACTTATGTGGCTGGTGTGTCAGTGGTGATTAGTTTGGGAACAGAAGCTATCTTTTCACATTTTTCATCATCGAGAAAAAATAAAATGATAGCCTATAGTTTGGGAGGATTGATGGTACTACTATTGATCAATAATTTGAGTTGGTTAAGCCGTCCACCAGATAAACTGAGTGAGTATTATATTAACTATGATACTTTTCAGGCTTATGGCAATGCGCTCAAAACCATAAGCCAACCTGGAAATACTTTAATGACCGGCCCAGATGGGGCAGGTTATATGAATATGATGGCACAGCTGCCGTTAGCTGGTCGGCAAAATTTTCACCTGAGCTGGGCATACCGTACGCCCTATCTGCGCCAAGCTTGGTTAGCGATGATCAAAGAACATCCACCGACATTCATTTACTTCAATTTAGGGAGTGATGAGTACTCTGCCGTGCTACGGCCACTGTTAAAAACTGAGTATGTTGCACTTCAGCGCGCTGATGGCAGCCCTACCCTCCTGCATATCAGAAGAGACGCCATGAACGATGTTAGCCCATCTCAGTGGCAAGCGTTGGAAGCTCAGGCATTCCGGAAACCCAGTCTAGACTAATGACGTAATAACAGGTCGATGATATAATTTTGTTTCTTGAGCCGAAGTGGCGGAATGGTAGACGCGAGAGACTTAAAATCTCTTTCTCGCAAGGGAGTGTGGGTTCGAGTCCCTCCTTCGGCACCATGACGGGCAATCCCCGTCGAGGCGGGGAATAGCTCAGATGGCTAGAGCGCGCGCTTTGGGAGCGCGAGGCCGCAGGTTCGAGTCCTGTTTCCCCGACTCTGTCCGGAACGATCTCTTCTAGAGTATTTTCACTTTCCGCTTTTTGCGATAAACTTGAAGGTCTATGTTCAAAAATCCGACTCTCTTAATGCTGGCGTTAGTCATGCTGGTCAACGCTCTCAGCTACGGTACTATTATTCCCCTGCTCTATCCGTATGCCTCCCGCTTTGGCATTAATGCCTTTTCTTTGAGTTTGCTCTTCATCTCGTACTCACTATTTCAATTTATCGCTACCCCGATTATAGGTCGACTTTCTGATAAGTATGGTCGCAAGCCACTCTTACTGCTCAGTTTAGGAGGGACGAGTTTGTCGTTGGCGCTCTTCGCATCTGCTACTACGGTGCCCATGCTTTTTATTGCCCGGATTATGGATGGCATTACTGGCGGTAACATGTCGGTGGCTCAAGCTGTGATT
>DASVCZ010000030.1:0-3464 GCA_036381335.1 Patescibacteria group bacterium | reverse complement strand
GCATCCTGTGCCCCTTTACGGTTCTTAATATTGTGCCATTTACTGTGTCCTGCCATACTTCTCCTTCAAAGTGAATGTAGATTTACGAATTATGAATAAAAAATATTGATCAATTATACACCTTAGTACTCGATTACTCATTGACTTTTAAGCCCATCGCCAGTATTCTTTTGCAGACTTATTATAGTCATCACCAAACCTATGAATAAAATCAACCATTTGCAAACCCGCTCCATCAACGCTGCTAAAACTCAAGACTGGCCAACTGCTATTCAAACTAACCAAGAAATCCTTGCCATCGAGCCCGCCAATATCGGGGCTCTCAACCGACTAGGGGTGGCTCTCCTCCAGACTGGTGACACCAAAAACGCTCAACTCCAGTTTGAAAAAGTCCTCCAACTCGATAAATCCAATACCATTGCTAAGAAGCAACTTGAACACATCAAAAGTAAGCGCATTCCTTCCTTGACCTTTGCTCGAGAACACTTTATTGAAGAACCAGGAAAAACTAAAGTGGTCGAGTTACACCGCTTGGCTAACAAAGATGTATTAGAAGAACTGTCTTTGGGCGATGGGTGTGTTCTAAAATCAAAAAATCGCTATATTTCCGTGGAAAGTAATCGCGGCTATGTGGGCGCTCTACCCGAGGACCTGTCTTTCCGGCTGACCAAACTCATGAACAGTGGCAACACCTACGAGTGCTACATTCACTCTGTTAACGGAGCCAGCTGTAGCGTCTATCTCAAAGAAACCAAACGCTCAAAGAAAAATGAACACATCAACTCTTTTCCTTTGTCTAAAGCTTCTATGAGCAACCTGGCCGATCTCGATGATCGTTTCTCTCTGGAAGAGGAAGTCCCTGTTAATATTGTGGAAACTGATACCGACGAAGAGAAAACTTTGGATGACGTTAGTCCGGCCTCTGAGGATTAAAAGCCGCGATATCTTCCCCAATCACCAGTAATAAAGCTGCCCGATACTCGGCCGTGGGTAACTGACTGACTTCAACCTCTAAGGCAACCGGCGACAAAGTTTTTATCACCTCCACTACCTCCTCGCATGATTCATCTACTCGATATAACGCGCTTTTTTCTCGAGCTTCTGACTGTGAACCCAATCGAATAATTTCTACTCCTTCACTCTCTAAGACGGCATTAAAAGCTTGAGCTAATCCACTTTGATCGGTGGAGTTAACGATGGCCAAAGAACAATTGGGAATCAGCGGCGGATCAAAAAGCTGCTCCCTCGCCCGATTCCATTGACTCCATTGAGTAATATGAGTACTACTCTCTTCTGTCGCTAAGGATCGAAAGAGCCACCAGATAGCGATCGCATCACTTACAGAAACCGTACCCTGTCGGACCCCCAACCAGACTTGCGAGTCAAGCCTCTCCCCATTCTCAACTGGCAAGGAAATGACTGTGTCCACTACTTGGCCAAAAATAAAAGAATAAAAAGAGGCAATCTGAGCATCCGTATATTTTTCCTGCTTCAGCAAAGGATAGACAGCATCTAAACGATACTGCCCATGTTTACCCACAGGCACCTGCAACTCATCGTTAAAAGTAACGGTCGTCGGCTGGTCATCTACCACTTTCACCAAAGAAATAAGATTCTCTCTTCCATCCAAATGGGTACTTACGAAAACAATATGGGAATTCCGTAAATGGTTGATTTTAACCCGAAGTAAGTACCCAAAAATACCTATAGTAATGAGAATCAAAATAAAAATACCAATAGTAATTTTTTTTACTATATGTAAAAAATTCACTAGAATGCTTGAGGAGCGCTGACGACGACGATCTGTCAACGGCACATGGGCAGCATGCATACAAAAACCTCTGAGTACATTTTTACTTCAGTATCCAGGCTCTGATATCTTGGCTTAACCGGATCATAAAACGAGTGTTGTGGATACTGGCTAATCTATAATAAAGGAGTTCCTGAGTTTTAGCCAGGTGGTGGAGGTAACTGCGACTATATCCGGCTTGGCAGGTATAACAGTCACAGTCGGTTTGGATGACCGATTGATCGGTTGCGAATTCTTGCTTCATAATCGAGAGCCGGCCTTTAGGATACGCCGACACAAAAGTGGGTCTCTCCCCTGCAGTTTCCAGTTGCCCGTGATAAAGAGCGCCGTTTCTTGCCAGGCGGGTGGGACCGACACAGTCGAACATGTCAAAACCCATCAGGGCCGCGTCAATTAAATCTTGAGGATCGCGGCCCAAGCCCATGGCGTAGCGCGGCTTATCCTGCGGTAACAAGGGTTCTATCCAGGACATGACCTCAGCCGTGCCAGGCATGTTGTAGCCGATCGTCTCGCCGCCGACGGCGATGCCGTCGAAGTTTAAGCTGGTCATGAACTCAGCCGACTCCTGCCGTAATGCGGGATGCATCGCCCCTTGAATGATGCCAAACAGAGCTTGATACCGTCCGTAGATATTCAATCGCTTCTTTTCTTCCCAATACTGGTAGCAACGGTTAGCCCAGGCATGAGTCCGGTCGAGAGCTTCTCGCGTATACTTGGCATCAGCCTGATCTGGCGTGCATTCGTCAAAGGCCATGATAATATCGGCGCCAAGATGGCGCTGAATTTCAATAGATTTTTCGGGACTGAAAAAATGGCTACTGCCATCGATGTGGGAAGTGAACTCTACCCCGTCTTCAGAAATTTTAGCCGGCTTGAGAGTACCCCGACTGGCTTTTTCACCTAAAGAAAAGACCTGAAATCCACCGGAATCTGTCAGAATTGGTTTCTCCCACTTCATAAAAGTATGGAGCCCGCCAGCAGCTTGTATCCGCTCAATTCCCGGTCGTAAATACAGATGATAGGTGTTACCCAAAATAATTTGGGCCTCTGCTCTTTCCACATCTTGAGAATCCAGAGCTTTGACCGTGGCTTGAGTACCTACCGGCATAAAAATGGGAGTTTCTACTCGGCCGTGAGGAGTTTCAAAGTATCCTGCCCGAGCTTGGTCTTTCGTTTTTTGGAGTGTAAATGAAAAAGACATCTGGCCGCTATTATATAATAGGATCCTGATGTTAACCTTGGATCAATTTGACTACCACCTGCCCAAAGACCGGATTGCCCACCAGCCGGCTGTGCCGCGCGATACCAGTCGCCTGCTGGTTGTCGATCGCCAGACCGGAAATCTGCAGCACCATCACTTTTACGATCTGCCTTCCCTCTTAACTGCCAATGACGTCATCGTCCGGAACAACACTAAGGTCATCCCTGCTCGCCTCTACGGCCAAAAAACGAGCGGCGGTGAGGTGGAAATTCTCCTCATCAAACGAGTATCTCAAACTGCCACTGGTGAGGTCTGGGAGTGTTTAACGAAGCCGGGACTAAAGGAAGATCAGGAGATTCGATTTAGGAATTATGAATTAAGTGCAACTTGTGTCGGAGTTACCGGTTATACCCGCTTAATTGAGTTTAACAAATTTGGCCAAGACCTTTTCTC
>DASVCZ010000029.1:0-13098 GCA_036381335.1 Patescibacteria group bacterium | reverse complement strand
TTGTTGATGCCATTTTGTTGCGTGGGCGTGTATAATACACAAATCCTATGGCCAAGACCGCAAAAATTCCCCAAGCCCTCAAGAATGATATTGATGAGTTACTGAAAAAAGCCAAGTCACGTGGGTACGTGACTCAAGATGAAGTGCTAGACGTTTTTGTCGAGCCAGAAGAATATATCGAGTTGCTTGATATTTTCTATGGCCAGATTGAACAGCACGCGATTGATGTTTTTGAGTCTGTCTCCGAAGAAGAAGAACCAGATGAAACTGATATTCAACGCGAGTTGGAGGTCCTCAGTACGTTAGACACCGATGGTTCGTCCGACCCAGTCCGGATGTACCTTAAGGAAATTGGCCGAATTCCGTTGCTTACTCGGGAAGAAGAAATTAGGTTGGCTCAAAAAGCTGAAGCAGGTGACAAAAAAGCTAAAGAAAAGTTGACGGCTGCTAACTTACGGTTGGTGGTGTCCATTGCCAAGAAGTACATTGGTCGTGGTATGACCTTCTTAGACTTGATCCAAGAAGGCAACAAGGGTTTGATTCGGGCCGTTGAAAAATACGACTGGACCAAGGGTTTTAAATTTTCTACCTATGCTACCTGGTGGATTCGCCAAGCTATTACGCGGGCGATTGCTGACCAGGCCCGGACTATCCGCATTCCCGTCCACATGGTGGAGACCATCAATAAATTGATGCGTACTTCCCGCAAACTGATGCAAGACTTGGGCCGTGAGCCCACTCCTGAAGAAATTGGTAAAGCCATGGAGGACATGGATCCGGATAAGGTCCGCGAAATTCTCAAGATTGCCCAAAACACTACTTCGTTGGAATCACCGGTAGGTGACAGTGAGGATGATAGCGTCCTCGGTGACTTCATTGCCGATGATCGCCAAATTTCTCCCTACGAAGCCACGTCTCAACAGATGTTGCGCGAGAACATCGATGAGGTGTTGGCTGCCCTCTCCGACCGGGAGGCGAAAGTACTCAAGATGCGCTTTGGACTCAACGGTGGCAAAATGATGACGTTGGAAGAAGTGGGTCAAAAATTCGGTGTCACGAGAGAGCGGATTCGCCAAATTGAAGCCAAAGCTCTGCGTAAGCTCCGCCATCCTAGTCGCCGCAAGCGGCTGCAGGATTTCTTGGATTAACATTCTATCGATTGTCCATCAAAAAATAGTTAGTAGATTTTTTTTGCACTTATTATTACGTGAGAGACCGTCTAAAGCACCGTCACCACTAGTGATGAATAATATCAAAGGTTGAATAGGTGATTTTGAGAGCGAGAACAAAGAAGACGATAAATTACTGTAGAGAACTTCATGTAGAGTCGAGCGTGTCTTGAACGTAATATAAATGCAAGTAACTGCTAATATGATATGCTCTATCGTATGGTTGCAATCAATCGCATCCCCACTACCGTCATTACCGGTTTCCTGGGCGCGGGTAAAACCACTATCATTCTTCACCTGGTCGAACACCTTCAAGCACAAGGTCAGAAAGTTATCTACATTAAAAATGAAATTGGCGAAGAAGATTTGGATACCAAATTAGTTCGTGGTCAAAATATTGTCAGTCGGGAATTGTTAAACGGTTGCATTTGTTGCACTTTGGTTGGGCCATTCATTTCGGCCATTAATGAAATCATTGAATCGTATCAACCTGATCGAATTATTATCGAATCGGCCGGCACGGCCGACCCGGCAGCTCTGGCTCTAATGGTGGCCAATCATCCGCGGCTGTTGCGGGATGGAGTGATTTCCATCATCGACGTGGTTAACTTCGAAGGCTACAAAGACATTAGCGAAGTCGCCCGCCGGCAAGCCAAGCTCACGGATCTCATCGTTTTTAACAAAGTGGAGCTAGTTGATGACGATCGCAAACGGACAGTTGTCGGTTACGTTCGCGAGCTGAATGAGTATTCGCCGATTGTAGAAGCACCCCAAGGAAAGTTGGATCCACGAGTGGCATTTGGCATCGATTCTCAATGGTCGAGTGCTGAACTTACTACTAAAGCCCAACACGCACACGATCATGAAACGCACGATGACATCCAGGCAGTCACCATGACTTTGAATCAGCCAATTGCCAAAGATCGGTTGGATGAAATATTGGCTAGCCTTCCCAAAAATATTTTTCGCGTCAAAGGCTTCGTTAACCTGGAAGGAATGGGGTGGCGGGTCCTCAATGGCGTCTTTAAGCGATTTGAGTACTTTGAGTTTGCTAAACCAGAATTGGTCACAGAATCTAAGCTGATTTTTATAGGCTATCACATAGAGAAGACGGAGCTTGAGCACCTTTTTTCAAAGCAGTTCTAAAAAGCAGTACCTTTTTCTTACACTTTTGTGCCACCTTTTTTTCATCATGACCGTTATACTTCCTACACTCACGCATGAAAAGTATCGTTGGTTATCTGTTGTCTACCATTCTTTTTTTACACTTTGCCACGCCTGTCTTGGCCGCTGAGTTTTTTGCTTCTCCCTCCGGTACAGCAGAGGGTGACGGGAGCATCGATCGCCCATGGGATATTACGACTGCCTTCACCAAAACTGCAGAAGTATCACCCGGTGATACCTTGTGGTTGCGAGGAGGGCTCTATGGAGAAGGCGGTGCTACTCGTTTTGCGATTACTTTAGATGGCTCCTTGGAGCAACCTATCACTATCCGCGGCTACCAAGATGAACGAGCCACCGTTAACGGCGAAATATACTGTGGCGTGGACGCCAGTTACATCACTTTTCGAAATTTTGAGCTGACTAACACCGAAGAAAATCGGACTCTCCCAAATCTGCAGCGAGCACCCGGTATCACTTTACACTGCCAGGGAGCCAAAGTTATCAACATGTTGATTTACAATACTGGTCATCCCGCGATTGGGCTGTGGGATGCCGCTGGCACATCGGAGATCTATGGCAACTTAATTTGGGGTACCGGTACTTATGATACTACTACCAACGTTGCCAATCCTATCCGGCGAGGAGCAGCCATCTATACTCAAAATAAGCATCCAGAATACTCGCGGTTAATTAAAGATAATATTATTTGGCGGAACTTCACTTTTGGCATTAAAGTCTTTGGGGTGGTGGGCGGCGGCGACAACTACACCATTGAAGGTAATACAGTCTTTGACCATCGGGACGCCAATATTTACTACGGTTCAGAATCGGACCCGGTAGAAAATGCAATTCTAGAATTTAATAACACCTATCACCGGCCAGAACTGGGTCGCGAGAACGAATGGTTATCAACGTTGGTTGGTGATGCCACCATGGATAACGTCAACACTCGGATTCGTAATAATTACTTTGTGGATGGCAAATCCAAGCACGGTGCGTTATTGGTTCATACGTTTCAAGATGTAGTGGTTGAGAATAATACGTTGGTTTCTAATAATATTTTGGCGCGGTGGGTGGTCCCTCCCAGTGGCGTTACTCACGCTGTCTGGGATAACAATACCTATTTTTCTCGCAATTCCAATCCGCGCTTTATCTATAACGATCTCACGAACGTGCTTACTCCTTCTCAGTGGCGGACTCAAACTGGCTTTGATACCAATAGTAGTATTAATGCGGGTCCCCCTACCGGCATGCACATAGCGGTCAGGCCAAACACCTACGATGATGGCAGAGGACATGTTACTGTCTATAACTGGGAGGGGGCAACAGAAGCTGCACTAGATCTCAACTCTGTCTTAGAACCAAACCAAGAATATGTGATTAAAGATGCCCAGCATTATTTTGGTCCGGCCCTGGCTACTGGGATCTACACCGGCGAAGAGGTACTGGTGCCACTGACGAGAACTGAAGTTCACCGCTTAACGGGGACCATGAACCACATGCAAGGTATTGAAAACACCCACACTCCCAGCGAGTTTAATGTGTTTGTTGTCCAAGGCGGAGAAGTTCGAGAACCTACTCCTAGCCCTTCACCTGCGAATCAAGTAACTTCTCCCGAAATGAGTCCCAGTGGTACGCCTGAGGCCTCGCCGAGCCCGACAGGGGAAGCTGAGGACAACATCGACCCCAGTATCGATCATCAACCAGTTGATCCCGAACCCTTGCCTGCCACAGAGCCAACTGGTCCAAGAGCAACCTTTGAAAGTTGGCTGCAAAGAATCCTAGACGCCTTCCGAAGATTTTTTAATAGATAAGTAATGGCTGCTTACCGGTTTCTCCCATTCTCGGGGTATAATGATATACAACTATGGCGAGTATGAATCATATTCTGGCAGAGATTTCTGAGTGGAAATCCGAAGTAGTTCCGATTGTGGAAAGTGTTTTAAGTGCCATGGCCAAAGATACCAGTGAAGATCAATTTTCCTGGTTTAAGTCGAGTGGTGATACCTATTATGCGTTGGTCGATGTCATTCGAAACATTGCGTATATTGATGCTCTCAGTTCTGAATCCACCACCGACCAAGCACGCGAAATGATGAGTCTCCAAAGCCAATTTGTGCGTGAGTACCCCGATATGGACTTAATCATTAACATTGAAAGAATTGTCCCCAGGTTAAATGACTTACTAAGCCTTGATCTACTGAAGTTGGCACTTTTTACCAAACGAGTTAAAAAGATTTACATCATTGGCAGTCAAGAACATTTCAATTCCTTTGTAGAAGCAGCGATTAATATTCACAAAAAAGTAGTCGATGCCGATAAGTTTCAACGGTATGAAAGCTTAGCCGACCTACCTCAGATTATTAAAGAGATTGAGCGGAGTTTCTAAAATACTTTTAGGTTGGACTGAGTGAGTGATGAGCACTTTGATATCTTTTTTGATTATGGAATCCCAACATTTTCAGTACGCTGGCTCTTTTTTTGTCATCTGGTCGGAGTACTTGGAAAATAGCTGCTTCATTCTCATATCGAGGATACCCTTCTGTTAATTGCCAGACAATGGTGGCTAAAATTCCAATCAGCCAGTCTGCCAGTTTGAACTTTAGGGCTTGATACTCATCTTCAGTCAAGATACCTTGCTGATATTTTTCCTCTAACATTTCACTCAATGTTTCTTGATTAGTGAAGAAATCGACTAGTAACTTAGTCCTTAACTCAGAGTTTCTTTTAATTGTTTCTAGATAGGTAATTTCTAAGAAATGTTCGGTGACTAAGGGCTCATCATCATCCACTCCCTCTTGCGCTAGGATGTCAAAGAAGGTGTGAGCAAGTACTTCCACCAGTTCCTGATCGGCAATAGTGTAGAGAAATCTCACTAGCTCCCTTACCTCCTCCTTGGAATAGGTGTCAGCTCTTTTTTCTTCTATAATTTTGTTAAAGACAACCACCATTATATTGACAGCTGAACCTTTATCTATCACCTCTTTCACAAATGAGAAGTCATCATTAATTTCGCCACCGCCTCTTTTATAAAGTTGTTCTGTCTTTGTCAGGAGTTGATCAAAGTCAGCCAGATCGGGATTGGTTTCAAGTTTGTGACGGGGAATAAACTTAAAGTAGAGGAACTCACCCATAATAGCGGCCCAGTTCATTCCGGAAGCGGCTTGACGATCTTTGGCATAGGTTTTAACAGTGTAATTTTTATTTAAATCATCATTTCCTAGTTTCAGATGATCGATCATCCTGACTTTGAACTCTTCCCACCAAGCTAAAGCTTCGGGAGTGTCGGGCAACTTTTCTTTGAATTCGTCCACTAGTTCGTAAAACGCTCGCTCAGCTCGATGAAGTTGCATAACCAAGATGCCATCTGCCTCAGTTGAAACTGGCTGGCGCGTATACATGCCATTGAGATAGGCTGCTATGCGTTTAGTACTCGCCTTTACTTCTCTTTTTTCGTGATCTTGGAGCTGCGAATAGTTCTCATTACCAAAGCGATCATCCATGAAGAAAAGGAAGGCATAGCTTTTGCTGATCAGCAGTGCCCGGTCTCGATACGGGCCGTTAAGTATCTCTTCTTCATTCAGGAAGGAAGGGACGCCATGCAGGTAATCATTGGTAGAAATGACTGTCAACATCATCACAATATACTTTTGGACGTGGGCCATGACCAAAGGATCTTCGGGCAGCAGGATTTTTTCTGTCATCCAGTCTAAGACATCCCATCGTAAGTTTTCATCAGGAATTTTTTTGACGATTTCAGATAAGGTAGCCAGATCTTCATCAATCCCGCCTAGTCCTAGGTAACCCAGGAGCGACAAAAACCGGTCATTTTTTTTCATGACGTTCAGAATGCTTTCGTGAGCGGACACAAAGTTTTCAGCGCGGGGACTTATTTTTCTTTCATACGACATCTTACCGGATAGTACACCGGGCACCTAGATCACCCTATAAGTACTGGGTGTGTATTTGATGAGCGACGGTGGTTTTTAATAAGTTCTCGCTAAAGTCCGACAGTAGAGTATAATTACGCGGTATGTATGCACGCCTTCATTCTCTCACTCTCAGAAGATATCATTTAGAAAAATCTCATTTTCAAAAGCTAAGCTTGGCTGCTCAAAAACTGTTAGTGTCAGTGACGATTTATGACTTTGCGTATCCGTTAATTTTCACTTTTATCAACGCTTTTATTTTTCGCCAAACAAATGACGTTACCGCTGTAGCGCTTTACAATTTAGCAACATTTATTACCTTGCCGTTTGCTTTTTGGTCCAATGGGCTCTTACTCAAAAAATTTCCCATTCACTATGTCCTAAGTGGAGGCTTAATTGGTCAGGGTTTTGTAGCTTCAATGGTCTTTTTTTTCCCTTTTAATACTCTTACAAGTTTAGTTATTTTTGGTGGCTTACAGGGTTTTCCTCTTGGCTATTATTGGGCAAATAGAAATTTTATTACTTTAGCAGTCACCAAAGACGAAAACCGAAATTATTTTACTGGTTTGGAAGCTATGATTGGGATGCTGACAGGTATTATCACCCCATTTTTATTGGGTCTGATTATCCGAGCGGGAGAATATACGAGTACCTATGAAGCTGAACCAGCTTATCGAGTGCTAAGTATAGTAGCTTTAGTACTTTTGGCTTTTGGCGGTTGGGTTTTTCTCTCTGCCCCGGTTCAGAACCCTAATTTCAAAAAGTTATTTATTTTTGGTGCCACCAGTAAATGGAGTTATGCGCGGCTGCAAGAAATATGTATTGGATACAACACCGGTATGAGTTTTTTCCTGCCGGCATTGATCACTTTTACTCTGATCGGGAAAGAGGGCTCATTAGGTGCTATTCAATCAGGCGCAGCCTTGGTGACAGCCAGTACAATGTATGGTATTGCTCGAAAAGCAAAGCCTCATCATCGACTTTTACTTATCAAGATCGCAATTTTACTACTGTTAAGTATCTCGAGTTTATTTTTGCTCTTCTTTAATCAGGTGACGGCTATTTTATATTTGTTGTTAGTTTCGTTCACTGCCCATCTCATTTGGATTTCAGCGAACCCGATTACACTCAGAGTTATTGACGAAGAAGAAAGTGGTGACGCCACTAACAATTATGCCTATGTGTGTGACAGAGAACTATATTTAAATATTGGACGAATTGCGGGTGTGTTTAGTTTTCTTGCTCTCACCTACCACTTTTCCGATTTGGTAGCACTTCGCTTTATTCCGGTACTGATGGGGCTGTTCCAAGTGGGCGTCTGGTGGACGGCGCGGCAGCTGGTACAAACTTCATCGAGATCGAATTAACACAATGACGGGTATTTTTTTTGGTAAAACCTTCCCCTTCAAAGACATGGCCTAAATGGGCACCGCAGGTGGCGCACTGAATCTCAATCCGCTGACCATCGGCATCAGGCAGCCTTTTGACCGCTCCTGGAATTTCTTGATCAAAACTCGGCCAGCCACACTGGGCATCGAATTTATCCTTGGATTCATAAAGAGGGGTATTGCACCGTCGACAAATATAGGTGCCTTCTACAAAAAAATCATCATACTCGCCTGTAAAGGGAGCTTCGGTACCTTTATCGATCATAACGCGTTTTTCTTCAGGGGTCAGAGGATTTAAAGTCATGATATTACTATACCTCGTAGTATTTTAACTACTTGCAGGATATGATTAATTAATAGTATAACTGCAAAAAGTAATCTCATGGAAGGAGTTTCGTATCATGCAAGAAATGGAAATGTCTCAACCAACTTCAAGTAACAAGAACCTGCTCATGATTGGCGGCCTGGTGGCCTTGGTGGCTGTAATTGGAATTGGTGTAGTAGTAGCTCGAGGTGGTAATTCAGACACCCAAATGGAGAACACTCCGTCACCCGAGGCAGCTACTGACGTAATGATGCAAGCTGAAACTATGGAAACCACAGAGGCTGCCCCCGAAGCAATGATGGAAAGTGAGAGCGAAGTCCGGACTATCAATCTAGAAGCTGGCAGTTTTTACTACAAACCAGACGTAATTCGTGTTAAAAAAGGCGAGACTGTTCGCCTGGTTATGAATAGCGTCGACATGATGCATGATTTCAATATTGAAGAGTTAGGAGTCAAACTACCTATTACCCGAGCTGGGGAAACCAATACCGTTGAGTTTACCGCCAACGAAATTGGTTCCTTTGAGTACTACTGTTCCGTCGGTAATCACCGAGCACAGGGTCAAACGGGAACTCTGATCGTGGAAGAATAAAACCTATCTTGAAAAACACGTCACCCAAAATTCAGTTCACTAAAGAAAAGTACCAAGAGATGCAGCGGACTTGGCAACGATTGACGCAAGAGCGTAAAGAGGTGCTGGTGCGGCTGAAAGATGCTCGAGAAATGGGCGACCTCTCAGAAAATGGAGCCTATAAATATGCCAAGTTTGAGCTGGGTTCTCTCAATCGCCAATTAAAAGAGCTGCGATACCTTTTAGAGAACGGTGAAATTTTTGTGAAGCCAGCTAGTACCGGAGTGGTAACCTTTGGCAGTACTGTGGTCTTAAAAACCAATGGTAAAAAAATCACCTACACTTTGGTCAATCAGCACGAGTCAGATCCGAGCCAAGGAAAACTGTCTCTCGAAAGTCCGCTGGGTAGTTTGTTACTGGGTAAAAAAGTAGGAGAGACTGTCAGCCTGGTTCTACCTAAAGGTAAAACTGAGTACTTAGTTGAAAAAATTTCTTAAGACCCTTTATCACTAATTGCATTAATCAACCAACGTCAGCGCTACGCCCGTTTTGTCGGCGCGGCCAGTCCGGCCGATTCGGTGGACGTAGTCTTCGTAGGTTTCGGGTAAGTCGTAGTTAATGACGTGAGTCACGTTATCAATGTCAACTCCCCGGGACACGACGTCAGTCGCTAACAAGACTTGAATGGAACTACTCTTGAATTCTTTGAGAGCTCGCATCCGTTGCCCTTGACTTTTGTTACCATGAATAGCAGCCACTTTAAAACCACGGCCATGAAGTTCGCGGGCCAACTTTTCCATCCCATGTTTGGTTCGGCCAAACACCAGCACTTTGCTGAATCCATCTTGGATCAGTAAGTCATGGAGAACGTCTACTTTAGGTTTGCCTTGGGTTCGGACAATATCTTGGTCTATGTTTTTAGACGTTTGGACTGTCGCTACTTTGACAAAGACAGGATTCTTCAGGAATCCTTGCATCAAGCCTTTAACCCGATCGGTCATAGTGGCTGAGAAAAAGAGTGATTGTTTGTCTTGAGGCAAGCGATCAATCATATACTTGACGTCATGAACAAAACCCATGTCCAACATCCGATCAACTTCGTCTAAGACAAAGGTATCAAAATGAGAAAACTCAAACTTGCGACGCTGCTCTAAATCTTTTAAGCGACCAGGGGTGCCGATGACAAAGTGAGGTCGACGACGTAAATTTTCAATCTGCCGCAACATGGCGGCCCCACCAATACAGATGGTCGAAAACAATCCCAGACCGCGGGTGAACAACCGAAACTCATCCTGTACTTGTACCGCTAACTCGCGAGTCGGCACCACAATGAGGACGCGAGAAGTACGGTTAGTCAGGACTTTGTGAATTAATGGAAGTAAAAAGGCAGCCGTTTTACCGGTCCCAGTATTGGCTATTCCCACTAAGTCGCGGTCGTTCATGACTTCCGGAATGGCTTGGTCTTGAATAGGAGTGGGCGCGGTATAACCACGCTCAAGTACGTTTGCAGTCAGTGACGGGTGAAGTTCAAAATCGCCAAACTGATGCTGCGGGTGATAGACTGCTTGCGGTTGTACTGGCTCAGCTTTTTGCACCAAAAGAGAAGGGTCAAAACTGGCTCGTGACCGGCGATTATTATTACGGGAAAATTGTCTTCGATTATTGCCAAATGATCTATGTTGACCAAAATTGGAACGTGACGAAGAACGTCTAAAGTGACGCATATACTTCTTTCTTTTCACTCCCAGAGTGACGCCCGATATGTTCGGGAGAGAGCTTGGCTCTCGTAACAGAGAGGATAAAGACAAGAAGCAAGAAGGAATCTGTGCGAGCTTAACCCAAAACTGTTGTGTTAATCTAGCCATTATACGCTACCTCGGCCCGGTTTGCAAGTTATAGGACATACTGCTCGGCTGGACAACTCTTAAAATACATGAGAATATGGACCATATGAAACAAACAAAAAACGAACCATTTTACATCGATGAAGCAGCGCTCAAGGGGCTGAAGTTAGTGGCCGTAGCTTACTCCCACGTTGATCGTGACGACTTCGCTACTCAAGGCGCCTACGAGGCGGAAGTTGAAGTTGAAGACCGAGCAGAAGAAGTGATTGCCGAAATTGCTAAGCTAGGCATTGCCGTCAAAGGCTACGCTGCCGACCAGTATTTTTTCACCAATATTTTGGTGGACAAGCCTGATTTAGTTTTAAACTTGGTCGATACCGTTAAAGGTAAAGATGGTCTCCAGCCAGCTATTCCGGGGGCGCTTGAGCTCTCTAACATGCAGTACACAGGGGCTGGCATGCGAGGACTGGTAGTGGGGAACGATCGGCACATGTTTAAGCAGCTATTGTTGGCACACGACATCCCTACTCCTGAATATAAATTTATTCGCGACTTGCGCACCAAAGTGCCCGACAACTTAGGTTTTCCTTTAATTGTCAAACTTAATGAGAGTGGAGGCAGTGTCGGGATTGATAATAAAGCAGTCAAAGAAACCCTGGATGCGGCCCAGAAAAAAGTCACCAAAATGATCGAGACCTATAAAATCCCGGTTATCATTGAAAAGTTTGTTCCTGGTCCTGAAATTACAGCCGTCTGTTATGACGATGGCCGAAAAAAACATGTCATTTTAGGGGAGAAGGTTTTTAAAGTAAAACCTGATGGCAAGTATAACTTCACCAGCTTGGAAAGTTATGATGATTTACACGCCTACAAGTACAAAGTTCCGGATCAAGCGATTATCGATCAAATCTCGCCTTTAGTTACCAGAGCCTTTGATTTGTTGGGGCACCGGGATTACGCCAAGTACGACATCCGGTACGAAGAAGAAACTTCGACGCCTTTCTTTATTGACTGTAATCCTAATACTGCCTTAGGTCCCGATAAGGGCTTGCCGATGACTGAGGTTTTAGAACTGCATAATATTGAGTTTATACACTTACTTAAAAGTATGCTCAGTAAGCACGCCCGAAGCTTACAGAAGTAATATGCCACAAGCAGTGCCTATTCAACGTGTGACTCAAATCAGTGAGGATCACTGTGGCCCAGCGGTGTTGCAAATGCAGCTAGAAGCGGTGGGGCACACATTTTCTCAGGAAGAAATTACTCGGGCTGCTGACGCTGAGTTTACTATTATAGATACCGGTGTTACCGTTGATCAATTGGGCAAGGCCTGTAAAATTCTCGCCCCCCAGACCCAGTTTTGGTATAAGTACTATGCCACCTTAGACGACATTCGCTACTTGTTAGAGCGCGGCTTTCCGGTAGGTGTGGAATGGAAAGGGTTGTTTTACGAGACGGAAGAAGAAGAGGCAGCAGAAAAGGACGAAGATAGTGATTTCGGTCATTACAGCATCGTCTCCCACATGGATGATGAGCTAGAGGAGCTGATTATAGTCGATCCTTATAAAGATTTTGTTGATCGCAATCGCATCTTTGACTACGATTTTTTTCAGCGTCGCTGGTGGGATACCAATGATATTAAAGATCCCCACACTGGCCAAATAAGAACCGTCAAAGATGAACAGTTACTTTTTTTTGTGGCGCCAGTGGGGACGTACTTTCCCCGCGAAATGGGTTTTAAAGCCTTTTCGTTGATTGAAGAATAATGAGTATCTGCCCAAGTAAAGCTTTGCATGTACCACCGACACTCAGTCAGTCTTATTTTTCCTGCGTATAACGAAGCAGAAAATATTCAGACGGCAGTGACCGAATGTAAGCGATTACGGTTGCTGGACGAAATTATTGTGGTGGATAATAACTCCACTGATGGCACCGCTCAGCTGGCTAAAAGAGCCGGGGCTCGGGTGGTCAAGGAAACCCGACAAGGATATGGTTTTGCGCTTCGGAAAGGTTTGGCCGTGGCTAAAGGCGAGTATATTGTCTTAGCTGAGCCCGATGGCACCTTTGCCATCCAAGATGTCAAGAAGTTACTCCCTTTACTTGCCAAGTATGATTGTGTCTTAGGGACCAGGACCAATGTGGACTTCATCCACCCACAGGCCAATATGCACGGTTTATTACGATTGGGCAACGTACTTTTGGCTGGTTATCAACGGTGGGTGTATGGTCTAGAGTCTTTGACCGATTGTGGCTGTACTTTCCGCGCCTTTCGAAGGCAAGTTGTCAAAAGCATTGCTCCTCACCTAACGGTAGGTTCCTCCCATTTTTTGCCGGAGACGGTAGCGTTAACTGCCTTGCTTGGGTATCGGATCGTTGAAGTGCCTGTCCATTACTTGCCTCGAATTGGACAATCCAAAATCACCGGTTCTTTACGTAAATCAATTCAAGTAGGATGGAATATGTGGTGGTTGATCACCAAAACTAAATGGCGAAAAAAAGAAGTTCTGACTCTACCATCGTAGTTACCGGCGGGGCCGGTTTTATTGGTAGTCACTTGGTGGATCGTTTGACTGAAGCCGGTCACCAAGTGGTGGTCATTGACGACCTCTCAGGAGGGTATCGGGAGTACGTTCCTAAAAAAGCGAAATTTTTTAAGGCTGATATTAGAGACTGGTCCGCCATGGATGAAATCTTTGCTCAGGTTCAAC